>NZ_JBWKIF010000019.1:0-159329 GCF_056432865.1 Streptomyces sp. NPDC044921
CCGCTACGAACGCAAGGCCGAGCACTTCCTGGCCTTCACGGCCATCGCCTGCAGCCTCATCTGCTACCGCAGACTCACCAAATGAGACGACGTCTAAGTCCGCGCAGGGTGTCCATGTCACCGCGTGAGAAGGCCTCGAATCCCTTGCGGACCAGCGCCGCGTGCGGATGTTCAGCCATGTCCCTCGCCACCTCTCCGTCGCTTGGCGATGTACGGCTGACGCTTCCGATTCTCCCCCCGGGCGGCTCCGGCGGCACGTCCCGGGCACGCGTCTCGGCACGCGTCTCGGCACGCGTCTCGGCATGTATCCGCGCATGCATGCCGGCACGCATCCCAGCACGCATGGACCGGGCACGGCGCTTCTACGCCGAGAAGCCCGGCCTGGAACCGGCCGACGAACGGCCCGGCGGGCCGCTGTACCGGTGCGGCGGCGGGCAGTTCGTGCTGTTCCTCGCGCTGTTCCTCGCGCTGTTCCGGTCGGCGGGGGCCTCGCCCGGCACCTTCACGCGGATGGCGTTGGAGGTCGACGGCATCGACGCCGCCGTGGCGGAGCCGAAACGGCGCGGGGTGGTGTTCGAGGAGGTCGGCCTTCGTCGAGGGGACTCAGGACAACGACTGGCCGATCCCCAGCGGAGTCGTCGGCCGGGTCCTCGGTCGGGGCCGTCAGGCCGTCGTGCTCAGGCCCGGCCCCGCGAGCGAGCCGCCCGGGCGATCGTGACCACCGCCTTCTCCAGGGCGTACTCGGGGTCGTCACCCCCGCCCTTCACCCCCGCGTCCGCCTCGGCCACCGCCCGGAGCGCCACCGACACACCGTCCGGCGTCCACCCGCGCATCTGCTGGCGCACCCGGTCGATCTTCCACGGCGGCATCCCGAGCTCCCTGGCCAGGTCGGCCGGCCGGCCCCCGCGCGCCGACGACAGCTTGCCGATCGCCCGGACGCCCTGCGCCAGCGCGCTGGTGATCATCACCGGTGCCACCCCCGTCGCCAGCGACCAGCGCAACGCCTCCAGCGCCTCGGCCGTCCGGCCCTCGACCGCCCGGTCGGCGACCGTGAAGCTCGACGCCTCGGCCCGGCCCGTGTAGTACCGCCCGACGACCGCCTCGTCGATCGTCCCCTCGACGTCCGCGACCAGCTGCGAGACCGCCGAGGCCAGCTCCCGCAGATCGCTGCCGATCGCGTCGACGAGCGCCTGGCAGGCCTCCGGCGTGGCGGACCTGCCCACCACGCGGAACTCCTGCCGCACGAACGCCAGCCGGTCCGCCGGCTTCGTCATCTTGGGGCAGGCGACCTCGCGCGCCCCCGTCTTGCGCGCCGCGTCGAGCAGGCCCTTGCCCTTGGCCCCGCCCGCGTGCAGCAGCACGAGGGTGATCTCCTCGGCGGGCGCCCCGAGGTAGGCCTTCACGTCCTTGATGGTGTCGGCCGACAGATCCTGCGCGTTGCGCACGACCACGACCTTGCGCTCCGCGAAGAGCGACGGGCTCGTCAGCTCGGCGAGCGTGCCGGGCTGCAGCTGGTCCGGGGTGAGGTCCCGTACGTCCGTGTCGGCGTCGGAGGCCTTGGCGGCGGCCACCACCTCCTGCACGGCACGGTCGAGCAGCAGCTCCTCCTGGCCCACGGCGAGCGTCACCGGGGCGAGGGGGTCGTCATTCGCAGTCTTCCTGGCCATCGCGCCAAGCATCCCACGCGCCACTGACAGCGGGCCCCACGGCTCTGCCCGCGCACGCCGTCCCTGACCATGACGTCCCGGGCCATGACGTCCCGGGCCATGACCCCTGGCGATGGCATCCCTGGGCTACGGCGCCGCGTGGCTACGGCTCCTCACGCCAGCCCTCCCACTCGCCCGCGAAGCGGTCCAGCTCCCCGGCGTCCAGCCGTTCCTCCTCGTCCCGCAGGACGACCAGCCACTGCGCGTCCTCGGCGTCGTCCTCACCCGCCAGCGCGTCCCGCACCAGCTGCGGTTCCTCGGCGACCCCGAACCGTTCCCGCAGCGCCTCGATCACCTCGTCCGCGGCGTCCCGGTCGGGCAGCACCAGCACATGTCGCACATCACTCACGCCGGACATTGTCCGGCACCGCCGTGCGGACCGGGCGCTCAGCCCTTGCGCACGACCCGCCCATCGAGGACGACCCCGATGCCCGGCCCCACCACCGCGACGGCGCGGGCCGGCCTGGTCTGCCCCATTCGGGTCGCTGGTGGTGCGCACCATTGGCGAAGAGTCGCCGGAACCGCCCCCTAGGGCCGGTCCGGGCCGGTGGACCGCACCGCCGGCACCCGGTCGAGCCGGATCCCGAACCGCTCGCGGTAGGCGCCGAGCACCTCCTCGTCCGTCCCCAGTTCCCTCTCCTCCCGCGTGCCGTCGGCCGCCGTCGTCGTGAACCGGCGACCGCCGAGCGTGATCCTCCCTCCGTCCCGGGTGACCCGCGAGCAGACCAGCGAGCGCGTGAAGTGCGAGACCGGTGACGTGCTGTGCCACCACGCCCCGGCCACGAAGTCGCCGAGCGCCCGGGGCCGTACCTCCAGCCGGTACTGGGCGACGCCGTCCCGGTACACGTCCAGGTCCGCCGCCTCCACCGTGCCGTGCCCGCCACGCGCCCCGGCCGCGTCCGGCCCCGCCTCCAGGATCCGGAAGGTGCCCGCCGGGTCCTCCTGCTCCCCTCGCTCCCCGAACGCCAGCGGCAGGTGGCTGTGCGCCCCGAACCCCACGTCGGCCAGCCAGTCACCCCCGTCCACCGTCCGCACCCGCAGCGCCAGGTGGTCGTACGGGATGCCGAGCCGTTCCCCGTCCCCGTACACCCGCCCCGCAAGCAGCGCCACGTCGTACCCCAGCGCGGTCAGCAACGCCCCGAACGAGCCGTTGAGTTCGTAACAGAACCCGCCCCGTCGCGCCCCCACCACCTTGTCCAGCAGCCGCTTCTCCTCCAGCACGATCTCCTCGCCGAGGTGGATCGAGAGGTTCTCGAACGGCACGGTCTGCAGGTGACGCAGATGCAGCTCGCGCAGCGCGTCGACGGTGGGCCACGCCGGCGGCTCGACCCCCAGGCGGTGGAGGTAGGCATCAACCTGTGCTGGGTTCATGCCCTCAGTCTCGCGCCACCCTCAGCCGGCCGGCCCCTCCGACCACGGCCAGCGCGCCGTCCCGGTCCGTCCGCAACACCGCGGCGCCGCCGGCCCGCAGCGCCGCGACCGTGCCGGGCGCCGGGTGCCCGTACGGGTTGTCCGCACCGCAGCTGATGAGGGCCAGTCGCGGAGCCGCCCGGCGTAGCAGTCCGGGGTCCTGGTAGGCCGAGCCGTGGTGCGCGACCTTGAGCACGTCCACGCCCCGCAGCGACTCGGCGGCCGGCGATCTCGCCAGCGCCCGCTGCGCCGGGGGTTCGAGGTCTCCCAGGAGCAGCAGGCGCAGTCCGTGCGAGCGGACCAGCAGCGCGACGCTGGCGTCGTTCGGCCCCTCGGGCACCGGGTGCGCCCACAGCACGCCCGGAGGAGAACCCGGTGGCGGGCTCGGGGGCGGCCACACCACCTGCCAGGACAGCTCCCCCGCGCGCCGCTCCTCACCGGCGGCCGCCCGGGTCACGGGAACCCGCCGGGCCGCCGCCAGTCTCCGCACGAACGCGGCCTGGTCGGCGGGCTCTTCCAGGCCGGTCGTCTCGATCGCGCCCACCGCCCTGCCGCGCAGCACCCCCGGCAGGCCCGCGACGTGATCGGCGTGGAAGTGGGTGAGGACGACCAGCGGGACCCTCGTGACGCCGAGCGTCCGCAGGCAGTGGTCGACGCGCTGCGGATCGGGTCCCGCGTCCACCACCACCGCGGCGCCCTCCCCCGCCGCGAGCACCAGGGCGTCCCCCTGCCCCACGTCACACATCACCAGCCGCCAGCCGGGCGGCGGCCAGCCCGTGATCGTCCGGGTCAGCGGCGGCGGCTGCACCACGGCCAGCAGGAGCAGCACTCCGCAGACCCCGCACCACCAGGGATGCCGCAGGAGCCACCGGCCCAGCAGCACCACGAGCAGGGTCACGGTGCCGAGCAGCGCCGCGCCCGTCCAACTGCCCGGCCAGTCCACTCCCGCGCCGGGCAGCGCCGACCCGGTCCGGGCGATGCCCGCGATCCACTCGGCGGGCCACTGGGCGCACCAGGCCAGGGCCTCGGCCACCGGCATCGCCACCGGGGCCGTGGCCAGCGCGGCGAAGCCCAGCACCGTCGCCGGCGCCACCGCGACCTCCGCGAGCAGGTTGCACGGCACCGCCACCAGGCTCACCCGCGCCGACAGCACGGCGACGACGGGCGCGCACAGGGCCTGCGCGGCACCGGCGGCGGCCAGCGCCTCGGCGAGCCCGGGCGGCACCCCGCGCCGCTGCAACCCCCTGCTCCAGCGCGGCGCGAGGGTGAGCAGGGCGCCGGTGGCCACGACGGAGAGCAGGAACCCGTAACTCCGCGCCAGCCGCGGGTCGTAGAGCACCAGCAGCAGGACCGCCGTCGCCAGCGCCGGGATCATCGACCTGCGGCGGCCGGTCGCGAGGGCGACCAGCGCGACGGCTCCACAGGCCGCGGCCCGCACCACGCTCGGGTCCGGCCGGCACACCACGACGAACCCGAGCGACAGCGCACCGCCGAGCACCGCCGTCCCCCGCAGCGAGATGCCGAGGCGGGGCGCGAGCCCCCGCCGCTCGGCCCGCTGGGCCAGCCCGGGCGGACCGAGCAGCAGCGCGAGCAGGATCGTGAAGTTGGCGCCGCTCACGGCCAAGGTGTGTGTGAGGTCGGTCTCCTTGAAGGCCTCCTCCAGCTCCGGAGTGACCCGCGAGGTGTCCCCGACGACCAGCCCCGGCACCAGCGCCCGGGCGTCCGCCGGCAGCCCGTCGGTCGCCTCCCGCAGACCCGCCCGCAACCGCCCGGCGAGCCGCTGCGCCGCCGAGGGCCGCGTCACCACCTCCGGACCCGCCTCGCCACGCACCCGCAGCACGGCCGCCACCCGGTCACCGCCCGCCATCGCCGGTGCCGCCCGGGCGTCGACCCGCAGCCGCGTCGAGGGCAGCAGCCCGAGCCACGCCGACGCCACCGGCCCACCGGCGAACGGCCGCCCGCCCCCGTCGCCCCGGTCGGCCGGCCCCACGTCGACGATCATCAGCACCGGCGTGCGCGTCTCCACCGCGGCGGCCCCCGCCCGGTGGACGCGCCGCACCTCGGCGTCGATCAGTACGGCGGCCGGAGCCAGGCGATCGCCCCGGACACGGGGCCGGGTGAGCCGGGGGTCGGAGGTGAGGTCGACCTCGGCGGTCACCGTCGCGTACTCCCGCGCCAGCCCGGGCACCGGGCCGCGCCGCAGGTCCGCACCGTGCAGTGCGGCCGAGGCGGCCGCCGCCGCGACGCACAGCAGCACGGCCGCGGCCGACACCCGCGGCCATGAGGACGCCGGGCCGTGTCGTCGCCCCGCCAGTGCCAGCAGTGCGACGGCGCCGAGGCAGACGGTCACGATGCCCACGACCCAGCCCACGGGCACGGCCGGCACCAGTGCCGCCGTGCCCCAGGCCGCGAGGGCGGGCGGCACGAGCCGCAGATCGGTGGGTCCCTCCTGCCGTGGCCGGGCGAGCCCGAGCCGCTTGCCGGAGGAGACGTGCACCGGCGACCGGGCGGGCCGGTGCCCCGGAGCGGGCCCACCAGGGGGCATCGCGGCGCGGTGCCCCGGAGCGGGCCCACCAGGGGGCATCGCGGCGCGGTGCCCCGGAGCGGTCCCGCCAGCGGGCATCGCGGCGCCGGAAGCGGGCCCGTTCAGGCACGAGCCGGAGGCGGTCTCATCCAGGCACGCCGAAGACTCGGAGGCGGTCTCGTCCAAGGGTGCCGGTGTGCCCGGAACGGTCCCGTCCCAGTCCGCCGGAGCATCGGAGGCGGTCGTCATGGCCGTACGAGGTTCCGCAGGTCGGCGAAGCGGCGGTCGCCGATGCCGTTCACCTCGCGCAGCTCGTCCACGGAACGGAATCCGCCGTGCTGCGTGCGGTAGTCGACGATGTGCTGCGCCAGCACGGGTCCGACACCGGGCAGCGTGTCGAGCTGGTCCAGGGTGGCCGTGTTGAGGGAGAGCGGAGCGCCCGGCACCGCCCCGCCCGTCGCCCCTCCGACCGGTCCCGCGGGGCCCGTACCGCCCGTCCCCGTGCCCGCGGCGGGAGCGGGAGCGGGACCGCCGACGATCACCTGCTCACCGTCCACGAGGAACCGCGCCCGGTTGAGACCGTCGGTGTTCGTGCCGGGCTTCACCCCGCCCGCCGCGCGCAGCGCGTCCGCGACGCGCGAACCGGCCGGCAGCCGATGGATCCCGGGCTCATGGACCTTGCCGCCGACGTCCACGACGATCTCGGCGACTCCCGCGGCACCCACCGTCCCGGCCGTCCCGGCGGTCCCAGCGGTTCCGGCGGTCCCGGCCGCACCCTCCACGCCGGTGGTCCGCGCCGCCCCGGCGGCCGCTCCCGGCCCCCGCTCCCCCTGGGTCCGACCGTCCTGCCCCGTCTCCTCCCCGTACGGTGCGGCGGCGCGCACCACCTCGGGAGCCCGCACGGGCTGGGTCCGGCCCGCCCAGAAGTGCTGCACGGCGAAGGCCGCGGCGACGACGAGCACCACCGCCAGGGCGACCACACTCCGCCGCTCCAGGCCACACCTCGTCTGCAACCACAGCGGCATGCGCTCCCGCAGCGCGAGCCCGGCCCGCTCGCGCCAGTCCCCTTCGCCGAGGCGGCCGTCACCGGGGGCCGCCCCCGCCGGAGCGGTGACGGGCTCCGCGACCGCTGCCTGGAACCCCGGCCCCGGCCGAGTCACGTCGTCACCCCCGGAACCAGGCGGCCCCTGCCCCGACTCCCGGCGCTCCCCCGCCCGTTCCCCCGCCCGCTCCCCCGCCCGTTCTCCCGGACCAGTCCGCCTCACGGGCTCGGCGCGCTCCTGGAACAACGCCTGAGCCCGACGGCGCAGCTCGTCCGCGGAAGGGTGCCGGGCCCGGCCACGCGCCACAGGCCGGTGCCGGCGGTGACGGACGCGCCCGTCGGACGTGGGACCGCGGCCCGGCCCGCTGGTCGCGGTCGCTGTGTGTGAACGTGATCGAAGTGCCATGCGACGAGGATCGGACACTCCGGCCCACCCGCGATGATCATGGTCGATTCCCGGGGACAACCGCCCGCCTGTGGACAACTCCCCCACTCACACGGGTGAGAGGAGCGTCCCACCGCATGCCACCGCATCTCCCACCCCAACGTTCACCGCGGCGAAACCACAACCCCCAGCAATCCGGGCCCCGTATGTGCCCCGATCACCGCCCCGACCTCGCTGACATGCAGATCGGCCAGCCCGGTCAGCCGTCCGCGCAGCCGGTCGGCGAGCGCCGACGCCCGGTCCGGCGCGGCCAGATGGTGGACGGCGACATCGACCTGGGCGCTGCCCGCGCGGTCGGCGGCGATCTCCTCCAGCCGCGCGATCGCCTTGGACGCGGTCCGCACCTTCTCCAGCGGTTCGATACGGCCGTCGGCGAGCTGCAGCAGTGGTTTCACCGCGAGCGCGGAGCCCAACAGGGCCTGGGCGGCGCCGATCCGGCCGCCGCGGCGCAGGTAGTCGAGGGTGTCGACGTAGAAGTAGGCGGACGTGCCGGCGGCCCGCTTCTCCGCAGCGGTGACGGCCTCGTCCACCGTGCCGCCCGCCTCGGCGGTCTCCGCCGCGGCGAGGGCGCAGAAACCGAGCGCCATGGCGATCATGCCCGTGTCCACGACCCGCACCGGCACGGGTGCCCGCCGGGCGGCGACCACGGCCGCGTCGTACGTGCCGGAGAGTTCGGCGGAGAGGTGCAGGGAGACGATGCCGGTGGCGCCGGACTCGGCCACCTTGCGGTAGGTCTCCTCGAAGACCGCGGGACCGGGACGCGAGGTCGTCACCGAGCGCCGCTTCTGCAAAGCCTGGGCGAGGGCGCGCGTCGAGATCTCGGTGCCCTCCTCCAGGGCCCGGTCGCCGAGGACCACCGTCAGCGGCACCGCCGAGATGCCATGCCGCTCCATCGTCCGGGTCGGCAGGTAGGCCGTTGAATCGGTGACGATCGCGACATGGCGGGACATGAGCTGGAGGTTACCTGCCGTAGTGCCCGTGTGGCAGCCCGGACCCCGAGCCCTGCCGCACGCGTGGCCGGATCAAGTGGTGCTCTCGGGGCGGGGCTTCTTCTGCCAGGGGTAGGTGGGACGCGGTGCCGGCGGGGTGATGGCGGGCCGGTCCGGCTCCGGCGCGGGGCTGGTCCGCGGGGTCTCCGACCAGGTCTGTCCGGCCGTGGCGGCATCGGCGGCGGGCGCCTCGGGCCACGGCTTCGAGGCGGCCGCCGGGGCTGCCGGGGAGTCCGGTGCCGTCCAGTGCCGCAGGGCACCGGCCTCCATGTCGATCTGCGCGCTGAGTGTGTCCAGGTCGTCGTCCGCGAAGCGCCGGGCGCGGTCGCGGGCCGCCCAGCGCAGCGCGTCCGCCGACTGCGTGATGCGTTCGGTGCGCTCGCGCAGCCCGGGCAGGCGCTCGCGCAGGGCGGTACGGTCCGGCTCGGACTCCAGGCGCTTCAACTCGCCGTCCAGCTCGTGGCCGTGCGCGCTGAGCCGTTCGAAGAGGCCGATGGACTCCTTCACGGACTCGTCCTCGGCTGCGGCCGCGTTCAGCGCGTCCTGGGTGGCGCGCATGGAGCCGCGCAGCTTCAGCCGCAGCTGGGCGAGCTCTCCCGCGGCGCCGGGCTGGGCCAGGGACTTGGCCCGCAGGGTGTGCTCCTCGACCGTGCGGCGGGCCTGGCTGATGCCGCGGTCCACGCTGCGCTTGGCGGCCCCGACGGCCTTCACGGTGGCGTACGCGCCGAGCGCGACGAGGAGCACGAAGAGCAGGGCGAAGACTGCGATCACTGCTTCCACAAGGGCTCCTCCTTCAGGGGCGCCACGGCACACCTCACATCGCTCTCCACGGTAAACGCAACAGGCAGGCCCGGAGTTCCAGAAAAACCCCGAACCTGCCCGTAGGGGACCACTAGGGGGCCACCGCGAAGCAGCCCCCGCAAGAGAGTCCCCGCGAAGGAGTCCCCGCAAGAGGATCGCCACAGGGGAGTCACCCCAACGGGATCACCACAAGGGAGTCACCCAGGGGTCACCACGGCGCCCCCCGAGGCCCCGGCGCTCACGCCGGGACGATGTTCACCAGCTTCGGCGCCCGCACGACGACCTTGCGGATCCCGGCCCCGCCCAGCGCGGCGACGACCTTCTCGTCGGCCAGCGCGGCCTTCTCCAGCTCGTCCTCGGAGATCGACGGCGGCACCTCCAGCCGCGCCTTGACCTTGCCCTTGATCTGCACGACGCAGGTCACGGTCTCGTCGACCACGTACGCCGGGTCGGCCACCGGGAAGTCCTGGTGGACGACCGAGTCGGTGTGGCCCAGCTTGCGCCACAGCTCCTCGGCGATGTGCGGGGCCAGCGGCGCGACCATCAGCACCAGCGGCTCGGCCACGGAACGCGGAACGGGGCCGCCCACCTTGGTCAGGTGGTTGTTCAGCTCGGTGACCTTGGCGATGGCGGTGTTGAACCGCATGCCCTCCAGGTCCCCGCGCACCCCGTCGATCGCCTTGTGCAGGGCGCGCAGCGTCTCCTCGTCCGGCTCGGCGTCGACGACGGTCACCTCGCCGGTCGCCTCGTCGACGATGTTGCGCCACAGCCGCTGCAGCAGCCGGAACTGGCCCACCACCGCACGCGTGTCCCACGGCCGGGAGACGTCCAGCGGGCCCATCGCCATCTCGTACAGGCGCAGGGTGTCCGCCCCGTACTCGGCGCAGATCTCGTCCGGGGTGACCGCGTTCTTCAGGGACTTGCCCATCTTGCCCAGCAGGCGGCTGACCTTCTCGCCCTGGTACCAGTAGGCGCCGTCGCGCTCCTCCACCTCGGCGGCCGGCACGGCGATGCCGCGGCTGTCGCGGTAGACGTAGGCCTGGATCATGCCCTGGTTGAACAGCTTGTGGAACGGCTCCGCGGAGGAGACGTGACCCAGGTCGTACAGCACCTTGGACCAGAAGCGCGCGTACAGCAGGTGCAGCACGGCGTGCTCGGCGCCGCCGACGTACAGATCGACACCGCCGTGCGGCATGCCCTCGCGCGGGCCCATCCAGTACTGCTCGATCTCCGGGTCGACCAGCTTGTCGCTGTTGTGCGGGTCCAGGTAGCGCAGCTCGTACCAGCAGGAACCGGCCCAGTTGGGCATGGTGTTGGTCTCGCGGCGGTACTTCTTCGGGCCGTCGCCCAGGTCCAGCGTGACGTTGACCCAGTCCTCGTTGCGGGACAGCGGCGTCTCGGGCTGGGTGTCGGCGTCGTCCGGGTCGAAGGTGCGCGGCGAGTAGTCCTCGACCTCGGGCAGCTCCAGCGGCAGCATCGACTCGGGCAGCGCGTGGGCGATGCCGTCCTCGTCGTAGACGATCGGGAAGGGCTCGCCCCAGTAGCGCTGGCGGCTGAACAGCCAGTCGCGCAGCCGGAAGTTGACGGTGCCCTCGCCGACGCCCTCGGCCTCCAGCCACTCGGTGATGCGGGCCTTGGCCTCCACGACGCCCAGGCCGTCCAGGGAGACGCCGGTGCCGGAGGAGTTCACGATCCTCGCGTCGTAGGAGGCGAAGGCGTCGTCCCACTCGGAGGGGTCCGTGCCGCGGCCGTCGGTGGGCTCGACCACGCAGCGGATCGGCAGCTCGAAGGCGCGGGCGAAGGCGAAGTCGCGCGTGTCGTGGGCCGGGACGGCCATGATGGCGCCGGTGCCGTAGCCCATCAGCACGTAGTCGGCGATGAAGACCGGGACCTGCTCGCCGTTGACCGGGTTGGTCGCGTAGGCGCCGATGAAGACGCCGGTCTTGTCCTTGGCCTCGGCCTGGCGCTCGACGTCGGACTTGGCGGCGGCCTGGGCGCGGTAGGCGGCGACGGCCTCGGCCGGGGTGGCGTAGCCGCCGGTCCACGCCTTGTGGGTGCCCTCCGGCCAGGCGGCCGGGGTGAACTTCTCGACCAGCGGGTGCTCGGGCGCCAGCACCATGTAGGTGGCGCCGAACAGGGTGTCCGGGCGGGTGGTGAAGACGGTGATGCGCTCGCCGTCGACGGGGAAGTCGACGCGGGCGCCCTCGCTGCGGCCGATCCAGTTGCGCTGCTGCAGCTTGATGGCCTCGGGCCAGTCCAGCGCGTCCAGGTCCTCCAGCAGCCGGTCGGCGTAGGCGGTGATGCGCATGTTCCACTGGCGCAGCTTGGCCTTGAAGACCGGGAAGTTGCCGCGCTCGGAGCGGCCGTCGGCGGTGACCTCCTCGTTGGCCAGCACGGTGCCCAGCCCGGGGCACCAGTTGACCGGCGCGTCGGAGGCGTAGGCCAGCCGGAACTCGCCCAGGACGTCGGCCTTCTCGGCGGCGCTCAGCTCGCTCCACGCGCGCGTGTGCCCCGGGACGGGCCGCTCACCGGACTCGAACTCGGCGACCAGCTCGGAGATCGGGCGGGCCCGCCGGGCGTCGTGGTCGTACCAGGAGTTGAAGATCTCCAGGAAGATCCACTGGGTCCACTTGTAGTAGTCCGGGTCGATCGTGGCGAACGACCGGCGCTTGTCGTGGCCCAGGCCCAGCCGGCGCAGCTGGGCCTTCATGTTCTCCATGTTGGCTTCGGTGGACACACGGGGGTGCGTGCCGGTCTGCACCGCGTACTGCTCGGCGGGCAGGCCGAAGGCGTCGAAGCCCAGGGTGTGCAGGACGTTGTGGCCGGTCATCCGCTGGAAGCGGGCGAAGACGTCCGTGGCGATGTAGCCCAGGGGGTGGCCGACGTGCAGGCCCGCGCCCGAGGGGTACGGGAACATGTCCATGATGAACTTCTTGGGCCGGGCGACGGTCTCCGGGTCGCCCGCCAGGTCACCCTTGGGGTTGGGCGCGGCGTAGGTGCCGTCCGCGTCCCAGAAGTCCTGCCAGCGTGCTTCGATCTCGGCAGCCATCGCGGCCGTGTAGCGGTGCGGCGCCGCCACCTCGGAGGTGGCGGCGGGGTTCGTCTCGCTCATGATCCTCAAAGCTCCATCGATCGTCTCTGCCTGCGGCTGTGTCGTCGAGAAACGAAAAATCCCCTCGCACAGGAGGGGACGCCGCGCCGATTCCGGCCACTCGACTCGTCCGGTGGCCGGGACTGATCAGCGCGGCCCGCTAAGCAGAAGGCGTACGGCACGCATGGCGTTAGGGTACCGCAGGCCCCCAGCGCGCCGCGACGCGCTGTGGACGGGCCCCCTCGACGCCTCTCGGCGTTCGACGCCACTCGAAAGCTGAACCAAGGTCAAGAGTTACTTCGCGTAACAGCCGCTAAGGGACATCACAACAACCACATTGTCCTTTGATAACAACGCAATAACTCAAACCTCCTACCCATCGGTATGGCTCCGCTTAGAGTGCGGCAGCGGGACCGCTTTCCCGAACCGCTCGGAGTTGCCCCCATGAACCCTCATCGCAGTACCCCCTCACTCCCCCCGGTCGCCGGGACGTGGGGAGGCAGGTCGTGAACCCCCACGACTCCACGGCAGACGACTCCTTCGCCGAGTTCCTGAACTTCGGCGCGGGTGTGCTGTCCCTCGTGTGCCTGACCTGCTCGGTGATCTGGGGCCTGGTCGCCCAGGACCGGATCCTGCTCGACGCGCGCCGGCGCATCCTGGCGCAGGCCGTGCACCGGACCACGGCCGTCGCCTCGATCGTCTTCCTGCTGGTGCACATCGGCGTGAAGCTGGCGCTGTCGCACACGTCGTGGATCGCCGCGGTCATCCCCTTCGGCCTGGTGTTCACCGACGAGGAACTGGTCGGGGGCAGGTCGTTCCTGATCGGCCTGGGCACCCTGGCGGGCATGCTCATGATCTTCGTGGGCGTCACCGGCGTGCTCCGCAACCGCTTCGCCTCCCCCGCGCCGGTCGCGGCCCGCTGGCGCGCCATGCACATGCTGGCCTACCCGGCCTGGTGCGCCGCCCTGGTGCACGGGCTCTACGCGGGTCGCGCGGCCAAGCCGATCTTCGTCATCCTGTACGGCCTGTCCCTGGTCGGCGTGGCCGCCGCCCTGGCCCTGCGCGCCGCCCCCCGCCCGGTCAAGCGCAAGGTCGCCGACCGGGTCGCCGCGCTCATCGGCCCCGGCGAGGGCCTGGGCCGCCGCGACCTGGAGGAGAGCCGCGCCCGGGCGGGAACCGGCTCCGCGCTGCCCGGCTACGAGGGCCGCGAGGCCCGTGCCGGAGCGGCGGCGACCGCGTCCGGGCCGCGGTACGAGCGGGCCGAGCGCCCCTCGCCGCAGGAGTCCACCAGCGGCTTCGCCGCGGCCTACCGGGCCGTCTCGGGACCCCCGATGGACCAGGCCTACGCGCCGGGGCCGACCACCAGCATGGAACTGCCGCTCGACCTGCAGCCGACCGAGGCCATCCCGGCCGTGGACGGCCCCTCCAGCACCTCCGGCAACTGGCCGATCCCGTCCCCGCCCCCGGTCGGCGAGGCCCCGCCGTCGGCCTACGACCCGCTCCAGGACACCGGCTTCAACATCCCGCCCTACGACCCCCTGCGGGACACCGGGCAAAGCATCCCGGCCTATGGCAATCCAGGCGCCTCCGGCTACGGATCGAGTGACGTGTACGACACGGGTGAGACGAACGCCGTCCGCGACACGTACTACCCGAACGACACGTACAACAGCGGTCCCGCCACTGAAACACTGCCCGGTGCGTCCTACGACTTCGACGCACCGGGATCGGGCGAACCTTGGAACACGCCTTCCGGAGGCTTTAAGTGAACGAGGCCCTGCCCGACGTACCCGAAGTCCGCGTGGTCGGTCTTCCCCAGCTCACGTCGGGCTTCGACCTTGTCGATCGGCTCGATCTGCCCATGCACCTGAAGGTGCACGGGCCGCTCGAGCCGATGGGCGGCGAGCAGCTCGCGCAACTCGCCGAACGCATCAACCTGAGGGGCCGCGGCGGCGCGGGCTTCCCCTTCCACAAGAAGCTGCGTTCGGTCGCCGAAGCGGCGATCAAGCGCGGCGTCCGGCCGGTCGTCGTCGTCAACGGCAGCGAGGACGAACCGGCCTGCCGCAAGGACACGGTGCTGATCAACCGTGCCCCGCACCTCATCCTGGACGGGGCGCTGCTGTGCGCCGAGGCCCTGGGTGCCCGCACGCTCGTGGTGGGGGTCACGCGGGAGTCCACCCAGCGCTCCATGGAGGCCGCGCTCGCCGAACGCGGCCTGAGCAACGGCCGCCGCTCCGCCCTGCGGGCCCGTGTGCAGCGCAACCCGGTGCGCATGGTCACCGGCGCCGCCGCCTCCCTGATCCGCTCGATCGACGGCGGCCCGGCCATCCCGCCCGGCCGCAAGGTCAGCGCCTCGCAGAACGGCGTCGGCGGCGCGCCCACCCTGCTGTCCAACGCCGAGACCTTCGCCCAGCTGGCGATCGCCGCCCGCATCGGCCCGGAGCGCTACGGCAACACCGGCCTGTACGACGAGCCGGGCACGGTCATGCTCACGGTCTCCGGCGCTGTCGCGCGGCCGATGGTGATCGAGGTCCCCACGGGCGTGCCGCTGCGCTACGTGCTGCAGTTGGCCGGCGCGCCGCCGGTCCCGCAGGGCGTGCTCACCGGCGGCTACCACGGCAAGTGGATCGACGCGGCCACGGTCAACGAGGCGATCGTCTCCCGCAACTCCCTGGACGCGGTGGGCGGTTCCCTGGGCGCCGGCGCGATCCTGCCGATCAGTCAGGACACCTGCCCGCTGGGCGAGTCGCTGCGGGTCGCCCAGTGGCTGGCCGAGGAGAGCGCGGGCCAGTGCGGCCCCTGCTACCTCGGCCTGCCGGCCGCCGCGCGCGGCATGGAGGACATCCTCAACGGCGGCGGACCGGCCGCCCTGGAGGCGCTCAAGCAGGTCGCCAAGAACGTCAAGCGGCGCGGCGCCTGCTCCCACCCGGACGGCTCCGCGATGTTCCTGGAGTCGACCATCAAGGCGTTCACGGACGACCTGGCGGCCCACGTCCTCGGCAACGGCTGCGGACGGCGCGTGGAGGGCGTCCTGCCGCTCTTCGAGGGCGGCAGGGCCCCGACGGGCATCCCGGGCGGCGGCGAGTCGGAGGAGAACGGCCCGAGCCGGCAGAAGATCTACGTCGACTGGACGCTGTGCCGGGGCCACGGCCTGTGCGCGGACATCCTCCCCGAGGTGTTCCAGCTGGGCGCCGACGGCTTCCCGACGGTGGCCCAGGCGCAGGTGCCGCGGTACGCCGAGGCCAAGGCGCTGCGGGCGGTGCGCCGCTGCCCCGCCCTGGCCCTGCGCATCGAGGAGGACACCCGCGGGCAGGGCGCCCCCTCCCGCAACCTCCCGGTGCTCTCCCAGGGCCGCGGCCGCCGCGCCCTCGGCCGCTGAGCGGGCGTACGGCGGGCTTCCCCCCGGGGGAGCCCGCCGTACGCGTCCCCGCGCACGACAAGAAGGCGGGCCATCCGGATCGGATGGCCCGCCTTCTCATCTGCTGTGGAGCTAAGGAGAATTGAACTCCTGACCTCCTGCATGCCATGCAGGCGCTCTACCAACTGAGCTATAGCCCCTTGCGGTGTCGCCCTCCGGGTCTCCCCGGCGGCGACGCCAACATTACTGGTCCTGCGGGCCCAACGCCAAATCGGTTTCGCGGTGCCCGATATGACCTTTTCGCCGGGCCGCGCGTCTCAGGCCGTCACGAACGAGTAGAACCGCTTGAGCGTGCAGTGCTCCTCCAGGAGCCGGCCGTAGATCGGCTCTCCCTCCAGCTCGCGGTACGTCTCGATCGGGTCGCCTTTTATGATCAGCGCCCGCGCGCACTCCTCGCACCAGTACTGGTAGTCGGGATTGATCGGCTCCATGTCACGGACGATCGGAGTCCCGCTGCCGCACCAGTCGCACTTCCGCCTGTGGGCACCCATCGATCAGCTCCAGCTGTGGCCGCAGGCCGTGCACACGTAGGAGATGCCGCCGTTGTCGCCGAGCATCTGGGCCACGTGCGCGGATCCGCAGGAAGGGCAGTTGAGGCGGGTGGACATGTCCCGTGTCAACGCTGCTCCGAGGAGGTGGTCGACCTCCTCGAGGATGCTCGCAGGCATCGGTGCTCCTCCCGTCGGGCCGCGCCCCCTTCCGGCCGTTTGATTCTGCCACGGCCGGGCCAATACGGTCAGCGACGCCTCAGTACCAGTCCGGACACGGCACACGTCGCGACCGTAGAGGTATACGCCTCAGCGGGCCGGGTGACTCAACCCCGGGCACGAAAAATCCCGCCCCCTGACGGGAACGGGATCTTGACGTGGAGCTAAGGAGAATTGAACTCCTGACCTCCTGCATGCCATGCAGGCGCTCTACCAACTGAGCTATAGCCCCTCTTGTTCCTTCCCGGCGGGCCGGGCGAACAAGAAGAACTTTAGCCTGCGACCTGCCGGAAAGTGAAATCCGGGGTCAGTCGTCGTCGCCCAGCACCGGTTCCGGCAGCGTGCCGGCGTTGTGCTCCAGCAGCCGCCAGCCGCGGGCGCCTTCGCCGAGCACGGACCAGCAGCAGTTGGAGAGTCCGCCGAGGCTCTCCCAGTTGTGCGGCTGCAGGCCGAGCAGCCGGCCGATGGTGGTGCGGATGGTGCCGCCGTGGCTGACCACGACGAGCGTGCCGTCCTCGGGGAGCTTCTCGGCGTGCCGGAGCACCACGGGGGCGGCGCGGTCGGCCACCTCGGTCTCCAGTTCGCCACCGCCGCGGCGCACGGGCTCGCCGCGCTTCCAGGCGGCGTACTCCTCGCCGTGCCGGGCGATGATCTCCTCGTGCGTCAGGCCCTGCCAGACGCCCGCGTAGGTCTCCCGCAGGGCCTCGTCGTGGGTGACGTCGAGGCCGGTGAGGGCGGCGAGCTCGGCGGCCGTGCGCGCGGCCCGCTGGAGATCGGAGGCGATGATCGCGTCCGGCTTCAGCGCCACCAGCAGCCGGGCGGCGCGGCGGGCCTGGGCGACACCGGTCTCGGTGAGTTCGACGTCCGTGGTGCCCTGGAAGCGGCGCTCCACGTTCCACGAGGTCTGGCCGTGCCGCCACAGGATGATGCGGCGGCCCCGGCCCGGCGCGGCGGCCTCGCTGAAGGCGTTCACCGCCAGTCTCCGTCCAGCTCCGCCGCCTCCTCGGCCGCCTGGAGCTTGGCGTGCTCCTCGGCCTTGCCGCGCGTGGCCTTGGCGTCCTCGGGCAGGTCGAGCTCGGGGCAGTCCTTCCACAGCCGCTCCAGGGCGTAGAAGACGCGCTCCTCGCTGTGCTGGACGTGGACGACGATGTCGACGTAGTCGAGCAGGATCCAGCGGGCGTCGCGGTCGCCCTCGCGGCGCACGGGCTTCGCGCCGAGCTCCTTCTGCAGGCGCTCCTCGATCTCGTCGACGATCGACTTGACCTGGCGGTCGTTGGGCGCGGAGGCCAGCAGGAAGGCGTCCGTGATGGACAGCACGTCACTGACGTCGTAGGCGACGATGTCGTGCGCCAGCTTGTCGGCGGCCGCCTGGGCGGCGGTGGTGATGAGCTCCTGGGAGCGGTCGGTCACGGTCACTACGAGGCTTTCGGTCGGCGGTCGTTTGTCCTCAAGGGTCTCACGGACCGCCGTGCGCCCCCCACGCGATGACGGGGATCACGTGGGGGACGGGCTTCCGGCGCCTAGCCGGAGGAGGGCTCGTAGTCCTGGCCGAGGACCACCGCGACGTCGGCGCTCGCCGGGACCGTGCCCTGGGCGACGGAGCTCGCGGGCAGGCCGAGGGTCTTGGCGACCTCGGTGGCGTTCGTCTTGCCGGCGGCGTCGGCGTAGACGACCTTCGAGGCGGACCGGGCGTCCGCCGTGCCGCCGTCCAGGAACGTGAAGCCGCCGTTGAGGAGGACCACGCGGGCCTTCTCGGTGTTGTCCCTGGCGCCGGTGGCGTTCTGGACGGAGACGCTGACGGCGGCGTCCTTGTCGGGGCTCTTGGCGGTGCCGCCGAGGACGTCGCGCACGATCCCGGCGCCGGTCTGGGCGCTGAGCGTGCCGTCGCTTCGCACCGGCAGCAGGTCCGTCCGGTAGTCGCCGCCCTTGGCGAGGTCGGAGAGCCCGGCCAGGAAGGTGCCGAGGTCCCTGTCCGTCAGGGACGGGTCGAGGATCTGCGCCAGGGTCTGGATGGTGGTGGTCGCGGCCCCCGGGTCGGACGACAGCTTGCGCAGCACGCCCTGCATGACCTGCCCGAACCGCTCCAGCTGGGCGTTCTGGCTCTCGCCCGGGGCGCGGTAGGTGGCGTAGGCGACGGCCATCTTGCCGCTGAGCGTCTGGTCGCTGCCCTTGTTGACCAGGGGGGCCTCGCCCTTCTTCCTGGCGGCGGGGTCGGGAACGTCCGTGTTCGTGTCGACGTCGATGTTGCCGACGAGGTCGACGAGGTTCTGCAGGTAGGGGGTGTCCAGACGCCAGGTGCCCTGGATGTCGGTGCCGAGGACCGAGTCGAGCGCGGCGCGGGTGCCGTCGGAGCCGTCGTCCTCGACCGACTTGGCGAGGGTCGTCGTCGTGCCGTCGTCGCTGGTCAGGGCGAGCGAGTTGGGCAGCAGCACGGTGGTGCCGCGCTTGGTGGTGGTGTTGTCGACGAGGAGGGCCGTGGCGGTGCCGCCGCCCTTGGTGTCGTGCAGGTGGACGACGATGACGTCCCGCTTCTGGGCGCCGGCGGCGGTGGTGGTGCCCGTGCCGGAGCCGTCGGAGGACAGGCCGGGCAGCTTCCCCGCGTACCAGAGGTAGCCGACGCCGCCGGCCGCCACGAGCGCGAGGACGACGGCCAGGGCGACGATCCGGCTGCGGGCGCGGCGCCGGGCCTCCTCACGGCGCTCGGTGCGGTTCTCGGTGAACTTCAGCCAGTCGATGACGTCTTCGGAGTTGTCGTCCGGTTCCTCGACGAAGGCGAACTGCTCGGTGTGGTACTCCCGGTCGGGGTCGTCCCGGTCGGCGTCCCGCTCCCCGGCGGCGGGACCGGCCTGCTGCGGGATGTGCGCCGTCTGCGGGGAGGTCTGCTCGGCGACCCGCGCCTGCCCGGCCGTGCCGCCCGCCGGGGCCTGCCCGTAGGAGTCGTGGGCAGTGCCCTGCGCCTGGCCGCCCTGGTGGGGCCCGGAGGCGTACGGGTCGTAGCCGTACGGGGCGGTGGGCTGCTGCTGCCCGGCCCCGTAGTCGTACGCGGGCGGCTGCTGCTGCCCGCCCGTGGCGTAGGGGTCGTAGCCGTATCCCTGCTGGTGCTGCTGGGCGTACGGGTCGTAGGCCTGCTGCTGGGTCTGCTGGGTCTGGACCTGCCGGTAGACCGGCTGTCCGTACTCGTCGTAGCCGACGAGCTCGTACGCGTCGGCGCCGTAGCCCGCGGCCCCCGCGTCGTATCGGTCGTTCACCGGTGCCCCTCTCGGCTCACTCGCCGCGGTACAGCTCGCGCTTGTCGATATAGCGCACGACTCCGTCCGGCACCAGGTACCAGATGGGGTCGCCCTTGGCGACTCTCGCACGGCAGTCGGTGGAGGAGATGGCCAGGGCGGGGACCTCCACGAGCGAGACGCCGCCCTCGGGAAGTCCGGTGTCGTCGAGGTGGTGGCCGGGCCGGGTCACCCCGATGAAGTGCGCGAGGGAGAACAGCTCCGCGGAGTCCCGCCAGGTGAGGATCTGGGCGAGGGCGTCGGCGCCGGTGATGAAGAACAGGTCCGTGTCGGGGTTGAGCGCGCGCAGGTCGCGCAGGGTGTCCACGGTGTAGGTGGGGCCGCCGCGGTCGATGTCGATGCGGCTGACGGAGAACTGCGGGTTCTCGGCGGTCGCGATGACCGTCATGAGGTAACGGTCCTCGGCCGGGGAGACGCTGCGGTGGCTCTTCTGCCAGGGCTGGCCGGTCGGCACGAAGACCACCTCGTCGAGGTGGAACGCCGCGGCGACCTCACTGGCGGCCACCAGGTGCCCGTGGTGGATCGGGTCGAAGGTGCCGCCCATGACGCCCAGGCGGCGCTTGCCCGGCTCCGACGGGCTCTTGCCGGGGCCGTCGATCTGGCGGGCGGCGGCACGGCGGGGCGCCGAGTGTCGCTCGGCGCCGCTCGCCGTGTCCGGTGCCGGGTCGTGCGGCGTCTCGTTCGCCGGACCGGTAGGCATGTCCTGCTCTCCCATGCGTGCAGACCCTACCGGCCCCGCCCGAGGGCTCCGGCCGCCCCCGTGGTCCCCGGGGCATCCCGCGCGGGGTGCCCCGCCGGGCTCAGCGGTCGCGGTTGAAGCGGGTGGTGATCCACAGCAGGAGCAGCAGGATGAAGAGGGCGGCGCCACCGGTGAGGTAAGGGCTGAGGCTCTCGTGGTTTCCGGCGTGTTCCCCGCCCTCGGCGGCGAGGGTGACCAACTGGGCAGCGGTGCTGTGGAAGCTCATCTTCGGCAGGACCTATCGCGTGTGGGCGGGATAAAGACGTCGGCTCATCGTAAGCGGGCGCCTCCGCCGCGATCACCCCGACTCCGCCTGTTCGCCCCGCGGGAGCCACCCGGGGCCCGGGAGCGCGCCCGGGGAACCTTCGCGCTGCCTCAGTCGTCCTTCCGTCTGTAGCCGCGCAGCAGGAACCACGCGGTCACCGCACAGCCCACGATCATCACGAGCAGGACGATCCGGAGGATCCCCGGCCCCCCTTGCCGGTCTGCGGCGCTCGCGGCCTCGGCGAGCCAGGCGGCGGGGTGGTGCTCCATGACGGTGGTTCCCTTCGCTGTACTGCCCGACCACCGTAACTCCGCCTAGGCTGGCCCCAGCCTCGGGGAAGCAAAGGGCCGCACAAGGGGCCGCAAAGGCCACCCAGACGCACATGGGGGAAGACATGTCCGACGGCCACGACCAGGACGGGCACGAGCACGTACCGAGCCGGCAGCGCAGGCGCTTCCCCGGGATCTCCTCGCGGACGTACGAGCACCCGGCCGACCGCTCCGCCCTGGTGGCGCTGCGCAAGCTGAGCGGTTTCGACACGGTGTTCAAGGCGCTCAGCGGCCTGCTCCCCGAGCGCAGTCTGCGGCTGCTGTTCCTGTCCGACTCGGTACGGGTCTCGGACCAGCAGTTCTCGCACCTGTACGTGATGCTGCGCGACGCCTGCTACATCCTGGACCTGGAGAAGGTCCCGCCGATGTACGTGACCCAGGACCCGCAGCCCAACGCGATGTGCATCGGCCTGGACGAGCCGATCATCGTCGTGACGACGGGCCTGGTGGAGCTGCTCGACGAGGAGGAGATGCGGGCGGTCGTCGGCCACGAGGTGGGGCACGCGCTGTCCGGCCACTCGGTGTACCGCACCGTCCTGCTGTTCCTGACCAGCCTGGCCGTCCGGGTGGCCTGGATCCCGCTGGGCAACCTCGCGGTCATGGCGATCGTCACCGGGCTGCGGGAGTGGTTCCGCAAGTCGGAGCTGTCCGCGGACCGGGCGGGACTGCTGGTCGGGCAGGACCTGCGGGCGTCCATGCGGGGGCTGATGAAGATCGCCGGTGGCAACCACCTGCACGAGATGAACGTGGACGCGTTCCTCGCCCAGGCCGAGGAGTACGAGGCGGGCGGCGACCTGCGCGATTCGGTGCTGAAGATCCTGAACGTGCTGCCCCGCTCCCACCCGTTCACGACCGTCCGGGCGGCCGAGCTGAAGAAGTGGGCCGAGTCGCGGGACTACCAGCGCATCATGGACGGCCACTACCCGCGGCGCGAGGAGGACAAGGACACCTCGGTGCGGGACTCCTGGCGCGAGTCGGCGAACCATTACGGCACGCAGGCGAAGAACTCGAAGGACCCGCTGATGAAGCTGGTCACGGACCTCGCCGGCGGCGCCGGCGACCTGGGAGACCGGGTGCGCCGGGGCTTCGGCGGCTTCACGGGCTCCTCCCCGAAGCCGCCCGGGGGCGGTCCGGCGGCGGACGGGCCGGACACCCCGGGGGAGGACCGGCCGCCGCGCGACGACCGGTGACCCGTCCCACCCGGACCGGGAAGGCTGGGGGGCTCACCGGGGCCACCGGGGCCGCAGGGGGTCCGCGTGCCCTTCGCAGGAGCCGGGGACCCGCTCCTCACACCTTCGGCTGCGCGCTCGTCGCCAGGGAGCCGCACAGGGCCGTGGCGCTGCCCGTCGCATAGGGGTCGGTGCCGGCGGGGCCGCCCTCCTTGGCGGTCTGGCCGGCGAGGAGGGGGCGGAGGTGGTGCGTGGAGTCCTCGGCACAGGACAGCGGCCCGGCCTGGACGTAGGAGACGACCAGCTGGGCCTGGTGCAGGCGCAGGTCGTCGCGGTCGAAGCGGAACTGCAGCTCGCGCCGGACGGTGAACAGGGACACCTCGGCCCCGGCTCCGGCCCCGGCGGGCCGCAGCGCGTACACGAACGTGTGATCGGCGGTGACCTCCAGGGTGGACGCGTCGGCCTCGGCGGCCTGGAGTGTGCCCTGGACGCGCACCCGCCGGTCGGCCAGCTCGGCCCGGGTGGGGTCGAAGCGGACCAGCCAGCCGGTGGGCGCGTGGCGTCCGTCCGCGGTGGGGCGGGTGAAGCTCTGGTCGAACTGGTCCAGCTGGTCGGGGTCGAGCAGGACCCGCACGGCGCGGATCTCGCCGCCCGTGATCACCTCCGGGTCGAGGGCGGACCGGACGACGTAGTCCTTGGCCGTGGACAGCGCGGTCACGACCTGGCTGTCCGAGAAGTGCGCGGTGCGCCGCGAGGGGGGCAGCGGCACGCCCTCCGCGCCGGTCTTGAACTGCGCGGCGGGGCTGTGCGCGTACAGGAACGCCGTGTCGCCCGCGCCGGGCACCCTGCCCTCGGGGGCGAGCGGGATGACGGTCATGCGCAGCGGTTCGGCCGGCTCACGGGCGGCGGGGGTCTGGTAGGGGTGGCGCACTCCCATGTAGATCGCGGTGCCGAAGGCGAGGGTGATCAGCAGGACCAGGATCAGTGCCTGCCGGGACAGGCCCCGGCGCAGGGGCGGGCGGCGGCGTACGGCGGGCGCGTGGTCGGCCATGCGCTCCTGCGCGGAGTACTCCTGGAGGCGGGCAGCACGGACGAACGACTCGTCGAAGACGACGGATCGGTACTCGTCCTCGCCACCTCCGGGAGCGCCCTCGGGTGTCCCCTCGGGTGGGTCTCCAGGCCCGCCCATATCTTCAGGGTAGGTCGCCGCGGCCCCGGGTAAACGCCGGGCTACTCCACAAGTTCTGACATGTTCTCACCAGGGCGGCGGCTTCCGGTCAGGGGGTGCGCGGGATCACCGAGACGGCCGGCTGGGAGTAGTCGGCGGAAGCCGAGGGAGCCACCCCGCCGCCCTGTTCCGGCCCGGTCGAGGCGGGCGGCGGCACGGGGCCCTCGCGGTTCGAGGAGGCCCCGCGGTAGACCGCCGTGAAGGCGAGCGCGACCATGCCGATCCCCATCACCAGGGCGAGCAGCCAGGCGACCGGGCGGTGCCAGCGCACCTGCTTGGAGTACGGCCCCGTGTCGCCGTAGTGGTCCTCCAGGAGGTCGGGCTCGTCCAGGTCGTCCAGGTCCGGATCACGGCCGTAGCCGCGGGGGCCGTCCGGGCCGTACCCGTCGTCGTACCGCTCGCCTCTGAGGTGGGCGCGGCGGGCGGCCTCCGCCTCGGAGGCCTCGGCTCTGGCCTGCGCGGCGGCAAGGAGGCGTTCGACGGCGGTCGGCTCGTGCACCGCGGCCGCACGTACGAAGGCCTCGTCGAAGACCACGGAGGCGAACTCTTCGTCCGACACCCCGCGGTCGTGGTCGTCGTCGGGCTCCCGGCCGTCCGGAAACGGCGTGCCCCCCACGTCCTCCGGCACCGTTCCAGAGTAGACCTGGGGGGTCATTTTGGGCAGACGGTATGGAAATTCGTCCGCCGGTCGAGACGGCTTCACGGGGCCGCGCACGGCGCACGATCCGGCGGTCCGCCCCTGCCGCACGCGCCTGCGCCCGCTCCGCCGTCCGGGTGTCCCGGGCGCTCGGGCGGGCGGTCAGCGGCGGACGTGCCCGTCCCCGGTCACGATGTATTTCGTGCTGGTCAGCTCCGGCAGGCCCATGGGGCCGCGGGCGTGCAGCTTCTGCGTGGAGATGCCGATCTCCGCGCCGAAGCCGAACTGGCCGCCGTCGGTGAAGCGGGTGGAGGCGTTGACGGCGACGGTCGTGGAATCGACCAGCTGGGTGAAGCGGCGGGCCGCCTGCTGGGAGGTCGTCACGATGGCCTCGGTGTGGCCGGACGTCCACAGCCGGATGTGCTCGACGGCCTTGTCCAGCGAGTCGACCACGGCGGCGGCGATGTCGTGCGACAGGTACTCGGTCTCCCAGTCCTCGGCCGTGGCCTCGACGACGGTGGCCTTGGAGTCCTTGGCGTAGGCCTGTACGCGCTCGTCGGCGTGGACGGTGACGCCGGCCTCCGCGAGGGCGTCCAGGGCGCGGGGCAGGAAGTCGGCGGCGATGTCCTGGTGGACCAGGAGCGTCTCGGCGGCGTTGCAGACGCCGACCCGCTGGGCCTTGGAGTTGATCAGGATCTCCACGGCCGTGTCGAGGTCGGCCTGCGCGTCGACGTAGACGTGGCAGTTGCCGGTGCCGGTCTCGATGACGGGGACGACGGACTCCTGGACGACCGTGTTGATCAGGGAGGCGCCGCCGCGCGGGATGAGCACGTCGACCAGGCCCCGGGCGCGCATCAGCTCGCGCACGCTGTCGCGGCTCTCGCCGGGGACGAGCTGGATGGCGTCGGCGGGCAGCCCGGCCCCGCCCACGGCGTCGCGCAGGACGCGCACGAGGGCGGTGTTGGACTGGTACGCCGAGGAGGAGCCGCGCAGCAGGACGGCGTTGCCGGACTTCAGGCAGAGGGCGGCGGCGTCCACGGTGACGTTCGGGCGGCCCTCGTAGATGATGCCGACGACGCCGAGCGGGACGCGGACCTGGCGCAGGTCGATGCCGTTGGGCAGCGTGGAGCCGCGGACGACCTCGCCGACCGGGTCGGGCAGGGCGGCGACGTCGCGCACGTCGGAGGCGATGGCGCGGACCCGCTCGGGGGTGAGCGTGAGCCGGTCGATCATGCCCTCGCTGGTGCCGGCCTCGCGGGCCTTGGCGACGTCCTCGGCGTTGGCCTCGACGATCTCGCTCGTGCGGACCTCCAGCGCGTCCGCGATGGCGAGCAGCGCGTCGTCCTTCTCGGCCCGCGGCAGAGGCGCGAGGCTCGCGGCGGCGGCCTTGGCGCGGTAGGCGGCCTCGGTGACCGGGGACATGGAGTCGTACGGCGAGAGCGTGGTCATGAGGGAAGGGTAGTGCGCCGGGCGGCGGCGTTCCTCGTCTGTTCCACACCCCGAGACACTCCGCGAGACTCCCCCGGGCGGTCCGGGCGGGTCTCCCGGGGCCGGGTCAGAAGGGGTGGACCCCGACGGGCGAGGCCGGGGGCGGTCCGTACCCTTCGGCGATGCGCTGGTGGTAGGTCGCGCGGTCGATGACCTCCAGGCCGACGATCTCCCAGGGCGGCAGTCCGGCGGTCTGGCGGTGCTCGCCCCACAGCCGCAGCGCGACGGCGGCCGCGTCGTGCAGGTCGCGGGCCTCCTCCCAGTACCGGATCTCGGCGTGGTCGACGGCGTAGCGGCTGGTCAGCAGGAAGGGGTGGTCGTGGGCGAGCTGCTCCAGGGCGCGCCGGACCTCGGGCAGCGGGGCCTCCTTGCCGGAGACGCTGAGCGTGACGTGCCACAGGCGCGGGATGTCGGCGGGTTCCTCGCCGCCGAACCGGTCTCCGGCCGCCACACTGGCCAGGGCGCGCTCCTCACCGGCCGCGCGGGAGCCGGTACCACCACGGGACGCCGGCGTCCCAGGGCGCACTCGTCTCACGACGGCCTCCTTCGCTCAGTGGCGCCGCTTGTGGCGCTGCTGCGGAACAGTTCCCCCGAGACAAAGTTGAGCAGGCCGCAAGGGTTTGCGTGGCGGTTTTGCGGAACGTCCACCACCGGGGGCGGACGTTTCGACACATTACGGGTGCAGGACCACCAGGTCGTCCCTGTGTACGACCTCGCGTTCGTAGGCGGGTCCGAGTTCGCGGGCGAGTTCCCGGGTGGAGCGGCCGATCAGCCGCGGGATCTCCTTGGCGTCGAAGTTGACCAGCCCGCGGGCGACCGCGTGCCCGGTGCCGTCCCGCAGCTCGACCGGGTCGCCGGCGGCGAAGTCGCCCTCGACGGCGGCGATGCCGGCCGGCAGCAGCGACTTGCGGCGCTCCACGACCGCCTGGACGGCGCCGTCGTCGAGGGTCAGGGCGCCCTGCGGGGTGGAGGCGTGCTGGAGCCACAGCAGCCGGTCGGCGGAGCGCCGGCCGGTGGGGTGGAAGAAGGTGCCGGTGTCCTGGCCGGTCAGGGCGTCGGCGGCGTGGACGGCGCTGGTGAGGACGACGGGCACGCCGGCGGCGGCCGCGATCCGGGCGGCCTCCACCTTGGTCACCATGCCGCCGGTGCCGACGCCGGCCTTGCCCGCGCTGCCGATCTCGACGTGGGCGAGGTCGGCGGGGTCGCGCACCTCGGCGATGCGGGAGGTGCCGGGCCTGCCGGGATCGCCGTCGTAGACGCCGTCCACGTCGGAGAGCAGGACCAGCAGGTCGGCGTGGACGAGATGGGCGACCAGGGCGGCCAGGCGGTCGTTGTCGCCGAAACGGATCTCGTCGGTGGCGACGGTGTCGTTCTCGTTGACGATCGGGAAGGCGCCCATCGCGAGCAGCTTGTCGAGGGTGCGCGAGGCGTTGCGGTGGTGCGCGCGGCGGCTCATGTCGTCGCTGGTCAGCAGCACCTGGCCGACGCGGACGCCGTAGCGGGCGAAGGAGGCGGTGTAGCGGGCGACCAGCAGGCCCTGGCCGACGCTGGCGGCGGCCTGCTGGCGGGCGAGGTCCTTGGGGCGGCGGCGCAGGCCGAGCGGGGCGAGGCCGGCGGCGATGGCGCCCGAGGAGACCAGGACGATCTCGCGCTCCCCGCCGCCCTCCCGTCTCCCGCCACCACCCTCAACCGAGGCCCTACGGGCCGCCCCCTGGTTTCGTACCTTGGCGAGCACGTCGACCAGCGCGTCCACGCGGTCCGCGTCCAGGCCGCCCGAGGCGGTGGTCAGCGAGGAGGACCCGACCTTGACGACGATCCTGCGGGCCTCGCCCACGGCCTGCCTTGCCCCTGCCACGTCGCCGTCCGTCCCCTCGCTGCGTTCCGGTCCCTCACCGGGAAATCTACGGGACGCGCGCACGCGGCGCGGATCCGGTCCACGCTGCGGACGGTACGGGCGGTGTCACCCGGGGCCGGACGCGGTGATCCGGCCCGGCCCACGACAGGAGTGCGAAGTTCCGCTACGGTCCGTCCGCGCGGCACGGCGCAGTCGCCGACTCGGCACGAGGACACGCGCGTGTCGTCGGGAGGTCGCCGCGCGTTAACCCGGACGGCCGACCTGCGCCGAACCGACGCTCCTGGAGTGACCGCAGTGCCCGTACCTCTTCCCCGCCCGCCGGCCCTTCTGAAGGGGCTGGTCACCGTCGTCCTGGCCGCCGCGTTCGCCGCCCAGGCGGTCGCGGCGCTGCTGCCCCACGTGCCCCTGCTGCTCGCGGCGACCGCCGTGTCCCTGGCCGTCGAGGGCGTCCTGTACCGCTGGCAGCGCGGTGTGCTGGCGCTGTTCGCCAAGGCGCACGCGGACATCACCGTGCGCCACGTCCTGCGGGACCTGCTGCTGGTCGTGGCGCTGCTGCGGATCGGCGAGCAGGACCGGGAGACGGTGTACGCCCCGCTGGTGGGCGGCCTGCTCGCGTTCTACGCGCTGCACTGCGCGATCCAGGCGGCCTCGGTGCTGGTGCGCCGCACCCGCACCCTGCCGGTGGTGACGCGCAACATCGACGCCTCGGCGCTGCGGCTGTCCCCGGCCCCGGCCGTGCTGCTGCGCCGTCCCGGCCCGCGGCTGCTGCTGTTCGGCCTGCCGGCGACGGCCGGTCTGCTGGCCGGCGCGGCGGGCGACCGGCCGCTCCTCGCGGCCGGGGGTGTCGCGCTGTCCCTGCTGCTCGCCCTGACCGGACTGGGCGCGCTGCTGCTGCGGCTGCTGCCGGGGCGCCGGCCGGCCGGCGAGCAGCGGGTCCTGGAGTGGTTCGACGCGTGGCTGGCCTCCTACCGGCCGACGGTCGGCCTGTACTTCTCCGGCGGCATCTCCTCGGCCTACCAGGCGAACATGTGGCTGGAGCCGCTCGCGAAGCTGGACGGCCGGCCGGTCATCGTGCTGCGCGAGCGCTTCATGGTGCAGAAGATCGCGGCGACGGACATCCCGGTCGTGTGCCTGCCGAAGGTGTCCACGCTGATGCGGCTGGAGCACTCCACGCTCCAGGTCCTCATCCACCCCTCGAACTCCGGCAAGACCTCCCAGGTGCTGCGCATCCCCACGATCAAGCACACCTTCGTCAACCACGGCGAGAGCGACAAGCTGTCCTCGTGCAACCCGTACGCGAAGGCGTACGACGAGGTGTGGGTGGCCGGTCCGGCCGCGCGCGAGCGGTACGCGCTGGCCGAGGTCGGCGTCGAGGACAAGGACGTGGTGGAGACGGGCCGTCCGCAGCTGGACGGAGTGCTGCCCCACGCGGGTCCGCCGGCCGGGGCGTACACGACCGTCCTGTACGCGCCGACCTGGGAGGGCTGGGACGGCAACCCCGGCAACACCTCGCTGATCGCCGCCGGCGAGAACCTGGTGCGGGCGCTGCTCGCCGACCCGGGCGTGCGGGTGCTGTACAAGCCGCATCCGCTGACGGGGTCGGTGGACCCGCGCGCGGGCGCGGCCGACCTGCGCGTCCGGGAGCTGATCCGGGCGGCGAACCGGGAGCGGGCGGCGACGCGTCCGCCGGCCGGGGCGGAACTGGCGCGCCGCACCGCCGAGCTGGACCGGCTCACCACGTCCGACTTCCGCCCGGGAGCCGACACGGTGGAGCGGATGCTGGTGCAGTCGGCACCGGAGCCGGGCCGCGCGGAGGCGGTGACGCGGGCGACCGCCGCGTGGGAGGAGGCCTACTGGGCCTCGCTGCCGGAGGGCGAGCACCAGATCGTCACGGACGCCAGGCCCGCGCTGTACTCCTGCTTCAACGCGGCCGACCTGCTGATCAGCGACGTGTCCAGCGTCATCAGCGACTTCCTGGCCAGCGGGAAGCCGTACGCGGTGGCCAACACCAGCGGGCTGGACGAGGACGCCTTCCGCGCGGCGTTCCCGACGGTGGCGGCGGCGACCGTGCTGACGCCGGACGCGGCCGGGGTGCCGGGTCTGCTGGAGGCGGTGCGGCACCCGGAGAAGGACGAACTGGCCGAGGCGCGCGCCGAGCTGAAGCGGCGGCTGCTGGGCCCGGACGAGCCGTCGTCGCAGGAGCGCTTCAACCAGGCCGTGCGGGCGCTGTGCGCGAGGGCCCGGGACCACCGGGCGCGGGTGGCGGAGCGACTGGCCGCGGAGCTGCCCGGCCAGCGCACGGAAACGGCGGTTCCGACCGCACCGCGCTGACACGCCGGCCGCGCCGACGTCACCGCACGGCCCTGGCCGGCGGCACGAGGAACGAGACGACGACGCAGCGGCAGCACGACGACGGGGCCGGGGGGAAACCCCCCGGCCCCGCTCCCGTTCAGGCCGCCGGCCGCACCTGCCGGGACGTCAGCGCGCGCCGCGCCTTGCGCGCCGCGCGCCGTACGAACGTGTCGACGCCACCCTCCCGGTAGCCCGGGAACGCCCGGGCCTCGCGGGGCTCGGCGAGGTAGACGGCGTCGGGGATGCCCGCGGCGCGGTCGCGGAAGTGCGGATAGACCAGGTAGACGCGGCGGCCCTTCCGCTCCAGGAGGGCCGCCGCCTGCTTCTTGGCCTTGACGAACTTCACCACGTCGAGGAGCAGGTCCGCGCGCTGCTCGGCGACCAGGTGCAGGCGCAGCCGCTCGTGGACCTTCAGGCGCTGGGCGACGCCCTCGGTCCAGTAGGCGTCCATCAGGGGCTTGGCCAGCTCCAGCTTGTGCCGGCGGACCTCCTCGCTGTCGGTGGCGTACTTCGGGCCGAACTGCGGCAGCAGCGTGACCAGGAAGGGCCGGACCATCAGCTGGTCGCGCCGGCCGCCCGCGGGGACGAGCTCGGCGATGAGCTTCATCAGGGCGCGCGCGGAGTCGAAACGCAGCGTGTAACCGCCGCTCTTGGTCACGTGCTTGCCGTCGTCGCGGCCGACCAGGTAGTAGCAGGTGTGGTCGGCGACCACCGAGACGCCGTTCGCCCGGAGGTAGGCCTCCATCGTGAACAGCGCGTCCTCGCCGGTGAACAGCGACTCGTCGAACCGCATGCCGTGCCGGTCCAGCAGCTCGCGCCGGAACAGCTTCTGCGCGCTCAGCGTGAACTTGATGTTGGAGGAGTAGACGTCCGTCCGCTCCACCGTCTGGCCCCACATGGACTTCGGGGCCGAGCGGTTGACGCCCTCGACCTTGCCGAGGACGACGTCGGTGCCGGCGCGGTCGGCCATCGCCACCATCCGCTCCAGCGCCTCGGGGCCCAGCCGGTCGTCGGCGTCCAGGAAGAAGACGTAGCGCCCGCTCGCCTTGCCCAGGCCCACGTTGCGCGGGCCGCTGGGACCGCCGGAGTTCTTCTGCCGGACCACCGTGACCCGCAGGGCGGTCCGCCCGGCGAACTCCTCCAGGTACTCCCCCGTGCCGTCCGTCGACCCGTCGTCCACCGCGATGACCTCGACGCGCTCCGGATCGATGGTCTGCGCCTCGACGGACGAAAGGCACTCGATCAGGTACGGCATCGCTTCGTACGCCCCGATGATCACGCTCACATCAGGCTGCGTCACGGTCACGTTTCCCCCTAGTCAATGGGATATTCCCCCCGTATCGCCTCATTCGCTACTTGATAGACGGGTGATCGAGGCAAGCGGTTGCCTCGCACACCGGTATGAGTGGGACACATCACGTGGTGAACGGACAGGAAACGGGAAAAAGGGTTCGGCGGTGGGCGGCGGTTCAGCCCGCGCCGACTCCGTCCGTGTCACCGGCCGTGGACACCCGCTGCCCGGGCACGGCGTTCGCCAGCTCGGCCTCGGCCTCGGCCAGGGCGGCCGCGTCCCGTGACTGCTGGCCGACGTTGCGCGTCTCGGCCTTCAGCGCGAGGTTCGCGACAGCGGTGTTGAACTGCTCCAGGGAGGTCGGCTCATCCGGGCCCAGCAGGTACTGCTTGAGCTCCTTGCGGTCCTCCGCGAGCGGGTCGGCGGCCGGGTCGCGCACCGCGCTCAGCAGCTCGCCCAGCTCGTTCGCGCTGTTGGAGAGGATGACCGCGGCACGCACCGCCGTGTTGTTCCGCTTGAACTCCTCGACCCCCACCTCGGCGGAGTCCGTCACCGCGTACGGCTTGCCGCTGGCGATGAAGTCGGAGACCACGCTGGAGATGTCGGAGACCATCGCGTCCGAGACGTTGAAGCAGTCGTACAGCCGCGGCTCGGCGCCGGTGATGACCCGGTGCTCCCAGCTCGGGAAGGAACGCCAGTAGGCGTCGTTCCACTCGGCGCGCAGCCGGGCGACCTCCTCGTGCCGGGCGGCGTCGAGCAGCCCGTCACGGGTGGCCTCGGCCTCGTCGCCGCGGTCGTTGCCGGCGCCGGACAGCTGGGCCAGCCGGGCCTCGATCCGGTCCAGCTCGGCCTTGGCCTGCGCCTGGGCGGCGGTGTCGGCGACGAAACGCGGGTCCATGGCACGCTCCGCGGCGGCCTTGCGGACCAGGGCGGTGACGCGCTGGTGGGCGGCGCCGGCCTCCTTGCTGACCGTGCCGGTGAACGGGTGCGGCTTGTACAGCACACGCACGGGCGGGTCGGCGGCGACCAGCTTGCGCACGATGTTCTCGCCGGCCAGCACGAGCGAGGTGTTGCCCGGGTTGCCGTCCCAGCCCTCCCAGGTGGGGGCGTACAGCACGGTCGGGACGCGGCCCTCGGGCACGCCCCGCCACGGCTGGATGGGGGCGAGCTGGGGGCGGCCGACCTCGACGATGTCCTCGTCGCGGACGCCTACGTCGGCGATGGCGTAGCGGTCGCGGCCCGCGCGGCCGGCCGTCCACACCTCGTCGTAGACCTTGCTGAACGGGTTGACGCTGGCGAGCTTGTCGCTGTCGCCGTGGCCGATGAAGACGTGCTTCATGGTGGGCACGCGCAGCAGGTGGATGTTCTTGCCGACGTTGGCCGCGTAGAGCGCGACGCGCACCGTGGACAGGTCCAGGTTCATCAGGTGCACCCCTCCGGGCACGCAGATGACGGGGACCGTGGTGGGCGCCAGGTTGTTCAGGATGACCCGCTCGCGCAGGATGATCAGCGGCTTGGAGTCCAGCTTCTCCATGGTGTCCAGCCACATGTTGACCTGGTACGCGGAGTCCTTGGAACCGGAGAAGTACAGCACCGTCTCCGGCTTGTACTCGCCCAGCCAGTCGTCGACGGCGGCCAGCACGCGCTCGGCGTTCGGCGGGATCCTCCGGCCGCGCACGTACGGCACCAGGGCGAGGACGTACAGGGTGGCGAGGGCCACCGTGACGCCGATGCCGGCGAAACCGATCAGGGACGACTTCAGCTGCGCGGCGAGCAGGATGCCGACGACCGCCGCGAGGTCGAGGTGCAGCATCTTCTCGGCGGAGCGGTGCAGCAGCCCGCGCGGCGGGGCGTCCGGGATGCGGATGCGGGACTTCAGGTCGACGTTGCGCGTGGCGACCGGCATGCGGCGGCGGTTGCGGATGAGCTGCACCAACGCGCCGTGCGGGGCCTGCAGACCGTAGAAGGCGATGAAGCAGGCGATCGCGCCGTAGTAGATCAGGTTGTCCGCGAGGGACAGCCGGGCCAGCAGCAGGACCAGGAGCAGCTGCCGGATCAGGAAGCGGATCGACAGGCCGGCCCGGACCTTGCCGAGGCGGTTGATCAGGTAGCTGCCCTTGCGGTGCAGATAGTGGTCCGCCAGGTACGTCACGGCGGCCGCTGCCGCGAAGGCGGGAACGCTCGGGACGAGCGCGGCCAGCATGAGGGCGGGGAAGCCCGCCACCATGAGGACCGCCGCGGCCAGCTCGGCCGCGCTGCCCACCCGGGCGACGCGAATAGCGGTGGATATCACGGAGAAACCTGCTCTTGGGAGGGGTGTGCCGGTCTTGGTTCTGAATGCGGCTGGTCTGTGAATATTCGCGGGGACTGTATGGATTCAGGCCCCTGCGAACACTCCTGATGACGGATCCCCGTTAACAGGAGGGCGCAGAGGCCTGAATTACTGAAGTCCAATTGCCGCCAATTATTACACGCCGTCCTGCCGGTCCAGCACCGAGGCCAGGGCCTGCTCGAAGCCGGACGCGCGGGCCGCGCCGGCCGTCGGGTCCTGCTGGCGGACGTCGATGACGTGCCCGGTCAGCTCGGACAGCAGCACGTCGAGCGACGTACGGGCGACCGCCTCGGAGGACAGCAGGGAACCCGCGGGCTCCTGGCCGAAGGCCTTGGTGCGCATGGGGGTCGCGGTGCGCTCGGGGTTGATGCAGTTGACGCGGACGCCGTCACCGGCCCACTCGTCGGACAGGGCCTGGGTGAGGTTCACCATCGCGGCCTTGGTCGAGGAGTACAGGCTGTACTCGGCGCGGCCGCGGGTGTAGCTGCTGGAGGTGTACAGCAGCAGCTGGCCCTTGGTCTCCGACAGGTACTTGTAGGACGAGCGCGCGATCTGCACCGGGGCCAGGTAGTTGACCTTCAGCGCCTCCTCGATGGTGGCGTTGTCGGTCTCGGCGAGCTTGCCGATGCGCAGCACGCCCGCGGTGTTGACCACGTAGTCGATCCGGCCGGTCTCGGCGTACGCCTTGGACAGCGCGTCGTCGACCTCCTCCGGGTTCTCCACGTGGGTGCCGGTGGTGGAGCGGCCGAGGGCGTAGACCGAGGCGCCGTAGGACCCGGCGAGCTCGGCGATGTCCTTGCCGATGCCGTAGGAGCCGCCGAAGACCACGACCGTCTTGCCGGTCAGCAGCTTGCGGTAGGCCTCCTCGGAGACCTGCTCGGGCGCGGCCGTGGAGGCGAGCTGGAAGAGCTTGTCGGCGATGAAGACGTCGACGGGCTGGGTGACCTTCATGTTGTACTCGTCACCCGCGACGACGTGGATCGGCACGTCGGGCAGGTACTTGAGCACGACCGAGCAGTCGTCGGTGGCCTGGAAGTTGGGGTCGCCGGCGGCGACCTCGTAGGCCCGCTTGATCGTGGACAGCTTGAAGGCCTGCGGCGTCTGGCCGCGGCGCAGCCGGGAGCGGTCCGGGATCTCGGTGATGAACTCGCCGTCCTGGCCGTGCGTGCGCGTGACGATGATGGTGTCCGCGGACGGGATGGCCACGTCGACGGCCTGGTAGCGCTCCAGCGCGGTGACGCAGTCGTCGATGACGCGCTGCGACAGCAGGGGGCGCACGGCGTCGTGGAAGAGGACGTTGAGGTCCTCGCCCTCGGCGAGACCCTCACCGAGGGCCGCGATGGCGCGCTCGGTGGTCTCGTTCCGCGTGGAACCGCCCTCGATGATCTTCGAGACCTTCTTGAAACCGGCCTTCGCGACGATCTTCTCGACGTCGGGCACGTAGCCCTGCGCCATCAGCACGATGATGTCGTCGATCGAGTCGGCGTTCTCGAAGGTGGTCAGCGTGTGCTCGATGACTGCCTTGCCGGCGATCTTCAGCAGCTGCTTGGGGATCGACAGACCCACCCGCTGACCGGTGCCACCGGCCAGGATCACTGCGGTGGTACGGGGCTTGGCTATGTGCTGGGACACAGGTGACCTACCTTGGGGCGACAGGGAACTTGGAAATGGTCCCACTCTTGGTTACCGCAGTGCAAGGTGAGCGCCCTCCACCGCATATGTGCGCGCAACCTGTCATTCACCTGGTACTGCTGGTGATTGGAGAGACGGTTCCAGGGGGTCGCGAGGGTCCCTCTATTTGCTGTGAGTAACTCCACAAGGAGTTGCGGATCAAGATTCCGCGGCAATTCGGTCTCGGTGCGGGCAAGGTGGCGCCCGCAGGCCGGGCCGCGCCCGTACGGCGGGAGCCCGGGACTCCGAAGAGTCCCGGGCTCCCGTGTGCCCCGGCGTACGGGTGTGGCGGTCAGACGACCTCCACGCCCGGCCGGCCCGCCTCGACGCGGAGCCGGGCCAGTGTGCTCGGCGTCGCCCGCGGCTGCCGCACGGTGTCGACCACCCGCACCTGCGCGTCGATGCCCGCGCGGCGGATGTCGAACAGGTGGTAGCCGCGGTGCGCGTCGAGCAGTTTCCAGTGCGGGTTGTCCGGCCGCCGCGGGTCCCACTCCCTGCGGAACGCCTCCTGGTCCTGGTCGCCGTTGCTGGAGACGGAGGTGCCGACGAACTCGGCGCCGACGACCGCGGAGTCGGGGTCGGCGTAGTCCTCCTTGAGGTCGCTGATCATCGTCAGGTGCCGGTCGCCGGAGAGCACCACCGGATTGCGGACCTGCTTGAACTCCTTGAGGAACCGGTTGCGTTCGGCCTGGTAGCCGTCCCAGGCGTCGTAGAACCAGAGCTTGCCCTCGCCGACCTTGAGGTCCGTCTCGGCCATCATGATCTGCGAGGCGATGAGGTTCCAGCGGGCAGGCGAGTTTTGGAGGCCGTTCAGCAGCCACTGCCTCTGCCGCGCGCCCAGCATGGTCAGCGACGGGCCCTGGGCGCCCTCCTGACTGGTGGCCTGGTCGCTGCGGTACTGGCGGGTGTCCAGGACGTTGAGCCGGGCCAGGCGGCCGAACTCCAGGCGGCGGTACATCCGGATGTGGGGGCCGTTCGGCACGGCGGTGGCGCGGACCGGCATGTGCTCGTAGAACGCCTGGTAGGCCGCGGTCAGGCGGGCCACGAACGCGTCGTGCGGCTGCTTGTCCGGGTCCTGCGGGATCTCGCCGGCGAAGTCGTTGTCCACCTCGTGGTCGTCGAAGCTCACCACGAAGGGCGCGTTGGCGTGCATCGCCGCGAGGTCCGGGTCGGTGCGGTACTGGGCGTACCGGTTGCGGTACTGGACGAGGCTGAACGGCTCGCCGGTGCCCTCGTGCCGGCGCAGGGCCGTCGCCGAGGGCGTGGACTCGTAGATGTAGTCGCCGACGAACACCACGACGTCCGGGTCCTGGTCGAGCATGTCCGCGTAGGGCGTGAAGTAGCCGTGCTGCCAGTTCTGGCAGGAGGCGAGGGCCATGCGCAGGGAGCCGCCGGCGGAGTAGGGGTGGGGCGCGGTGCGGGTGCGGCCCACGGGCGAGAGCCGGCCGCCGGCGCGGAAGCGGTACCAGTGGGCGCGGTCCGCGCGCAGCCCGCGTACGTCCACGTGAACGCTGTGCCCGTACGCGGGACGGGCCTGGGCGGTACCCCTGCGGACGACCTTTCTGAACCGGTGGTCCTCGGCGACCTGCCACTCCACGGGCACCACGCGGTCCGGCATGCCGCCGCCGTTCAGCGGGTCGGGGGCGAGCCTGGTCCACAGCACGATGCCGTCCGGGAGCGGGTCCCCGGAGGCGACGCCGAGGCTGAACACTCCGTCGGGCAGCGGCGTTTCGGCTGCGTGCGCGGCGGCCGGGAGCCACAGCTGGGCGGAGGCCGCGGCACCGAGCACCGCGGCGCCGGCGGTCAGAAAGCGGCGTCGGTCGGGGGATACTGCTCCGGTCATCGGCTGACTCCCTTACCTCGCTGGCCACATGGACACGGGGAAGCTTCACGCTCGCGGGCGGTCCACCCGCTGAACGCCGGGGTTCACGTACATGACAACTAAGCAGACAAAAGAAGACCCGCCGCCAGCGCTGGAACAAGCCGTTGCCGGGGCGAGTCTGACAGGTGTTCAGTTAGAGGTGGGTGAGCGAAACCCCGGGGGCGGTGGCCGCGCGGGAGGGTCCGTAATCCTCAGCCGCGCGGCCCCGTACGACCCGTCGGGGGAAAGGGCTCGGCTCAGAACGGCTCGAAGTCGTCGAACTCCTGCTGCGCCTCGTCCCGCTCGGCCTGCCGGTCCCTGCGGCGCTGCGCGGCAGGACGCGACTCCTCGAAGCGGTGGTCCTCGCCGCGCCGGCCGAGCATCTCCGCACCGGCCGTCACGGACGGCTCCCAGTCGAAGACGACCGCGTTCTCCTCGGGGCCGATGGCGACGCCGTCGCCACCCCGGGCGCCGGCCTTCATCAGCGCCTCCTCGACGCCGAGCCGGTTGAGCCGGTCCGCCAGGTAGCCGACCGCCTCGTCGTTGTTGAAGTCGGTCTGCCGCACCCACCGCTCGGGCTTCTCGCCGCGCACCCGGAAGACGTCGTCCTCGCGGGTCACGGTGAAGCCGGTGTCGTCCACGGCCTTGGGCCGGATGACGATCCGCGTGGCCTCTTCCTTCGGCTTCGCGGCGCGCGCCTGCGCCACGAGCTCGGCGAGCGCGAACGACAGCTCCTTCAGCCCCAGGTGCGCCACGGCCGACACCTCGAACACGCGGTAGCCGCGCGCCTCCAGGTCGGGCCGCACCATCTCGGCCAGGTCCTTGCCGTCCGGTACGTCGATCTTGTTCAGCACGACCATGCGCGGCCGGTCGTCCAGCCCGCCGTACTGGCGCAGCTCCTCCTCGATGATGTCGAGGTCGGAGAGCGGGTCGCGGTCCGACTCCAGCGTGGCGGTGTCCAGGACGTGCACGAGCACGCTGCACCGCTCCACGTGCCGCAGGAACTCGAGCCCCAGGCCCTTGCCCTGGCTGGCCCCGGGGATCAGCCCGGGCACGTCGGCGATCGTGTAGACCGTCGAACCGGCCGTGACGACGCCGAGGTTCGGCACCAGCGTGGTGAAGGGGTAGTCGGCGATCTTCGGCTTGGCGGCGCTCAGCACCGAGATCAGCGACGACTTGCCCGCGCTCGGGTAGCCCACGAGCGCCACGTCGGCGACCGTCTTCAGCTCCAGGACGATGTCCTGCACGTCCCCCGGCTCGCCGAGCAGCGCGAACCCGGGCGCCTTGCGCCGGGCCGAGGCCAGGGCCGCGTTGCCGAGCCCGCCCCGGCCGCCCTGCGCGGCGACGTACGAGGTGCCCTGTCCGACGAGGTCCGCGAGGACGTTGCCCGCCTTGTCCAGCACGACCGTGCCGTCCGGCACCGGCAGGACGAGGTCCTGCCCGTCCTTGCCGGAACGGTTGCCGCCCTCGCCGGGCTTGCCGTTGGTGGCCTTGCGGTGCGGGGAGTGGTGGTAGTCGAGCAGCGTGGTGACGGACTGGTCGACGGTGAGGATCACGTCCCCGCCGCGACCGCCGTTGCCGCCGTCCGGGCCGCCCAGCGGCTTGAACTTTTCACGGTGGACGGAGGCACAGCCGTGGCCTCCGTTACCCGCGGCGACGTGCAGCTCGACGCGGTCCACGAAGGTGGTCATGGTGGGTGCCTCCAGAAGTACGTGCGAGATTTACTTGTTCAACGAGTTGTACTTGTTCAACAAGCGAAAGGCGGACCCGCCTTCCCGCAACGGGAAGTGAGGTCCGCCTCGCGAGGGTGTCCGATCAGGCGACCGGAACGATGTTCACGACCTTGCGGCCACGGTGCGTGCCGAACTGCACCGAACCGGCCTGCAGCGCGAACAGCGTGTCGTCGCCGCCACGGCCGACGCCCGCACCCGGGTGGAAGTGGGTGCCGCGCTGACGGACCAGGATCTCACCAGCGTTGACGACCTGACCGCCGAAGCGCTTCACGCCGAGCCGCTGGGCATTGGAGTCGCGACCGTTCCGAGTGGACGATGCGCCCTTCTTGTGTGCCATTTCTCCTCAGTCCCTTACTTCGCAGCCGTGGGGATCTCGGTGACCTTGATCGCCGTGTACTGCTGGCGGTGGCCCTGGCGACGGCGGTAACCGGTCTTGTTCTTGTAGCGCAGAATGTCGATCTTCTGCCCCTTGTGGTGGTCCACGACCTCGGCCTGGACCTTGATGCCGGCCAGCACCCACGGGTCGCTGGTCACGGCGTCGCCGTCGACAACGAGCAGGGTCGAGAGCTCGACCGTGTCGCCAACCTTGGCAGTGGAAATCTTGTCAACCTCAACGATGTCGCCGACAGCAACCTTGTGCTGGCGACCACCGCTGCGCACGATGGCGTACACGCGGAACTCACTCTCTCGCTCGGGAAACGGCACCCCCGCAGGCCAGCCGCCCGACACGCGGGCGGCCTCTCCTGGGCGCCCGGCGCCCGGAGGATGAGGTTTACGGGGATGTGACGCGTCAGTCGACACGCCGACGGTCAAGGTTACGGGGCCGCGGCCGAAGGGGTCAAACCGAGCCGGGCCCGCCCCCTGTGCGACCGGTCACGCCGGTCACGCCCGCCGGGGCGCGCGCGTGGATCACGCACGCCCCGGGGACGTACGGGCCGGTCAGGCCTCGTCGGTGGAGGCCGTGACGGAGGCCCCGGAGGACTGCTCCGCCGCGACCGTCTTCTTCGACGTGGCCTTCTTGGCGGCCGTCTTGGTGGTCTTCGCCGCCTTCTTGGCCGTCGTCTTCTTGGCCGCGGTCTTCTTCGCCGCGGTCTTCTTGGTGGCGGCCTTCTTCGCCGTGGCCTTCTTGGCCGTCTTGCGGGCCGTCTTCTTGGCCGGGGCGGACTCCGCGGCACCCTCCTGCGCGCCGTCCTCGGCGGCCTGCGGGGCCTCCTCGGAAGCGGCCGACGGGACGACCAGCACGGCCGCCTCCTCGGACGCGGTCGGCGCCGTGGACTTGCGCACCGCACGGCGTCGCGGACGGGCCGGGGCAGCGCTCTCGGCGGGCGCCTCGGCGACCGTTCCGGCCTGCTGTCCTGCCTGCTCGGCCTGCTCGGCCTGCTCGTCCGCCTCCGGGGCCCCGGAGGCGGCGGGCGCGGTCTCGGCCACCGTCACCACGGCCGCCTCGGCGCCCGCCGGCGAACCGGCCGGAGCGGAGACCTTGCGGGTGGCCCGCCGCCGGGTGCGGCCCTTCGGCGCGGCCTCCTCGGCCGGAGCGGACTGCTCGGCCGGAGCGGACTGCTCCGGCTGCTCGGCCGGAGCGGCCGGTGCCGCCTCGACCACCGGGTCCTCCACGGCCACCGGCTCGGCCTGCGCCTCGGCGGCCGGCTCCGGCTGCACGGGGCGGGCGGCCTCCTCCGCCGCGGTCACGTCCTGCGCCGTGGGGACCACGGCCCGCTCGGCCCGGTCCGCGACCGGCTCGGCCGTCCCGCGCTGCGCCCTCGCGGACTCGCCGCGCGGCGCGCCCGCCGGGGCCGACGCGCGCCGGCTCGCCCGGCGCCGCGACCGGCCGCGGGTGGCCGCGGCCTCCGCCTCGGCGGCGCTGCTGTACAGCTCCTCGTCCGGCTCGAAGGCCGGCTCGGACAGCGCGATCGGCTCGGCGGCCTCGGCGACGACCTCGGCCTCGGTCTCGGCCTCCGCCTCCTGCTCGGCGGTCTCGACGGCCGCCTCGTGGACGTGCGGCTGGTCGGCGGCACCGGCGCGGGCACGCTTCTTGCGCTTGCCGCCGCCCCCGGTGGAGGTCGGCTGCTCCATGTGCACGATGACACCGCGGCCGTTGCAGTGGACGCAGGTCTCGGAGAAGGACTCCAGCAGGCCCTGGCCCACCCGCTTGCGGGTCATCTGCACCAGGCCCAGCGAGGTCACCTCGGCGACCTGGTGCTTCGTACGGTCCCGGCCCAGGCACTCCAGCAGGCGCCGCAGCACCAGGTCCCGGTTGGACTCCAGCACCATGTCGATGAAGTCGATGACGATGATGCCGCCGAGGTCGCGCAGGCGCAGCTGGCGGACGATCTCCTCGGCCGCCTCCAGGTTGTTGCGGGTGACGGTCTCCTCGAGGTTGCCGCCCTGGCCGGTGAACTTCCCGGTGTTGACGTCGACCACGACCATCGCCTCGGTCCGGTCGATCACCAGCGAGCCGCCGCTGGGCAGCCAGACCTTGCGGTCGAGGGCCTTGGCGAGCTGCTCGTCGATCCGGTACGTGGCGAAGACGTCGACCTCGGAGGTCCACTTCTGCAGCCGCTCGGCGAGGTCGGGCGCGACGTGCGAGACGTACCCGTGGATCGTCGACCAGGCCTCGTCGCCGCTGACGACGACCTTGGAGAAGTCCTCGTTGAAGATGTCGCGCACGACCCGGACGGTCATGTCCGGCTCGCCGTACAGCAGCGTCGGCGCGTTGCCGTTCTTGGCCTTCTTCTGGATGTCCTCCCACTGCTGCTGCAGCCGCTCGACGTCCCGGCGCAGCTCGTCCTCGCTCGCGCCCTCGGCGGCGGTGCGCACGATGACGCCCGCGTCCTCGGGGACGATCTTCTTGAGGATGGTCTTCAGCCGGGCCCGCTCGGTGTCGGGCAGCTTGCGGCTGATGCCGGTCATCGACCCCTCGGGGACATAGACCAGGTAGCGGCCGGGCAGGGAGACCTGGCTGGTCAGACGCGCGCCCTTGTGCCCGATCGGGTCCTTGGTCACCTGGACCAGCACGGACTGCCCGGACTTCAGGGCGGTCTCGATGCGGCGCGGCCCGTTGGCCATGCCGAGCGCCTCGAAGTTGACCTCACCGGCGTACAGCACGGCGTTGCGGCCCTTGCCGATGTCGATGAAGGCGGCCTCCATCGACGGCAGCACGTTCTGCACCTTGCCGAGGTAGACGTTGCCGACGTACGAGGTCGACTGCTCCTTGTTGACGTAGTGCTCGACGAGCACGCCGTCCTCCAGGACACCGATCTGCGTGCGGTCGCCGTGCTGGCGGACGACCATCACCCGCTCGACGGCCTCGCGGCGGGCCAGGAACTCGGCCTCGGTGATGATCGGCACGCGCCGGCGGCCCTGCTCGCGCCCTTCGCGGCGGCGCTGCTTCTTGGCCTCCAGCCGGGTCGAGCCCTTGATGGATTGCACCTCGTCGGAGGGCTCGCCCTTCTCCCGGGCGGGGCGGGGCTCGCGGACCTTGACGACCGTGCGCTCGGGGTCGTCGTCGGAGGGCTCGGCGTCGAGGCCGGAGTCACCGGCGCGACGACGGCGGCGACGACGCCTGCGGCTGCTGCTGGAGCCGTTCCCGCCGGACGAGTCGTCCCGGTCAGAGGCCTCGTCGGCGTCCTCGCGGTCCTCCTCGGCCTGCTCGGCGGTGTCCTCGGCGTCCTGCGCGGCCTGGGCGGCGGCGATCTCGTCGGAGTCGCCGGACTCGGCGTCGCCGTCGTTCTCGGCGGACTCGCCGCGCCGGCGGCGGCGACCGCCCCGGCGGCGGCGCCGGCGCGAGCCGGGCTCCTCGGCGTCGTCCTGGTCGTCGCCCTCGGCCTCGTCCTCGACGGACTCCTCGGCCTCCTCCGGCTCCTCGACGGCGGTCTCGGCGGCCTGGGCCTCGGGCTCCTCGCCGCCCCGGCGCCTGCGGCGGCGGCGGGATCCGGAGGCCTGCTCGTCCCGGTCGGACCGGTCGTCGTGTGCGTCCGGCGTGTCCTGCGTGAGGTCCTCGGGCTCCTCGGCTCCGGCCGCCTCGGCGGCGGCCGCGGCGGCGGCCCGCTCCGGGGTCTGGAACTGGGGCTCGGTGAAGACGGGCGGCTGGAAGAGGGCGACGGCGGGCCGTGCGGGGCGCGCCGGCCCCTCGCTCTCACCGGCGGCGGCACCGGCGGCACGCCGGGCGGGCTGGGCGGGCTCGGCGAACCCGCCGGCGGCGCGGCGCACGACCCGGCGACGGCGCCGCGGTGCGGCGTCCTCGGCGGACTCGGCGGCGGCTGCGGGCGCTTCGGACGCGGCGGGGGTCTGGCCGGGAGCCTGCGCGGCGGGAGCGGCCTCGGCGGCGGCGTCGAGAGCCTCGGAGGCGGGGGCCGGCTCGGCGGCGGCCTTGGCGCGGGACCGGGACCGCGACCTGCGGACCGGTTCGGCGGGGCTGTCGGTCACGGGGGCCTGCGCCTCCTCGGGCGAGTCCGCGGACGCCTCGGCGGGCTGGGCGGTGGAGGCGGACGCGTCGGCGCCGGCGTCCGGGCCGGAGCCGGCCGCTTCGGCGGCCACGGGCGCTCCGGCGGGCGCGGACACGCGCCGGGAGGCACGTCGGCGGGTACGGCGCGCAGCGCCCTCGTCGGGTGCGTCGGCACCTGCGGTGCCGGTCTGGGCGGCGCCCGGCTGGGCCTCGGCCGGCTCGGCGTCGACCGCCGCGCTCGCGGCCTGGTCCGTCCGCTCGGTGCGCGCGGTCCGGTCCGGCTGCTCGCTCTGCGCCGGAGCGTCGGCCTCGGCGGAGGCGGCGGCGGGCGAGGTGACGCTGCGGGTCGCGCGGCGCCGGGTGCGCCGGGGAGCGGGGTCCTCGGCGGGGGCGGGGACCTCGGCCTGCTGCGGCGCCTCGGGGGCGGCGGGAGCGGCGGCGGTCGCGGGCAGCACCGTCTCGGCGGCGGCATCGGAGGCCGGTGCCCCGGCCGGCGCGGAGGCGCGGCGCACCACACGGCGCCGCTTGCGCCCGGCGGGCGCGCTGTCCTCCGCCGCGGAGGTCCCGGCCGTCTCGGCGGGCTCCGTCACGCCGGTGGCGGCCTCGGCGGCGGACTCCTCGGTCTCGGCGGTCCCCTCGGTCTCGGCGGCGGTCTCCTCGGCGTCGATCGCCGTGAGCTCCTCGGCCTCGGCGGCCGGTACGGCCGGGGCGACGGTCTCCGCCGGCGCGTCGGTGGCACCGGCGGGCGGACCGGCCGGGCGGGACGCGGCACGGCGCCGCCGGCGGGGCGGCAGGGTGTCGCTCGGGGTGTTCTCGTCGGAGCCCTGGGAGGACTCTGTGGGTTCGGTCGGTTCGAGCATGCGGGCTTTTCTCCCGTCAGGCTCCCGGGCGCCGCGCCTGGTCCGGCGATGCCGGTGACGTCCGCGGCTCGCGCTGTGCGCGTCGCCGCCGTCCGGGGCGCGGGCGCCGCACGGGAGCTCTCCGTGTCCTGTCTCGCCGGTTCCGTACGCCGAATGCGTACGGCCTGGCGAAAGTCTTCTGGTCGGTACGCTGCCCGACCCAGGTGGCTCCCGAGTCCGAGGGCGGCGCTACGACGTCCGTCCCTACGCGGGACCTTCCTTACGCCGGCGCCGTCGCGGCGGCAGGCGATTCGGCCGTTGGGTGGGCCTGCGCTGCCTCGCGGTCGGGCGCGAGCGGGTCGGTCACCGTGCCGGTCTCTTCATCGAACAGCCCCTGCGCCAGCCTGGTCACCGCTGCGGGGACCGGCGGCGCCAGGTCGGCCACGGCGCGGAGACCGGACAGGACGTCGTCGGGTCGTACGGCAGGCGTCACGTGCCGAACAACCAGCCGCAGTATCGCACAGGGCTGGTCGGTCGGCCTATCAGCCAGCTCACTCTGCGTTTCCGCGGGGTCGCGGCTCTCCAGGCTGACGACGGCGGAGCGGGCGTCGAAGGTGCGGACCCCGTTCTTGGCGAGGCGCTGGACCTCGACGGTCTCGGCCGCGGTGAAGGCGTCCGCCGCCCGGCGGGCCTCCTCCGGCGACACGCCGTCCAGCCGCAGCTCCCACACAGAAGCGGTCAGCCGGTCGGCGAGGCCCGAGGTGCGGGCCTCGACCGCCTCGACGATGTCGAGCCCGGCGGGCAGCGACTCGTCGAGGAGGACCCTGAGCTGCTCCGGGTCGCGGCGCGCGGTGAGCGCGATCTCCAGGTACTCCGCCTCACTGCCCGTGCCGGTGGGTGCGGCATTGGCGTACGACACCTTCGGGTGCGGCGTGAACCCTGCCGAGTAGGCCATCGGCACCTCGGCACGGCGCAACGCGCGTTCGAAGGCGCGCTGGAAGTCACGGTGGCTGGTGAACCGGAGGCGGCCGCGCTTGGTGTAGCGCAGTCGGATGCGCTGCACCGCGGGTGCGGGCGGCGGGCCTTCGGGCTGTCGCTTGCCCAGTGTCGTTCAGTCCTTCGTGAGAGCGGTCGTACTGCCATCAAGAGTACGTGCCCCGCGGCGGGAAGGTTCCCTCCGGGCGACCGGCTCGGGCCGCCGCGGCTCCCCGAAGAGCGTCCGGCGGACGTCGGCGCGGGCCTGGCGCACGGTCTCGCGGGCGGCGGCCAGTGCCTGCCGGGTGGCCCGTCCGGCGCTGCGGGCGGCCTCGGCGGCGGGCCGCAGGACGGTGTCGCGCAGGACGTGCCCGACGGGCGTGAGCACGCTGCGGCAGACCCACCGCACCGGCTCGACGACGATCCACCGCAAGAGCGTCCCGAGGAACCGCCCCACGGCGAGCGAGACGTGCCCGGCGATGCGCCAGGCGTGGCCGAGGGCGTCGAGCACCTCCCGTCCGGCGACGGCGAGGACGCGGCCGACGGGGGTGAGGACCCAGCGCCAGAGGGCGAGCGCCGGCAGGACGAACACGACCCGCGCGATCCAGTACAGGGCCGTTCCGACGCCGGTGACGATCGTGCTCAGCAGCCACAGGAGCCCCTTGCCGCACCACAGCAGGGCGCGTCCGACGGGCGCCAGCACCCAGGTGTACAGCCGGACGGCCGGCACGACGACGAGGTACCGGGCGAGCCACGCCACAGCCGTGTACCCGCCGAGCCCGATCGCGGCGAGCACCGCGCCGGCGCCCCGCACCGCCCACGTCACGGCATGCCCGACGGGGGTGAGCAGGTGCGCGTACACCCAGCCGAGCGCGGTGCCGACCCGGCGCCCGGCCCAGGCGAGGGCGTGCCCCACCGGCGTCAGCGCGTACCGGTGGAGCCACACGAGCGGTACGACGACGAGGACGTGCCCGAGCCGGGCGAGGGCCGTGCCCAGCGGCACCGCGACGTACCGCCACAGCCCCACGAACGGCCAGACGAACACCGCCCGCCCCAGCCACAGCAGGGCGCGGCCGAGCGGCCGGAGCAGGGTGTCGTTCAGGAAGCGGCCGGTGACGGCGAGCGCGTCCCAGAGCATCCGCACCGGGACGACCAGCACCAGCACGACGATCCGCACGGGGATCCGGATCGCGACGGCGAGGCATCCCTCCGCCGCCTCCGCTTGCCGCCGGACGGGCGGCCCGGCCGGCGGACGGCTGTCCGCGCCGGCCCGTGGCCCGGTACTCTCACCGGGCGGTTTCTCCAGATCCATACCGTCGAGGACGCCTCAGCGCCCCGTCCGGATCTCGCCCCGCACGACCCCCGTCCCTTTCTCCCGCGGCTCCTCCGCACCGACTCGTGATCACACGGCCCGTGTCCGGGTGACGTGAGCGTGCAGCAGCCGGGGCGACTCCCGGAAACCGCAGCGGGCGTAGGCGGGGACCGCCCGCTCGCTGGAGTGCACGGTCACCCGCTCCAGGCCGAGCTCCCGGGCTGCGTCCAGCACGGCGCGGACCAGCCGCCCGCCCAGGCCGCCGCCGCGCGCCCCGGGGACGACGTAGACGCACTGCAGGTCACCGGAGGCCCGGTGGGGTGCCCGCGGGGTGGGCACGCGCTGCACGACGGCCAGCCAGGCCATGCCGATGACCACGCCGTCCCGGACGAGCACCGTGCAGTGGTGCGTCGCGGCGTTGTCCCGCGCCCAGGCGGCGAAGTGCCGCAGGAAGTCCTCGCGCGCGACGGCGGCCTCGTCGCCGTTCTCGACGAGCCACTGCCACCGCAGTGCGGCCACCGCGGTCAGGTCCCCGGGGCGGGCCGGGCGGATCTCGGTGTTCTCCATCAGGGCATTGTCCCGGAGGCGTCCCCGTCCGCCTCGAAGCGCAGCAGGTCGCCCGGCTGGCACTCCAGCACCTCGCAGAGCGCGGCGAGGGTGGAGAAGCGGACCGCCTTGGCGCGGCCGTTCTTGAGGACGGCCAGGTTGGCCGGGGTGATGCCGACGCGTTCCGCGAGTTCGCCCACGGACATCTTCCGCTTGGCCAGCATCACGTCGATGTCGACGGCGATCGGCATCAGATGACCTCTTCCAGCTCGGCCCGCATCCGGGCCGCCTCGATGTCGCGGGCGACCGCCTGCGCCAGCAGCATCCGCAGCACCAGCACGACCAGCGCGACACCGAGCACCGCCAGACCGACCCCGCCCAGCAGGAGCACCACGCCCGGGGCGACGGCCTCGCCCGGCGCGAGCACGACCCCCAGCGCGAACACCAGACAGGCGGCCGCCACGAAGGCGCCGATCACGATGTGCACGTACCGGAAGGCACCCGTGGAGAACACCGTCCCGCGCCGCACCATGGTCCCCAGCCGCCACACGCAGACCAGCACGACCTGAGCCGTCAGGACACCCAGCACCAGGATCACCAGGATCGGCGTGCGCAGGTGGGCGTACTCGGGCTTGAGCCCGTTCATGTCGACGGCCAGCAGCGGGACCATCACGCCCTGCACGAACAACGACCCGGCGAGCAGCACCACGAGCACCGCGCGCAACGCGGCCACGGCCAGCTTCCCCATGCCCACTCCCCATTCCTTCGATCGAACCACGATGGAAATCTATCGAAATTCGATAGAGACGGCAAGCGGAAGCGCCCTGCGGGGCGTGCCACTCGTGGCACCGTGGCACAAGGCATCCAAGGCCGAGACCCGACCGAGGAGGACGACGGTGGACTGGCGCGCGTTCGCACAGGAGATGGCCTCCATGGCGCGGGACCTGCTCGCGCAGCGGACGGTCGAGGACACGCTCGGGCACATCACCCGCGCGGCCGTCGACCTGGTCCCGGGGTGCGACGCGGCCGGCGTCCTGCTGCTGCACGGCAAGAGCGTCGAGTCGCTCGCCCCGACGCACGACCTGGTGGTGGAGAGCGACCGGCTCCAGGAGCGCCTCGCCGAGGGCCCGTGCTTCGACGCGGCCCGCGCCGACACGCATGAGCGCGTGTTCCGCATCGGCGACCTCACCGACGGGCGGTCCCGCTGGCCGGCCTACGCCGAACGAGCCGGTGAGCTGGGCATCGGCAGCCTGATGGGCTTCGTGCTCTACACCGACGACGAGGAGCTGAGCGCCCTCAACCTGTACGGCCGCCGCCCCGGGGCCTTCTCGGCGGACAGCGAGACCGCCGGCTGGCTGCTGGCCTCGCACGCCGCCGTCGCCTTCTCCAGCGCCCGCAGCCACGCCCAGCTGGAGGAGGCCATCGCCACCCGCCACCTCATCGGCGAGGCGATGGGCATCCTCATGGGCAGCCACCGCCTCACCGAGGAGCAGGCCTTCGACGTCCTGCGCCGCTTCTCCCAGGAGAACAACCTCAAACTCCGGGAGGTCGCGCGCCGCGTCTGCGAGCACGGCGGGCTGAACTGACGGCTCCCCCAGCACACATTCTGAACTGGGGGAACCTGGCGGGACCGGTCCCCCGGGGGAGCGTCACCGACCCCGCTTCTTCAGCGGGTCCCCCAGGACCGGTGTCTCACCCCTCGCTTCCGCGCACCCGGCCCCCACCTCAGTGGGCGTGCCCGCTCGGGGCGGGAGCCGCGTTCTTGACCGTCAGGGGCAGCAGCTTCTTGCCCGTGGGGCCGATCTGGATGTGGGTGTCCATCTGCGGGCACACCCCGCAGTCGAAGCACGGCGTCCAGCGGCAGTCCTCGACCTCCGTCTCGTCGAGGGCGTCCTGCCAGTCCTCCCAGAGCCAGTCCTTGTCCAGGCCCGAGTCGAGGTGGTCCCAGGGGAGGACCTCCTCGTAGGTGCGCTCGCGGGTGGTGTACCAGTCGACGTCCACGCCGAACGGCTCCAGCGCCTTGTCCGCGCACGCCATCCAGCGGTCGTAGGAGAAGTGCTCGCGCCAGCCGTCGAAGCGGCCGCCGTCGTCGTACACCGCGCGGATGACCGCGCCGATGCGGCGGTCGCCGCGGGAGAGCAGGCCCTCGACGATGCCGGGCTTGCCGTCGTGGTAGCGGAAGCCGATGGAGCGGCCGTACTTCTTGTCGGCGCGGATCTTGTCGCGGAGCTTGGCCAGGCGGGCGTCGGTCTCCTCGGCGGACAGCTGCGGGGCCCACTGGAAGGGCGTGTGCGGCTTGGGGACGAAGCCGCCGATCGAGACCGTGCAGCGGATGTCGTTCGAGCGGGAGACCTCGCGGCCCTTGGCGATGACCTTCGTCGCCATGTCGGCGATCTGCAGGACGTCGTCGTCGGTCTCGGTGGGCAGGCCGCACATGAAGTACAGCTTCACCTGGCGCCAGCCGTTGCCGTACGCCGTCGCGACCGTGCGGATCAGGTCCTCTTCCGAGACCATCTTGTTGATGACCTTGCGGATGCGCTCCGAGCCGCCCTCCGGGGCGAAGGTGAGACCCGAGCGGCGGCCGTTCCTGGTCAGTTCGTTCGCCAGGTCGATGTTGAACGCGTCCACGCGGGTCGACGGCAGCGACAGGCCGATCTTGTCGTCCTCGTAGCGGTCGGCGAGGCCCTTGGCGATGTCGCCGATCTCGCTGTGGTCGGCCGAGGACAGCGACAGCAGGCCGACCTCCTCGAAGCCGGTCGCCTTCAGGCCCTGCTCGACCATGTCGCCGATGCCGGTGATGGAACGCTCCCGGACCGGGCGCGTGATCATGCCGGCCTGGCAGAAGCGGCAGCCCCGGGTGCAGCCGCGGAAGATCTCCACGGACATGCGCTCGTGCACCGTCTCGGCCAGCGGGACCAGGGGCTGCTTGGGGTAGGGCCACTCGTCGAGGTCCATGACGGTGTGCTTGGACACGCGCCACGGGACACCGCTGCGGTTGGGCACGACCCGGGCGATACGGCCGTCGGGCAGGTACTCGACGTCGTAGAAGCCGGGCACGTACACCCCGCCCGTCCTGGCCAGGCGGAACAGCAGCTCCTCGCGGCCGCCGGGGCGGCCCTCGGCCTTCCAGGCGCGGACGATCGCGGTGATCTCCAGGACGGCCTGCTCGCCGTCGCCGATCACGGCGCAGTCGATGAAGTCGGCGATCGGCTCGGGGTTGAACGCGGCGTGGCCGCCGGCCAGGACGACCGGGTCGTCCAGGCCGCGGTCCTTCGACTCCAGCGGGATGCCCGCCAGGTCCAGGGCGGCCAGCATGTTCGTGTATCCGAGCTCGGTGGAGAAGGACAGGCCGAGCACGTCGAACGCCTTCACCGGCCGGTGGCTGTCGACCGTGAACTGCGGGACGCCGTGCTCGCGCATCAGCTCCTCCAGGTCCGGCCACACGCTGTACGTGCGCTCGGCGAGGACGCCCTGCTGCTCGTTCAGGACCTCGTAGAGGATCTGGACGCCCTGGTTGGGCAGGCCGACCTCGTAGGCGTCCGGGTACATCAGCGCCCAGCGGACGTCGCAGGACTCCCAGTCCTTGACCGTGGAGTTGAGTTCTCCGCCGACGTACTGGATCGGCTTCTGCACATGCGGGAGCAGAGCTTCGAGCTGCGGGAACACCGACGCAGCGACTTCGGCAGGCATGTCGCGCACCTTCGTGAGCTGGACTGAACGGACAGGGGTGACCATCCAGCCTAACGCGACCGCGGGGTGCCTCCGTACGCCGTGCGCCTCACAGGCCCGCGGCGGCCCCCTTGATCTCCTTCCACAGGCCGGGCAGCTCGGCCTCCGTGCGCAGGGCCCGCCGCTCCTCGCGCTCGTGGAGCAGGCCGTAGGTGAAGGCGCTCTCCCCCGCGGCGTGGGCGACCGCCGACAGCTCGCGCAGGGTCCGCCGGGCCATCACGCTGTCCTGGTGCTCGCCGAGCAGTTTCTGCAGCGACTTCATGGACTTGAGCAGGGTCCTGGCGGGCTTGCCGAGGGCCGGCTCGGCCGCCTCCGCGGCGTAGCGGGCGCGCTTGGCCTTCTTGCGGGCCTCGTGCACGGCGACGTCCCGCTCGGTGCCCGGCTCCAGCTCCAGCGCCCGCTCGACCAGCCGGGACACCTTGCGGAAGTCCTTCTTCACGGCCTTGGCGAGCGGTTTGCCCGGCTTCTTCCCGGCCGCCTTGAGCAGCGGCGGGTCGGTGATCAGCGCGTCCAGGGTGTCGAGCAGCTTGAGGTAGCGGCGGGAGTCGAGGATCCCCAGGAGCCGGCCGCGGGCCGTGTGGTGCTCGGCGTCCGACCAGCCGCGCAGGCGCTGGGCCACGGGGCCGCGGACCAGGTCGTCGGGGACCTCGTCGAGGTCCGCCGTCAGCCGTGCGGCCAGGACCTCGCGGTCGCGGTCCAGGCCCAGCTCCCCGGCCAGCCACTTCAGCTCGTCGCCGACCGGGTCGGTGACGGCCCGGTCGAGGATGTCCCCGAAGGACTTGAAGGTGCTGCGCAGCCGCCGGGTGGCCACGCGCATGCTGTGCACGGCGTCCTCGGCGTCCCGGCGGACGGCCGGGTCGAGCTCGACGATCGCGTCACGCTGGGTGCGTACGTAGGCGAGCACGTGGTCCGCCGCGGTCACCGGCTCCGCGGCGTCCGCCGACGGGTGCCGCTTGCGCGGTGCCGTCTCGGTCAGCGCCCGCGCCAGCTTGGACGCCGACGTCGACGGCCGCGCGCCCGCCTTGCGCAGCCGCTTGTCCACCTTGTCGAGGAAGGCCGGGTCGCACCCGTCGGCGAGCTCGACCTCCATCTCGGTCCACCGCGCCTCGCCCCCGCCGGCCGTGAGCCGCTCGGCGTGCACGGCGTCCACGCTGACCTCGGCGAGGAGCCGGCCCCCGGCGTCGACGAGGTGCCGTACGTCCCGTTCGGAGCGCAGCCGGACCAGCGGGAGCAGCTCGCCGTCGCGGACGCGGGAGCGGACGAGCCCGGCGAGTTCGCCGGGGAGGGTGTCGGAGAGGGGGGCGTGGATCTCATCCCGGGTGTCCGGGCCGACCGGGAACTTCAGGTGCCAGCCCGCGTCCGAGCCGCCGGTGCGTCGGCGCAGGGTGACGGACGTCGCGGCGAGGCGCTCGTCGGCGGTGTCGTAGTAGGTCGCGTCGAGGTGGGCGACCCCCTGGTCGACCACGTTCGCGACCCCGGCCACGCCGGTCAGGTCCGGCAGCGGTGCGCCGTCCTCGGCCTCGTACTTCCGCTCGATCTCACGCTTGGTGTCCGTCATGCATTGAATCTAGTGGGCTCGGGCGCGGGGCGGCAGAGGGCCACCCCGCGCGGGGTCATGCCGACATCGGCCGCTGCACCCGGATCGACTGCAGCAGTCCCACCGCTATCCACACGGCGAACATCGAGGAGCCGCCGTACGACACGAACGGCAGCGGCAGGCCGGTGACGGGCATGATGCCGAGGGTCATGCCGATGTTCTCGAACGTCTGGAAGGCGAACCAGGCGACGATGCCGGCGGCCACGATCGTGCCGTACAGGTCGGTCGTCTCCCGGGCGATGCGGCAGGCCCGCCACAGCACGATGCCGAGCAGCAGGATGATCAGGCCGCCGCCGAGGAAGCCCAGCTCCTCCCCCGCCACCGTGAAGACGAAGTCGGTCTGCTGCTCGGGCACGAACTGGCCGGTGGTCTGCGAGCCGTGGAAGAGGCCGGAGCCGGTCAGTCCGCCGGAGCCGATGGCGATGCGGGCCTGGTTGGTGTTGTAGCCGACGCCGGCCGGGTCGAGCTCGGGGTTGGCGAAGGCGGCGAAGCGGGCGATCTGGTAGTCGTCGAGCACGCCGAGCTGCCAGACGGTGATCGCGCCGGCGGCGCCCGCGCCCAGCAGGCCGAACACCCACCGGTTGGTCGCGCCGGAGGCCAGCAGGACGCCGAGCACGATGATGACCATGACCATGACCGACCCGAGGTCGGGCATGAGCATCACGATCAGCATGGGCACGGCGGCCAGGCCGAGGGCCTGCACGACCGTGCGGTGGTCGGGGTACTGCTTGTCGCCCGCGTCGACCCGGGCCGCCAGCAGCATCGCCATGCCCAGGATGATCGTGACCTTCACGAACTCCGAGGGCTGGAGCGAGAAGCCGCCGGGGAGCTTGATCCAGGAGTGGGCGCCGTTGATCGTCGAGCCGAGCGGGGTGAGCACCAGCAGGATCAGCAGGACCGAGACGCCGTACAGGATCGGTACGGCCGTGCGCAGGGCGCGGTGGCCGAGCCAGATCGTGCCGGCCATCAGGGCGAGGCCGATGCCGGTGTTCAGCAGGTGGCGGACGAGGAAGTAGTACGGGTCGCCCTGGTTGAGCTCCGTGCGGTTGCGGGTGGCCGAGTACACCAGCAGCGTGCCGAGCAGCGACAGGACCAGCGCCGACAGCAGGATCGGCCAGTCGAGCCGCCGCGCCACCGAGTCACGGGCCAGCAGCCGCGTCCAGCCGGAGCGCTCGGGCCCGTATCCGGAGACCTGGAAGCTGTTCACACCGCCGGTCATGTCGGCAACCTCCGGCTTCCCCGCCGGCGCCGGCGCCTTCGCGTGTCACGGTTCTCCGGCGTCGGCGGGGCCGCCGTCGCCGGCTGGAGCGGGTCGGCCGGGGCGTTCGGGTCCTTCTTGTTCGCCTGCTGGTCCTTGGCCGGGTCCTTGGAGATCTTCGGGGAGGCGATGGTGCCGTCCGTCTTGACCTTCGGGAGGGTCTTCTCCGGGGAGGGCAGCAGCGCCTTCTCGCGGTCGATGTCGCCGTCCGGGGAGACGCCGTAGAGCGCGTTGTAGATGTTGCGCACGGCCGGACCGGAGGCGCCGGAGCCCGTACCGCCCTGGGAGATCGTCATGACGATCGAGTAGTCCTTGGTGTACGTGGCGAACCAGGAGGTCGTCTGCTTGCCGTAGACCTCCGCCGTACCCGTCTTGGCGTGCATCGGGATCTTGTCCTGCGGCCAGCCGCCGAACCGCCAGGCGGCCGTACCGCGGGTGGCGACTCCCGCGAGGGCATCGCTTATCTCGCTGCGCAGCTTCTGCGTCATCGGCAGCTTGCCGTGGGCCTTCGGCTTGATCGGCGTGACGGTCTTGCCGTCGGCGCTGATGACGGCCTTGCCGACGGACGGCGTGTACATCGTGCCGCCGTTGGAGATGGCGGCGTAGATGGTGGCCATCTGGATGGGAGTGACGAGCGTGTCGCCCTGTCCGATGGAGTAGTTGACGGAGTCACCGGCGCGCAGGCGGTTGCCCTCGAGGCAGTTCTCGTAGGCGATCTTCTCGGCGTAGCTGCCGTCGCGCTTGCCGGTGCGGCACCAGACGTCCTTGTTGGCCTTCCAGTAGTCGAGCTTCCACTGGCGGTCGGGGACGCGGCCGGTGACCTCGTTGGGCAGGTCGATGCCGGTCTCCTTGCCGAGGCCGAACTGGTGGGCGGTCTTGTAGAACCAGTCGTTGGCGTTCTTCTTCGGCTTGGTGCCGCCGTCGCGCTTCCACTCCTCGTGGGAGAGGCGGTAGAAGACCGTGTCGCAGGAGACCTCCAGGGCGCGGCCGAGGCTGATCGCCCCGTAGCCCTTGGACTCGAAGTTCTTGAAGACCTGGCCGCCGATGGAGTACGAGCTGGAGCACTCGTAGGGGCCGTTGAAGGAGTAGCCGGCGTTGACCGCGGCGGCCGTCGGGATGACCTTGAAGATGGAGCCGGGCGCCGACTGGCCCTGGATCGCGCGGTTGAGCAGCGGGTAGTTGGACTTCTTGCCGGTGAGGCGGGCGTAGTCCTTGGCGGAGATGCCGCCCACCCAGGCGTTCGGGTCGTAGGTCGGGTTGGACGCCATCGCGACGACGCGGCCGGTCTTGGCCTCCATGACGACGACGGCGCCGGAGTCGGCCTTGTAGTTCGTGCCCGTGTTGCGGTCGTGCTCCTTGCGGGCCTGCTTCATGGCCTCGTTCAGCTCGTACTCGGCGATCCGCTGGACGCGGGCGTCGATGCTGGTGACGAGGTTGTCCCCGGGCTGGGCGGGGTCGGCCTCGGCCTGGCCGATGACGCGGCCGAGGTTGTCGACCTCGTAGCGCGTGACGCCGGCCTTGCCGCGCAGCTGCTTGTCGTACTGGCGCTCCAGTCCGGAGCGGCCGACCTGGTCGGAGCGCAGATAGGGCGAGTTGGTGTTCTGTGCCTTCTTGATCTCCTCGTCGGTGACCGGGGAGAGGTAGCCGAGGACCTGGGCGGTGTTGGCCTTGCCGGGGCTCGGGTAGCGGCGCACGGCCTGCGGCTCGGCGGTGATGCCGGGGAAGTCCTCGGCGCGCTCGCGGATCTGCAGGGCCTGCTTGGGGGTGGCCTCGTCGGTGATGGGGATGGGCTGGTACGGCGAGCCGTTCCAGCAGGGCTGGGGCGTCTTGGCGTCGCACAGCCGGACCTTCTCCATGACCTCCTTGGGGGTCATGCCGAGGACACCGGCGAGCTTGGTGAGGACCTCCTTGCCGTCGTCCTTCATCTTCAGCAGGTCCGTGCGGGAGGCGGAGACCACCAGGCGCGTCTCGTTGTCGGCGAGGGCCACGCCGCGGGCGTCCAGGATGGAGCCGCGGACGGCGGGCTGGACCACCTGCTGGACGTGGTTGCCGGACGCCTCCTTGGCGTAGGCCGCGCCCTCACGGATCTGCAGGTACCACAGGCGTCCGCCGAGGGTGAGCAGGAGGGAGAGGACCAGGACCTGGATGACGACGAGCCGGATCTGGACCCGTGGGTTGCGCCCGGTCTCGGGAATGTTGGTCACTGCGGCTGCCTCCCCCTCTCCCTGCGTGTACGGGTGTGCGAGTACGACGGTCTGTCCGGACAGGTGTGCGCGGTGTCGAGTGGGGAACGACGGGCCCAGGCCCCGGCGTTCCTACCGGACCGCACCGTTCGGGTGAACTTCCCCCGGGTCACAGCCGCTTGACCCCCTTGATGCGTCCGGCCCGCGCCATGCGGGCCCGGGCCGCCTTCACCCGCAGTCCGTTGCGCTGGCTGCCGATCCGCAGGCCCGTCCCGCCGGAGAGCCAGCCGGAGGAGATGTCCGTGGCCTTGGCGGCGGCCGAGGTGGACTCGGCGAGCGGATCGTTCTCGGCGCGCCGGGCCAGGGCCATCACCCCCGGCACCACGAACGGGGCGAGCAGCAGGTCGTACAGGGCGGCCGTGAACAGCAGGCTGCCGAGGCCCACGTGGCGGGCGGCGGTGTCCCCGACGAGGGCCCCGACCCCGGCGTACAGCAGGGTCGAGCCGACCGCGGCGGCGACCACCACGACCATCGGGCCGGTCGCGGACTTCAGCTGGCCCGTCTCGGGCTTCACCAGGCCCGCCAGGTAGCCGATGACGCACAGCACCAGGGCGTACCGCCCGGCGGCGTGGTCGGCGGGCGGGGCCAGGTCGGCGAGCAGGCCCGCGCCGAAGCCGACGAGGGCGCCGCCGACGTGCCCGTACACCAGCGCCAGGCCCAGGACGGTGAGCAGCATCAGGTCGGGCACCGCCCCCGGCAGGTGGAGGCGGGCGAGGACGCTCACCTGGATGACCAGGGCGACGACGACCAGGGCGGAGGAGAGCAGGATCCGGTTGACGCGCATGGGGTGACAGCTCCTACTGCTCTTGCTGGTTCTGGCCGTCCACGGGGGCCTCGGGGGACGGCGTCACGGTCACCGTCACCGTCGGCCTCGGGGTCGGCTTGGGCTTGGGCGGGAGCACCGTGTCACGCGGGTCCTTCTTCGGGGCCTCGACCACGACACCGACGATGTCGAGCTTGGTGAAGCTGGCGTACGGCGTGACGTACAGCGTGCGGGTCAGGCCGCCGCCGGAGGGGTCGACGCGGGAGACCACGCCGACCGGGACGCCGGGCACGAACGGCCGGTCGGCCTGCGAGCCGAAGGTGACGAGGCGGTCGCCCTTCTTCACCTCGGCCTTGCCGTTGAGGAGTTCCACGCGCAGCGGGCGGTCGCCCTGCCCGGAGGCGAAGCCGAGCTCGTCGCCGGACTCCATGCGGGTGCCGACGGTGAAGTCGGGGTCGCTGGCGAGCAGGACCGTGGCGGTGTTCGGCCCGACGGTTGTGACGCGGCCGACGAGCCCGTCGCCGTTGAGGACGGTCATGTCGCGCTTGATGCCGTCGTCGGCGCCGATGTCGATGGTGATGGTCCAGGAGAAGCCCTGCGCCGCCCCGATGGCGATGACCTCGGCGCCCTTGATGCCGTACTGGCCCTGACCGGCGACCTTCAGCATCTTGTCGAGCTGCTTGAGGCGGCTGCGGGCGCGGTCGTCGCTGCCGAGGCGCGCCTTCAGGGCCGCGTTCTCCTTCTCCAGCATGGCGAGCCGGTCGTGCCGTTCGCCGGAGTCGCGGATGGCGGAGACCGCGTTGCCGACCGGGTCGACCGCGGACGACACGCCGCTCTCGATCGGGCCGAACACCGTCGCCGCGGCCTGCCGGGCACCGTCGACGGGCGAGTCCTCCCCACCGCGGATGTCCACCGTGATCAACGCGAACGCGACGGCGATCAGCAGCACCAGGAGCAGCCGGCTCTCTCGTGTGTCCCTCACGTGCGGCGGCCGTGCCCTTCCTCATAGGAATTCGGGAAGCCCCAGGGAATACCGAGGGGCTGCTTTGTGGGAGCTTATGCCTCTATATCAACGATCCGCCGTACGAGAGGAGATCGTCCCGTACGGCGGAATCGAAGAGTTATGTCATCTGCGCGGCTGGGCGTCCAGCACCTGCTGCAGTGCCTCGAACTCCTCGACGCACTTTCCGGATCCGAGCGCCACGCTGTCCAGCGGGTCCTCGGCGATGTGGATCGGCATGCCGGTCTCGCGGCGCAGCCGCTCGTCCAGGCCCCGCAGCAGCGCTCCGCCGCCGGTCAGAACGATTCCTCGGTCCATGATGTCGCCGGACAGCTCCGGCGGGCACTTGTCGAGGGTCGTCTTGACGGCGTCGACGATGGCGTTGACCGGTTCCTCGATCGCCTTGCGGACCTCCGCTGCGGAGATGACGACGGTCTTCGGCAGGCCGGAGACCAGGTCCCGGCCGCGGATTTCGGTGTGCTCGTCGGTGTCGAGGTCGTACGCCGAACCGATCGTGATCTTGATCTGTTCGGCCGTCCGCTCACCCAGCAGGAGGGAGTACTCCTTCTTGATGTGCTGGATGATCGCGTTGTCCAGTTCGTCACCGGCGACACGGATGGACTGGGCGGTGACGATGCCGCCGAGGGAGATGACCGCGACCTCCGTCGTGCCGCCGCCGATGTCGACCACCATGTTGCCCGTGGCCTCGTGGACCGGCAGGCCGGAGCCGATGGCCGCGGCCATGGGCTCCTCGATGATGTGCACCTGGCGGGCGCCGGCCTGGGACGACGCCTCGATGACGGCACGGCGCTCGACGCCCGTGATGCCCGAGGGCACACAGACGACGACCCGCGGACGAGCCAGATACCGCCGCTTGTGGATCTTCAGGATGAAGTAGCGGAGCATCCGCTCGGTGATCTCGAAGTCGGCGATCACGCCGTCCTTCAGCGGACGTACGGCAACGATGTTGCCGGGCGTGCGCCCGATCATCTTCTTCGCTTCGGCGCCGACCGCGAGGATGCCACCGGTGTTGGTGTTGATCGCGACAACGGACGGCTCGTTGAGTACGATCCCGCGACCCCTGACGTACACCAGCGTGTTGGCGGTCCCGAGGTCGACAGCCATGTCACGGCCGATGAACGACATTGAGTTCCCCATCAGGATTCGTCTGGCCTTCCTGTGAGCTTTTGAGGGCTTTTCAGGTCGGCAAAGGTGGGTGCTGTGACGTGAAGGCTTCCATGGTAAACGCGCCTTCGCGAACACTGCGGGAGGGTCTCCGCCATTGTCAGCAGATGCTGTGCGGGTTCGCTTGTGGAGACGGGCGTTCGGGGGCGATCGTTCCCTCGTACGCCACGCATATGCCGCAAAGTCCGGGGGCAGACGCCCCCGGACCCGCCGTTTGTGCTGGTCGGGTGGGGACGCTACGCCCGGCCGGGGAAGAAGATCTTCACCTCGCGCTCGGCGGACTCCTCGGAGTCGGAGGCGTGGATCAGGTTCTCCCGGACGATGACACCGAAGTCGCCGCGGATGGAGCCGGGCGCCGCAGCGATCGGGTCGGTGGGGCCGGCCAGCTGGCGCACGCCCTCGATGACCCGCTCACCCTCGACGATCATCGCCACGACCGGGCCGGAGGCCATGAACGCGACCAGCGGCTCGTAGAACGGCTTGCCCTTGTGCTCGCCGTAGTGCTGCTCCAGCGTGTCCTGGTCCAGCGTGCGCAGCTCCAGCGCGGTGATCGTCCAGCCCGCCTTGCGCTCGATGCGGCTGATGATCTCGCCGGTCAGGCCACGACGGACGGCGTCGGGCTTGAGGAGGACGAGGGTGCGCTGGGTCACGACGGGGCTCCTTAAAGGCGTCAGGGCTGTGCGGTGATGCGGTGATGCGGTGATGCGGTGATGCGGTGGGACGAGATTACCGGGCGTGTCGGGGCACCTGTTACGCAGCGTCAGGTGTGGAGGATCCGGTCTGGGCGGCGAACCGCGCCTTCGCCTCGTCCACCTTCCGCCCGTAGTGCACGGACGCCCACCACAGGGCCGCGAAGATCGCGCCCAGGAAGAACATGGTCGGCACGATGAAGCCGGACGCGATCAGCGCGATCTGCAGCGCCCAGCCGAGCGCGACCCCGCCGGGCCGCGTCACCAGGCCGCACAGCAGCAGGCACAGGAACATCGCGATGCCGCTGACCGTCCACACGGTGGTCATGGACAGGTCGGGGTCCTTCATGGCGACCAGCCCGGCGAAGCCGATGACGAAGAACTCGCCGATCAGGGTGGAAGAACAGAGCGTACGCATGGGATCTCAGCCCCTCCCCAGGAGCAGTCGGGCCTCGCCGACGGTGATGACCGAACCCGTGACGAGCACACCGCCGCCCGCGAACTCGCCCTCCTCCTCGGCCAGCGTGATGGCGGCCTCCAGCGCGTCGGGCAGCCGCGGCTCGACCTGCACGCGCTCCTCGCCGAACACCTCGACGGCGAGGCCGGCCAGTTCGTCGGCGTCCATGGCGCGGTGGCTGGAGTTCTGCGTGACGACGACCTCGGCGAACACCGGTTCGAAGGCCTCCAGCAGCCCCCGTACGTTCTTGTCGCCGCTCGCGCCGACCACGCCGATGAGGCGGCTGAACTGGAAGGCCTCCCCGATCGCCTCGGCCGCGGCGCGGGCGCCCGCCGGGTTGTGGGCGGCGTCCAGCACGACCGTCGGGGAGCGCCGCACGACCTCCAGCCGGCCCGGTGAGGCCACGGCGGCGAAGGCCTTGCGGACCGTGTCCAGGTCCAGCGGGTCGGGCCGCTGCGCGCCGACGCCGAAGAACGCCTCGACGGCGGCGAGCGCCACGGCGGCGTTGTGCGCCTGGTGCGCGCCGTGCAGCGGCAGGTACACCTCGCGGTACTCGCCGCCCAGCCCGCGCAGCGTCAGCAGCTGACCGCCGACGGCCACCTGCCGGTCCACGACACCGAACTCCAGCCCTTCCCGGGCCACCGTCGCGTCCACCTCGACGGCCTTCTTCAGCAGCACCTGCGCCGCCTCGACCGGCTGCTGCGCCAGGATGACGGTGGCGTCCTGCTTGACGATGCCGGACTTCTCCGTGGCGATCTCGGCGTGCGTCGTGCCGAGCCGGTCGGTGTGGTCGAGGTCGATGGGGGTGACGACGGCGACGTCGCCGTCGATCACGTTCGTGGCGTCCCAGGAGCCGCCCATGCCGACCTCGACCACGGCGACGTCCACCGGGGCGTCCGCGAACGCCGCGTACGCCATGCCGGTGAGCACCTCGAAGAACGACAGCCGGTAGTCCTGCGACGCGTCGACCATCTCCACGTACGGCTTGATGTCCTGGTACGTCTCGATGAACCGCTCGGCGGTGATGGGAGCGCCGTCCAGACTGATGCGCTCGGTGATCGACTGCACGTGGGGCGAGGTGTAGCGGCCGGTGCGCAGCTCGAAGGCGCCGAGCAGGGCCTCGATCATGCGGGCCGTGGAGGTCTTGCCGTTGGTGCCCGTGATGTGGATGGAGGGGTACGACCGCTGCGGCTCCCCCAGGACGTCCATCAGCGCGGCGATCCGGCTGACCGAGGGCTCCAGCTTGGTCTCGCCCCAGCGGGTGGCGAGCTCCGCCTCGACCTCGCGCAGGGCCTTGTCGACCTCGGGGTCGGCGGGCCGGGCGGGGACGTCGGCCTCGGGCGGGCCGCCCTGGGTGCGCAGGGTACGGCTGCCGGCCTCGATGACCGCGAGGTCGGGGTCGCGGGTGGTCTCCTCCGCGACGATCTCGTCGAAGGCGTTGAGGGGGTCGGGCTGGTCGTCGGCGCTGTGGTCCGGGGGGAGCTCGCTCACGGGGCCAGTCTACGGAGCGGGGGTGACATGGGTGGGGGGTGGTTTGTGTCGTCGTCCGGGTGCGGGTCGTCCATGGCTCGTCGCGCAGTTCCCCGCGCCCCCGGACTGCGCGAAGGCCCCCGCGCCGACGAGCACGGGGGCCTTCACGACCGTACGGACGACTACGCCTGCGGCAGGCGTTCCAGCTGGGCCTGGATGCGGGCGATGTCCTCCTCCGCCTTGGCGAGGCGGGTGCGGATCTTGTCCACGACGTGGTCGGGGGCCTTCGCCAGGAACGCCTCGTTGCCGAGCTTGGCGTTCGCCTGGGCCTTCTCCTTCTCGGCCGCGGCGAGGTCCTTCGCCAGGCGCTTGCGCTCGGCCGCCACGTCGATCGTGCCGGAGAGGTCGAGCGCGACCTCGGCACCGGCGACCGGGAGGGTCGCCGTGGCCGTGAAGCCGTCGCCCTCCGGCTGGAGGCGGAGGAGCTGGCGGATGGCGGCCTCGTGGGGCGCGAAGGGCGTGCCGTCCAGCGTCAGGCGGGCCGGGACCCGCTGGCCGGGCTGGAGGCCCTGGTCGGCGCGGAAGCGGCGGACCTCGGTGATGACCGACTGGAGCGAGGCGATCTCGCGCTCGGCGTCGGCGTCCCGGAAGCCGCTGTCCTTCGGCCACTCGGCGATGACGACCGACTCGCCGCCGGTCAGCGTCGTCCACAGCGTCTCGGTGACGAACGGGACCACCGGGTGCAGCAGCTTCAGCGTGACGTCGAGGACCTCGCCGAGGACACGCTTGCTGACCTCGGCCGGCTCGCCGCCCGCCTGGAACGTCGTCTTGGACAGCTCGACGTACCAGTCGAAGACCTCGTCCCACGCGAAGTGGAACAGGGAGTCGGACAGCTTGGCGAACTGGTAGTCGTCGTAGTAGGCGTCGACCTCGGCGACGACCGAGTTCAGCCGGGACAGGATCCAGCGGTCCGTCGAGGACATCTCCGACGGCTCCGGCAGCGGGCCCTCGACCGTCGCGCCGTTCATCAGCGCGAAGCGCGTGGCGTTCCAGATCTTGTTGGCGAAGTTGCGCGAGCCCTGGACCCAGTCCTCGCCGATCGGCACGTCGACGCCCGGGTTGGCGCCGCGGGCGAGGGTGAAGCGCAGGGCGTCGGAGCCGTACTTGTCCATCCAGTCCAGCGGGTTGACCGCGTTGCCGAAGGACTTCGACATCTTCTTGCCGAACTGGTCGCGGACCATGCCGTGCAGGGCGATGGTGTGGAACGGCGGGGTGCCGTCCATCGCGTACAGCCCGAACATCATCATCCGGGCGACCCAGAAGAAGAGGATGTCGTAGCCGGTGACCAGGACGGAGTTCGGGTAGAACTTCGCGAGCGACTCGGTCTGCTCGGGCCAGCCGAGCGTGGAGAACGGCCACAGGCCCGAGGAGAACCAGGTGTCGAGGACGTCGGTGTCCTGGTGCCAGCCCTCGCCGCTCGGCGGCTCCTCGTCGGGGCCGACGCAGACGACCTCGCCTTCGGGGCCGTACCAGACCGGGATGCGGTGGCCCCACCACAGCTGGCGCGAGATGCACCAGTCGTGGAGGTTGTCGACCCAGTCGAAGTAGCGCTTCTCCATCTCCTGCGGGTGGATCCTGACCCGGCCGTCGCGGACGGCGTCACCGGCCGCCTTGGCCAGCGGGCCGACCTTGACCCACCACTGCATCGACAGGCGCGGCTCGATGGTGGTCTTGCAGCGCGAGCAGTGGCCGACGGAGTGGACGTAGGGCCGCTTCTCGGCGACGATCCGGCCCTCGGCGCGCAGCGCGGCGACGATCGCCGAGCGGGCCTCCAGCCGGTCCAGGCCCTGGAAGGGGCCGTGGGCGGTGATGACCGCGTGCTCGTCCATGATCGTGATGGCCGGCAGGTCGTGGCGCTGGCCGATCTCGAAGTCGTTCGGGTCGTGCGCCGGGGTGACCTTGACGGCACCCGTGCCGAACTCGGGGTCGACGTGCTCGTCCGCGACGACCGGGATGGAGCGGTCGGTCAACGGCAGCTTGACCTGCTTGCCGATCAGGTGCTTGTAGCGCTCGTCCTCGGGGTGGACGGCGACGGCCGTGTCACCGAGCATCGTCTCGGCGCGGGTGGTGGCGACGACGATGGTGTCGTCCCCGTCGCCGTACTTCATGGAGACGAGCTCGCCGTCGTCGTCCTGGTACTCGACCTCGATGTCCGAGATGGCGGTCAGACAGCGCGGGCACCAGTTGATGATGCGCTCGGCGCGGTAGATCAGCTCGTCGTCGTAGAGGCGCTTGAAGATGGTCTGGACGGCCTGGGAGAGGCCCTCGTCCATCGTGAAGCGCTCGCGCGACCAGGCGACGCCGTCGCCCAACCGCCGCATCTGGCCGCTGATCTGGCCGCCGGACTCGCCCTTCCACTGCCAGACCCGCTCGACGAAGGCCTCGCGGCCCAGGTCGTGCCGGGACTTGCCCTCCTTGCCGAGCTCGCGCTCGACGACGTTCTGCGTGGCGATGCCGGCGTGGTCCATGCCCGGCTGCCACAGCGTCTCGTAGCCCTGCATCCGCTTGCGGCGGGTGAGGGCGTCGATGAGGGTGTGCTCGAAGGCGTGCCCGAGGTGCAGGCTGCCCGTGACGTTCGGCGGCGGGATGACGATGGTGTACGGAGGCTTGTCGCTCTTGGCGTCCGCCTCGAAGTAACCGCGCTCTACCCAGCGCTCGTACAGCGGCCCCTCCACGTCGGCCGGCGCGTACTGGGTCGGCAGGTCGGTGCTGGGCGCTGGTGGCTGCTGCTGAGCGTTCTCGGTCACGGGGGTCAGTTTAGAGGTGTCACGACCCCGTCCCGAAACGCGTTTGTCTTGTAACGGTGCGGGCCCCGATGCCATGCACACGGCGGGTCTGCGCCAGGATGTCGGAAACACATAAGCATCTGGAGGGGAACCCAGAACATGAGCTACAACCAGCCGGGCCCGTACGGCGGGCAGCCCCAGCAGCCCGGACCGTACGGCCAGCCGGGTCCGTACGGCCAGCCGCCGCAGGCGCCCCAGCCCGGCTACGGCTACCCCCAGCAGGCCCCTCCGCCCCAGCCGGGCTACGGCTACCCGCAGCAGCCCCCGCAGGGCGTGCCGCCCCAGCAGGCTCCTTACGGCCAGCAGCCCCCGTACGGCCAGCAGCCGCCCTACGGCCAGGCCCCGTACGGCGTGCCCCAGCCCCCGGCCCCGGGCGGCGGCAAGAAGAAGACGGGCATCATCATCGGCGCGGTCGCCGTCGTCGCGGCGATCGGCGTGGGCGCGTACTTCGTGCTCGGCGGCAGCGGCGGTGCGGGGGCCGTCGAGGACGACGGGCCGCACAAGCTGGCGACCCCGGCGAAGGTGCTGAGCGAGTACAAGCGCTTCACCAAGGACGGGCAGACGGCCGGCGACGAGTCGACCAAGGAGCTGGAGAAGAGCGGCGTCAAGAACGCCAAGTCGGCCGTGGGCTCCTACTCCACCGTGGACTTGACCAACTACGACCCCACCGACCCGTCCTCGGCCGCCCAGATGGCAACGGCCAAGACCGTCACGTTCGTCGGCCTGTACGGCGAGGTCTCCGACCCCGAGGCGGCGCTGGACACCTTCTTCTCCAACTTCAGGAAGTCGGCGGAGGAGGGCTCTTCCGGCAGCGGCGGCGGCAAGACCGAGCTGATCGGCGAGCCCGAGGAGGCCGACCTCGACGGCGCGGTCATGAAGTGCCAGGCCGCCAAGGGGCAGGACCTGGCGACGAAGAAGGAGAAGACCGACTGGTTCTGCGCCTGGGCCGACCACAGCACCATCGTGCTGGTGTCGCCCGGACAGGCCGGCGGGAACGTCGCCAAGGACACCGCGATCGACATCACCACCAAGCTCCGCCCGGAGATCCGCGTCAAGGCCTGACGACGCTCGTCGGACAAACGGAAGGGCCCCGGTCGGCGACCGGGGCCCTTCCGTCACGTCTGCCGTGTCACGCCGTCTTCTGCTCGCCCGGCCCCCGGCCGCGCGCGTCGCGCGGGATCAGGGTCGGGTTGACGTTCGACTGGACGACGTCCGCCGTGATGACGACCCGGGCGACGTCCTTGCGGGACGGGACCTCGTACATGACGCCCTGGAGGACCTCCTCCATGATGGCGCGCAGGCCGCGCGCGCCGGTCTGGCGGAGGATGGCCTGGTCGGCGATGGCCTCCAGCGCCTCGCGCTCGAAGTCCAGCTCCACACCGTCGAGTTCGAACAGGCGCTGGTACTGCTTGACGAGCGCGTTGCGCGGCTCGACGAGGATCTGGAGCAGGGCCTCGCGGTCGAGGTTGTGGACCGAGGTGATGACGGGGAGGCGGCCGATGAACTCGGGGATCATCCCGAACTTCACCAGGTCCTCCGGCATGACCTCCTGGAACTGGTCCTTGGACTCCATCTCGCGCTTGGAGCGGATCTGCGCGCCGAAGCCGATGCCCTTGGCGCCGGCCCGCGACTCGATGATCTTCTCCAGGCCGGCGAAGGCACCGCCCACGATGAACAGCACGTTCGTCGTGTCGATCTGGATGAACTCCTGGTGCGGGTGTTTGCGGCCGCCCTGCGGCGGGACCGACGCCGTGGTGCCCTCCAGGATCTTCAGCAGCGCCTGCTGCACGCCCTCGCCCGAGACGTCGCGCGTGATCGAGGGGTTTTCACTCTTCCTCGCGACCTTGTCGATCTCGTCGATGTAGATGATCCCGGTCTCGGCCTTCTTGACGTCGTAGTCGGCGGCCTGGATCAGCTTCAGCAGGATGTTCTCGACGTCCTCGCCGACGTAGCCGGCCTCCGTCAGGGCCGTGGCGTCGGCGATCGCGAAGGGGACGTTCAGCATCCGCGCCAGGGTCTGCGCGAGGAGGGTCTTGCCGGAGCCCGTGGGGCCGAGCAGGAGGATGTTGGACTTCGCCAACTCGATGGCGTCGTCGCGGCCGTTCGCCCCGCCGTTCTCACCGGCCTGGACGCGCTTGTAGTGGTTGTACACCGCCACGGACAGGGCCTTCTTGGCGGCCTCCTGGCCCACCACGTAGCCCTCGAGGAACTCGTAGATCTCGCGCGGCTTCGGGAGTTCCTCCCAGCGGACCTCGCTGGTCTCCGCCAGCTCTTCCTCGATGATCTCGTTGCAGAGATCGATGCACTCGTCGCAGATGTAGACACCGGGCCCTGCGATGAGCTTCTTGACCTGCTTCTGGCTCTTGCCGCAGAACGAGCACTTGAGCAGATCGCCGCCGTCACCGATGCGTGCCACGGTGTGCTTCCCCTTCGCCTGGGAGACGCCTGGACGTTGACGTCCAGCGGACTCCTGGTGCTGCCTTATGTCCGACGGTACCTTGCCGGGCCCCCCGTCCGGGCCCCCCTTGGCGCGGTTCGCTTTGACGTGAACCGAGCCAAACCGTGCCAAGGGGCGGCAGACGATACAGCCTCGCGCCTCAGCGCAGGCTCGAGTTGTCCATCTTCCGGGTGGTGATGATCTGGTCGATCAGCCCGTAGTTCAGCGCGTCCTCGGCCGTGAGGATCTTGTCGCGCTCGATGTCCTCGCGGATCTTGTCGATCGCCTGGGTGGAGTGCTTGGCCAGCATCTCCTCCAGCTGCGTCCGCATCCGGAGGATCTCGTTGGCGGCGATCTCCAGGTCGGACACCTGGCCGCGGCCCGTCTCGCTGTACGGCTGGTGGATCAGCACGCGCGCGTTCGGCAGGGCCATGCGCTTGCCGGGCGTGCCGGCGGCCAGCAGGACGGCGGCGGCGGAGGCGGCCTGCCCCATGCAGACCGTCTGGATGTCCGGCTTCACGTACTGCATCGTGTCGTAGATCGCCGTGAGCGCCGTGAAGGAGCCACCGGGGCTGTTGATGTAGACCGAGATGTCACGGTCGGGGTCCATCGACTCCAGGCACAGCAGCTGCGCCATGACGTCGTTGGCGGAGGCGTCGTCGATCTGGACGCCGAGGAAGATCACGCGCTCCTCGAAGAGCTTCGCGTACGGGTCGTACTCGCGGATGCCCTGGGAGGTGCGCTCGACGAAGCGCGGGATGACGTAGCGGGACTCGGCCCGCGGACCGGTGTAACGGCCCTGCGAGGCGCTGTCCTGGGTGGCCTGCGTACGGTCGTAGATCCCACTGCCGGGGAATGCGTTCACGGTGTCTCCTGAAAGGGGCTGAGGCGGTCGGCTGGGGCTGCTGGGGCGCCCCGGGCCCTCACGGGCCCGGGCGGGGTCCTACGGGGCTCGTGGAGCCTCGTGGGGCCGCTCAGGCCCCGGTGCCGCCGCCGCCCGGCATGCCGGCGGCCGTGGCGATCACGTCGTCGATGAGGCCGTACTCCTTGGCCTCGAAGGCGTCGAACCAGCGGTCGCGGTCCGAGTCGCGGGTGATCTGCTCGACCGTCTGGCCCGTGTGCTGGGCGGTGAGCTCGGCCATGCGCTTCTTGGTGTGCAGCAGCCGCTCCGCGTGGATCTTGATGTCCGAGGCGGAGCCGGCGAGACCGGCGGAGGGCTGGTGGATCAGGATCTCGGCGTTCGGCAGCGCGAAGCGCTTGCCGGGGGTGCCCGCGCTGAGCAGGAACTGGCCCATGGACGCCGCCAGACCCATGGCGATCGTCACCACGTCGTTCTTGATGTACTGCATGGTGTCGTAGATCGCCATGCCGGCCGTGATCGAACCGCCGGGGCTGTTGATGTAGAGGTAGATGTCCTTGTCGGGGTCCGAGGCAAGGAGCAGCAGCTGTGCGGTGATCTTGTTGGCGATGTCGTCGTCGACCGGCTGGCCGAGGAAGATGATCCGCTCGTTGAGCAGCCGGTTGTAGACCTGGTCGCCGAGGCCACCACCGATGGAAGGCTCGCCGGCGGCTGAAGGCATCAGATTCGTCACGTATCCACCTGCTCGTCTTACGACGGCGCCGGGCCGTCTCACGTGTTCCCTGCGGGGCGGGAGCCGTATCGGAGACTCCACTGCCCTGGTATTCATGGACCCTAACGCGCGGGTCCCTTCGGGGAATCCCGGAGATGGGAGTGTTCGCCGGGGGCGTAGCGAGGTGCGCCGCCCCCGCCGGTGGCAAGAAGGCCCTGGGGCGCGCCCCAGGGCCTTCTCAGGAACTCGTCGAACCGGGGCTCAGCCCTCGGTCTTCTCCTCGGCGGAGGCCTCCGAGGCCCCGGCCTCGGCGGACTCGGACCCGGCGGTCTCGTCCTCTTCGTCGTCGAGGTCGACGACCTCGCCGTTGGTGTCCTTGACCGTGGCCTTCTCGACCACGACGGCCAGGGCCTTGCCGCGGGCGACCTCGCCGACCAGGAGCGGAACCTGGCCGCCCTCGACGACCGCCTGGGCGAACTGGTCGGGGGACATGCCGGAGGAGGCCGCGCGGCGCATGAGGTGCTCGGTGAGCTCCTCCTGGTTCACGTTCAGCTTCTCCTGCTTGACCAGCTCGTCGAGGACGAACTGGGTCTTGATGCCCTTGACCGCGGCCTCACGGGTCTCGGTCTCGAACTCCTCCTCGCTCTTGCCCTGGATCTCCAGGTACTTCGCGAGGTCGAGGCCCATCTGGCCGAGCTGGTGGTGCTCCAGGTTGTGCTTGCGGGTGTTGATCTCGTCCTCGAGCAGCTTCTCGGGGACGGGCACCTCGACGAGCTCCAGCAGCTTCTCCAGGACGCGCTCCTGGGCCTGCGTGGCCTGGTCGTACTGCTTCATGTTCTCCAGGCGCTTGCGGCTGTCCGCGCGCAGCTCCTCAAGAGTGTCGAACTCGGAGGCGAGCTGCGCGAACTCGTCGTCCAGCTCGGGCAGTTCGCGCTTGGCGACCTGGGTGACCCTGACGGTGACCTCGGCCTCCTTGCCGGCCGCTGAGCCGCCCTTGAGCTCGGAGGTGAAGGTGGCCTCGCCACCGGCCTCCAGGCCCTTCACGGCGTCGTCGATGCCGTCCAGCAGCTCACCGGAGCCGATGGTGTAGGAGACGCCGTTGGCGACGCCGTCCTCCAGGACCTCGCCGTCGACCTTGGCCTCCAGGTCGATCGTCACGACGTCGCCGTCCTCGGCGGCGCGCTCGACCGGGGTGGTGGAGGCGAAGCGCTCGCGCAGCTCCTCGACGGCCTTGTCGACGTCCTCGTCGGTGACCTCGACCGCGTCGACCTCGACCTCGATGCCGGAGTAGTCCGGGATCTCGATGGCCGGGCGGACGTCGACCTCGGCGGTGAAGTTCAGCGTCTCGCCGTCCTTCAGCTCCGTGATGTCGACCTCGGGCTGGCCCAGCGGGCTGAGCTCGGCCTCGTTGACCGCGTCGGTGTAGAACTTCGGGAGCGCGTCGTTGACGGCCTCCTCCAGCACGGCACCGCGGCCGAACCGCTGGTCGATGACCCGGGCCGGGACCTTGCCCTTGCGGAAGCCCTTCACCGTGACCTGCTGGTTGATCTTCTTGTACGCCGCGTCGAGGCTGTCCTTGAGCTCCTCGAAGGGCACCTCGACAGTGAGCCGAACCCGAGTCGGGTTCAGGGTCTCCACGGCGCTCTTCACGGTTCGGTCTCCTTGTGGCTGACTTCTTGGTTTCTGCCGGGGCCAGAACGGCCCGGCGGATTTCGCCGCCCGGAGGACTTCAGACGATGAGACACACGGGCGTGCAGCTTGCATAGTAACGGCAGCGACTACACCGCCCAAAAGGCGATCACGCGAGTGATCAGGAGACGATCACCCGAGGTGGTCGGGTGGCTGGTCGGGGTGGCGGGATTTGAACCCACGGCCTTCCGCTCCCAAAGCGGACGCGCTACCAAGCTGCGCCACACCCCGTCTGGTGCGACACGTAGGGTACATGCCGACAGGCGGTGCGGCCGCCGCATTTCCACCGGGCCGGTGCCGCGTCGGCCGGGGCCGGAAACGCGGTGTGCGTGGGGCGGGCCCGACCCGCTACCATGCCTTCAGTGCCGCGGTCGCTCCGACCTGCGGCGCACGCTGTGCGGGCGTAGCTCAATGGTAGAGCCCTAGTCTTCCAAACTAGCTACGCGGGTTCGATTCCCGTCGCCCGCTCGTGGACCTCGGGCCCGGTTCCTCGGAACCGGGCCCGAGGTGTTTTCTCAGCGGTCCACCAGCTCGCGCGCGTCCACCGTGTAGACGGAGCGGACGCCGTAGGGGACGTAGAGGGCGTCGCCGACGAGGATGGGCCGGGCGCCCCCGGTGGCGAACAGGCTGTCGGCGCGGCCGCCGTCGTCGCGGCCGGGGCGGGTGCCCTCCGGCTTGCCGGTGCGCGCGTTCAGGGCGGCGAGGCGGCCGCTGGGGGACGCCACGTACGCGTGGGTGGCGGAGGCGGCCGGGGGGCCCGGCTGCTCCACGGAGGAGTTCGCTTCCCACAGGGTCCGGCCGGTGCGCGGTGACACCGCGCGGACGCCGCCGCCCGCACTCGTGCAGCAGAGGGTGCCGCGGACCAGGTGCGCGTCGGCGTCCGCGGGCCGGGGCTGTGCGAGCCGGCGCACGGTGAGCACGTGCGAGGAGACGTCGATCAGGGTCAGCGGGCGGTCGGTGCCGACGGTGTCCGCGAGGACCAGGCGTCCGTCGTGCTGGCCGAGCAGGTACGCGGTGCCCTTCACCTCGACGGTCCAGCGGGCCTTTCCGGTGGCGGGGTCGAGCCGGGAGACGGTGGTGCGGCCGGTCTCCCCCTCGTCCGTGATGGCCACGCAGGCGAGGTAGGCGCGGCCGGCGACCGAGTGCAGCAGGCAGTCCATGAGGTCCGGCTTCGGCCGCTTCCAGCGGACCTCGCCGGTGTCGGCGTCGAGCAGGGCGTACTGGTCACCCCGGTCCCCGTAGGCGGTGACGACGCCCTCGGGTACGGCCACCGCCGCACTGTGCGTGCTGTCGGGCACGGACGCGTTCTCGCCGGTGCCGGTGGGTGTCCGCCAGAGCACCTCGCCGGTGTCGGCGGCCAGGGCGTGCACCGTGTAGGTGGTCCGGACGGCGTTCGCGGAGTCGCGGTCGTCGGCTTCGCAGGCGTAGACGCGGCCGTCGCCGGTCCCGATGAGCGCGCCCTCGTCGCCGGAGCCGCCCTCCGGCGTGGGGTCGACGGGCCGGGACCAGGTGTTGCGGCCGTCGGCGAGGGCGAAACGGGTCGCCATGAGCTCGGCACCGGCGCACACCAGGGACCTGTCGACCGCGGCGCAGCCGGTGAGGGTGCTGTCGGGTCCGCCCAGGGCGCGCTCGCTGCCCGGCGGGGCCTTCGCCGCGTTCGCCCAGGGCCTCCAGCCACCGGGGAGGTCACCGGCGGAGGGGCCGGGGTCCCCGTCGCGCGTCATGGCGAGGGTGCTGGAGATGACCGCGGTGAGGACGGCGAGCACCGCCGCCGGCAGGAGCAGCAGACGGCGCGGGACGCGGTGGCGAGGGCGCTCGGGTCCGGGTCCGGGTCCGGGTGGTGGCGTCCCGGGCGGGACGCCCGCCGGTCCGCTCCGTGCCGTCGGTGTCGCGGCGGGCCGGTGACGCGGGCGCCGCTCGCGCGCGGGCGCCTCCGGCTCGGTCGGCGGCCGCAGCGGGGACGCGTCCCGGTCCGTCGCGGGCGCCTCCGGCTCGGTCGGCGGCCGCAGCGGGGACGCGTTCCGGTCGGGCGCGGACGCCTCCGGCTCGGTTAGCGGCCGCAGCGGGGACGCCTCCCGGTCCGTCGCGGGCGCCTCCGGCTCGGTCAGCGGCCGCAACGGGAACGCCTCCCGGTCCGTCGCGGGCGCCCCCGGCTCGGTTAGCGGCCGCAGCGGGGACGCCTCCCGGTCGGGCGCGGGCGCCTCCGGCTCGGTCGGCGGCCGCAGCGGGGGCGCGTCCCGGTCCGTCGCGGGCGCGTCCGGCCAGGGTGTCGGTGTGGGCTCCGGCGTCCGGGCGGCCGGGGCGGGGCCGGGCGGGGGCCGGGGGTGTGCCCTCGCGGAGGCGGGTGAGCAGGTCGTCCGCCGTGGGGCGGGACGTCCGGTGCTTGTCCAGGCAGGCACGGATGACGGGGAGCAGCTCGGCCGGGACGCCGGACAGGTCCGGCTCGCCCTCGACGACGCGGAGGGCCGTCTCGTAGGGGCTGGGGCTGTCGAAGGGGCCGCGGCGGGTGGCCGCGTAGGTGAGGACCGAGCCGAGGGAGAAGACGTCGGCGGCCGGGCCGACGTCCTGGGGTGAGGCGAACTGCTCCGGGGACATGAAGGGCGGCGTGCCCATGACGCGGCCGGTCTGGGTGAGGGCGTCGGAGGGCGCGAAGTCGGCGGCGCGGGAGATGCCGAAGCCGATGACGCGGGGACCGTCCTCGGCGAGCATCACGTTGGCCGGTTTCAGGTCGCGGTGGACGACTCCGGCGCGGTGGATGTCGCGCAGTGCCTCGGCGAGTCCGGCGGCGAGTTCGCGCAGGCGGGGCGGCGGGAGCGGGCCGTGCCGGCGGACGTGGGTGCCGAGGTCGGCGCCCGGTATGTAGAGGGTGGCCATCCAGGGGCGCGGCGCGTCGGCGTCCGCTTCGACGACGGGGGCCGTGAAGGCGCCGCTGACCCGGCGGGCGGCGGCCACCTCACGGCGGAAGCGGGTGCGGAACTCCTCGTCGTCGGCGTACTGCCCGTGCACCACTTTCAGCGCCAGGCGGCGGCCGGAGGCCGAGCGGGCGAGGTAGACGACGTCCATGCCGCCGGAGCCGAGACGGTCCTCGATGCGGTAGCCGCCCAGCTCGGGCGGGTCGGAGCCGCGCAGCGCCACCCCTGTACGTTCCCCCCCGTCACGGACCGTCCTGTGGTGGGGCGAGCGTAACCGTCCGCGAGCGTGTCCGTCCGTGCGGCGGGCCCGGGGCTCGGGTGGCGCGGGCCCGTCCCGGCCGTCAGAAGCTGATGGAGTTGATGGTCTCCGCTATCGAGTTGAGGAACCGCTGGATGTCGTCGGCCATGCCGGTCGAGGCGAGGAAGAAGCCGAAGAGGACCGCCACGATCGCGGGACCTGCCTTGAGGGAGCCGCCTCTCAGCAACACCACAAGGATGATCGCCAACAGCAGCACCACAGACAGTGAAATGGCCACAACTGATCACACCCTCGGTCGGTCCGCTCTCCCGGCCCGGGGACGCGACCCCGCGCACCCCGCCAGAACCATCGTGCCACCAACCCGGCCGGGCTATGCGGCGGCTGACGCATCGACCACCTCCGTGTTGTCCGGGCGGGTGCCCGCCGCCCGGGGCCGGCGGCTCAACGACGGGCGCTCGTACGGCATTTCGAGACGCCACCCGCAGGGAGAATTCAACCGGATCGTTTCCGTCTCCACACAACGCGTTCGCCATGAATTCGAATTGTTGCCAGGGCCTCATCAACGCCCCTGCGAGGCGGGCCCGAAGAACACGGAAGCGGACATTCCACCGGAGTCGCCTGCTGGACTTATGCACCACTTAGTCCGGAAGTATCCAGACAAGCAGGGCCAGGTCCGGCTCACGGTCCGCCATCGGGCGGTGTGTTGACCATCACGCGCACGGCATGTCAGCCACCCGTAATCCGGGGTACCCGGAACGAATAGCCAGGATTCACATCCGGCGTTTTACGAATAGCCGCAGGGAACGCTAGGGTGCCTCAGATGTTCCACGCTGCCTCGTCCCCCGTCAGCGCAGCGAGGTCCCGGATCGTCTCCCCGAGCTCCTGGTGGGAGGGTCTGTGACGAACTCGCTGCGACCGAACGGCGACCGCAAGGCGCCACTTCCCCCGGCCGCGTCACCGGCCGACGGAGTGCCGGGCCCGCGCTCGCCGCACAGCCCGCAGAAGAAGCAGAACGGCAAGCAGCGCGACGCGTTCTTCGACAACGCCAAGTACCTCGCGATCGTGCTGGTGGCCATGGGCCACGCCTGGGAACCGCTCAAGGGCGACAGCCGCATACTCGAGGCCGCGTACCAGGTCGTCTACGCGTTCCACATGCCGGCGTTCATCATCATCTCCGGCTACTTCTCCCGCAGTTTCGACATGCGGCCCGACCGGCTGAAGCGCCTGATCACCGGCGTCGCCGTGCCCTACATCGTCTTCGAGACGGCCTACCCGCTCTTCAAGCGCTGGATCGACGACGACCCGGGCCAGGAGATCAGCCTCCTGGACCCCTGGTACCTGACCTGGTTCCTGGTCGCGCTGTTCGTCTGGCGGCTGACCACCCCCATCTGGAAGCTGGCCCGCTGGCCGCTGCCGCTCGCGCTCGGTCTGGCCATGCTGGCGACCGTCAGCCCGTCGATCGGCGACGACCTCGACCTCCAGCGCGTGCTGCAGTTCCTGCCGTTCTTCGTGCTGGGCCTGTCGATGCGGCCCGAGCACTTCCACATGGTGCGCCGCCGTTCGGTGCGGATCGCGTCGGTGCCGGTGTTCGCGGCGGCCCTGGCCGTCAGCTGGTGGGCGGTGCCGCGCATGAACACCGCGTGGTTCTACCACCGCGACTCCGCGCAGGAGCTGGGCGCCCCGTGGTGGACCGGCCCCGTGATGGTGCTCGCCCTGTTCGGCTGCTCCCTGGTGCTGACCGCGTGCTTCTTCGCCTGGGTGCCGCGCCGCCACATGTGGTTCACCGCCCTCGGCGCCGGCACGCTCTACGGCTACCTGCTGCACGGCTTCCTGGTGAAGGCCGGCGACTACCAGGGCTGGTTCGAGGCCTCGTGGCTCCACCACCCGGCCGGTGAGATCCTGGTGACCGTCCTCGCGGCCGCCGTCGTCACGGTGCTGTGCACCAAGCCGGTGCGGCGCGTGTTCCGGTTCGCGATGGAACCGAAGATGGAGTGGGCCTTCAAGCGGGACGCGGCCGAGCTCGCCCGCGAGCGCCAGAGCGCCGAGCGGCGCGAGCGTGAGCGCGAGAAGGTCGACGCCTGACCCACCCGCGGGCCTCAGCCGACGAGACCGAGAAGTGCGCGCATCCGCGCGTACTTCTCGGTCAGTCTTTTACGGGTCGCCTCGTCGAGGACCGCGAGACGTGCCGGGTCCGCGTTGTGCGCCAGGTCCGCCTCCTTCACCAGCAGCGCGCCGGGCGTGGCGAGGATGCGGGCCGCGTACGCCTCGGGCGGCTCGCCCGGCCGCTTGGTGACCGCCCGCACGATGTCCTTCGTCCGGCTGCTCAGCGCCGCCTCGCGCAGCCACTGGTCCGGGAGGGCGTCGTCCTCCACGGCGTCGTGCAGCCAGGCCGCCGCGACCTGTTCCTCGTCGCCGCCGCGTGCCCGGACGCCCTCCGCGACGGCCCGCAGGTGTTCCTCGTAGGGCCGTCCGGCCTTGTCCGTCTGGCCGGCGTGCGCGGCACGGGCGGTGGCCTCGACCTGGGCCAGGGTCAGCGGGGTGCGGGATGTCTCGGTCACGGCTCCAGTGTGCCTGCGCCCGCGGCGGCGCCTCAGCGGGCGGAGGCGGCCGTGGGACCCTCGCGGCAGATCAGCAGCAGCGCCCGGTCGTCGTTGACGTCCTTGGCGACCGCCTCGATGAGGTGCCAGGCCGCGCCGTGGAACCCGCCGGCCACATAGCGGTCGGCCTCGCCGGTCAGCCGGTCGATGCCCTCGACGATGTCGCGGTCGGACGTCTCCACCAGGCCGTCCGTGAACAGCATCAGCACGTCGCCGGGGCGCAACGAGCCCTTCACCGGGTCGAACTGGGCGCCGTCGTAGACACCGAGGAGCGGGCCCTCGGCCGCCTTCTCCTCCCAGCGGCCCGTGCCGGCGCTGAGCTGCAGGCCCGGCGGGTGACCGGCGGAGTAGAGCTCGTAGTCGCCGGAGTCCAGGTCCAGGACCAGGTGGATGGAGGTGGCGAAGCCCTCGTCCCAGTCCTGGCGGAGCAGATAGCCGTTGGCGGCCGGCAGGAAGTCGTGCGGCGGGAGGGAGCCGAGCAGGCCACCGAACGCGCCGGACAGCAGCAGCGCGCGGGAGCCCGCGTCCATGCCCTTGCCCGAGACGTCGGTGAGGACGACCTCCAGGGTGCGGCCGCCGTTGGTACGGGCCGCCACCACGAAGTCGCCGGAGAAGGACTGGCCGCCCGCCGGGCGCAGGGCCATCTCGCGGTGCCAGCCGTCCGGCAGGCCGGGCAGCTTGCTCTGCACCCGGATGCGCTCGCGCAGGTCGAACAGCATGGTGCCGCCACGCCGCCAGGGCACGCCGACCCGGCTGCGGAACTGCGCGAGCAGCAGTCCGAAGAACCCGCACGCCGCGACCACCAGCACCACGCCCGGAGTGACCCGGGACGGGCCCTCCGTGTAGGGGCCGAGCCGCACCGACTCCACGATCAGCGCCGTGGCGGCCGCCGCGTACAGGCCGAGCAGGCTCGCCGGGCGCAGCACCAGGCCGCCCACGACGACCGGCAGGACCAGGGCGGACGGGGAGAACCACACCGAGTTGGCCAGCGTCGCCGCCGCGATCACCGGGACCGTCAGGAGCAGACCGGCCAGGGCGATCCAGTCCGAGCCGTCGCCGCGGAAGTAGTCCACGGCTGACCGGCGCACGCCGACGCGGGCCCGGTGCCACTGCTTCTTCAACCGGGCCGTGAACGTGTCGGCTTCCGCGCGCCGCTCTCGTCCTGATGCCATTAGTTCGGGACCCTATCCATCGGACCAGCCCCTTGGCACGGGAGGTCCCACTTGTCCCCCGTCCGAGGGCGCACTTCACAGTGAACTTCACCGCGCGCCGCACCGCCGTCGCCCGGGAGAAATTCCCTCGCTCGTCCCGCATTGCCCTGGTAGGCATGGCACATGGCGACTGACGCGACCGGCTCTTCGGCCGACCTGCGGGTACTCCGGCAGGACGAATGGGACAAGTGGTACAACACCCTGATCCGGGGCTTCGGCGGGGTGCCGGAGTCCGCCGAGGAACGGGAGTTGTGGAACTCACTGACCGAGTTCGACCGTTCACTCGGCGCGTGGGCCGGGGACGAGTGCGTGGGGACGGCCGGGGCGTTCACGTTCCGGCTGACCGTGCCGGGCGGGGCGTCGGTGCCGGCCGCGGGCGTCACGATGGTGAGCGTCGCCGCCACCCATCGCCGGCGCGGCGTGCTGACCTCGATGATGCGCCGGCAGCTGGACGACGTGCGTGCCTGGGGTGAGCCGCTGGCGGTGCTCACGGCCAGCGAGCCGGCGATCTACGGACGGTTCGGATACGGCAACGCCGCCTACCACTTGAGCGCCGAGATCGACACCAGCCGGGCGCGGCTGTCGGTGCCGCCCGGCACGGACGACGTACGGCTGCGCTACGCGGCGCCGGCCGAGGTGCTCGACGCGTGCGAGGCGGTGTACGCCCGGCTGGTGCCGTCGCGGCCCGGGATGCTCGCGCGGCGGCCCGGCTGGGAGCGGCTCGGGGTGCTCGACCCGGAGAGCGAGCGGGGCGGCGCGTCGCCGCTGCAGTGTGTCGTCGCGGAGCGGGACGGTGAGACGGTCGGGTACGCCCGGTACCGGATCAAGCCGGAGTGGGAGACCGCCGGGCCCAACGGCGCGGTGATCGTGGAGAACCTGGCCGCGCTGGACCCCGCCGCGGACGCGGCGCTGTGGCGGTTCCTGTTCGATGTCGACCTGACGTCGAAGGTGGTGGCGCGGGGGCGGCCGGTCGACGACGCGTGGCAGTACCTGGTGTCCGACATACGGCGGTGTCTGCCGCGGCTGCGGGACTCGCTGTACGTCCGGCCGGTGGAGGTGGGGGCCGCGCTGGAGGCGCGGACGTACCAGACGCCGGTGGACGTGGTGTTCGAGGTGGAGGACGTGTTCTGCCCCTGGAACGCCGGGCGCTGGCGGCTGAGCGGCGACCCGAAGGGGGCGTCGTGCGAGCGTACGGCGGACGCGGCGGATGTCGTGCTGTCGGTACGGGAGTTGGGGGCGGCGTACCTCGGAGGCGTGTCGCTGGCGTCGCTGGCGGCGGCGGGGCGGGTGCGGGAGGTACGGCGGGGGGCGCTGGCCGAGGCCTCGCTGGCGTTCGGGGGCGGGGGCGGAGGTGACGGTCTGGCGCCGTGGTTGCCGCACGGGTTCTGACGCGGTGGCTCTGACGAGGGCGTTGAAGCCGCCGCCCGGTCAGGACCGCTGGCAGGTGGGGCACCAGAAGAGGTTGCGGGCGGCGAGGTCGGCGGTGCGGATCTCGCCGCCGCAGATGTGGCAGGGCAGGTCGGCCCTGCGGTAGACGTACACCTCGCCGCCGTGGTCGTCCACGCGGGGCGGGCGGCCCATCGCCTCCGGGGTGTGCTCCGGGCGGACCGTGTCGATGCGGTTGTTGCGGACGCCCTCGCGCATGAGGGCGACGAGGTCCGTCCAGATCGCGTGCCACTCGGTGGGCGTGATGTCCCTGCCGGGGCGGTACGGGTCGATGTTGTGCCGGAACAGCACCTCGGCGCGGTAGACGTTTCCGACGCCGGCGATGACCTTCTGGTCCATGAGGAGGGCGGCGATCGTCGTACGGCTGCGGCAGATGCGGCGGTACGCGGTGTCCGGGTCGGCGTCGGCGCGGAGCGGGTCGGGGCCGAGGCGGTCGTGTATCGCCTGCTTCTCCGGGGGCGTGATCAGGGCGCAGGTGGTGGGACCTCGGAGGTCGACGTAGGCCGTGTCGTTGGCGAGGCGCAGACGGACGGTGTCGGTGGGTGGTGGTGCGGGGGCCGGGCCCGCGGTGACCTTGCCGAAGAGGCCGAGGTGGATGTGCACCCAGTGGGTTTCACGGAAGCCGAGGAAGAGGTGTTTGCCGTGGGCGTCCGTGGCGGTGAGCTCCGTGCCGGTGAGGAGGGTGGCGGCGGGGGTGAACTTGCCCTGGGGGCTGGTGACGTGCGGGGTGGTGCCGCGGAAGGCTGTGGCGTAGTCCTGGGCGAGACGGTGGATGGTGTGGCCTTCCGGCACGGGGTGCTCCCTGTGGTCGTCGTGGTCTCTTGCCCACCCGCCCGCCCGACACGGCCTGTTCGCGGGCCGGACCGGGATCCTCGCCCGCCCACCCGCCCGACACGGTCGATGGGCAGGCCAGGGTCGCATGCCCGGGGCTCCGCCCCGGACCCCGGCGGGGACTGCGTCCCCTGCACCCCGCAGGGGCGCCGACGCCGGACCTCGGCAGGAAGTGCGTGATGCGCACCCCACACGGGGCCGGCGCCGGGCTCCGGCAGCGGCTGCCTGACTCGACCCTGCGCGGGCGCGGGCGCCAGGCCGCCTCCGGCAGGGACTGGGTGGATTGCACCCTGCACGGGGGGTCGGGGCCGGGCTCCGAGCAAGGCCTGGGTGGGTGCGCCCTGGACGGGGGCCGGCGCCGGGCTCCCGCAGGGGCTGCCTACTCGTGCCCTGCACGGGGCCGGTGCCAGGCTTCGGGCAGGGACTGGGTGGTTCACACCCTGCACGGCGCCGACCCCAGGCTCCCGCAGGGACTGCCGACTCGTGCCCTGCACGGTGGCGGGCGCCAGGCTTGGGCAGGGACTGGGTGGTTCACACCCTGCACCAACACCGAACCCACGCTCCCGCACGGACCACGAACTCACGCCCTGCACCGACGCCGACGCCAGGCTTCGGCAGGACTGCGTGATTCGTATCCTCACGCGGGAGCCCACGCCGGGCCTCGGCAGGGAACGTGACTCGCACCCCACCCTGGGTCGGCGCCGGGCTTCGGGAGGGACTGGGTGGTGTGCCCCTCCCTCACGGGGCGCGAGTTCCGGGCCTCGGCGGTGAGTGCGTCCCTTGCAGCCCTCACGGGAGGGACCGGGCCGCGGAGGGCGGCTCACCCCCGGGGGAGACCCCCGGCGAGCGAACCTTGTTCCCACGGCCCGAGCGGCTGCGGGGCGCGTGGCCCGGGCCGGGCTACTGCTGCGGGTGGTGCGGGGGGATCGGGGGGAGGTCCGAGGTCGTTTCGTACGCCGTCAGCATGTCGATCCGGCGGATGTGACGTTCGTCACCGGAGAACGGGGTGTTCAGGAACACCTCGACGAACTTGGTCGCCTCGTCCTGGGAGTGCATGCGGGCGCCGACGGCCACGACGTTGGCGTTGTTGTGCTGGCGGCCGAGGGACGCCGTCTCCTCGCTCCAGGCGAGGGCCGCGCGGACGCCCTTGACCTTGTTCGCGGCGATCTGCTCGCCGTTGCCGGAACCGCCGATGACGATGCCGAGCGAGCCGGGGTCCGCGGCCGTGCGCTCCGCGGCGCGCAGGCAGAACGGCGGGTAGTCGTCCTGGGCGTCGTAGATGTGCGGGCCGCAGTCGACGGGGTCGTGACCCGCCTCCTTCAGCCACTCGACGAGGTGGTTCTTCAGTTCGTAGCCGGCATGGTCCGAGCCGAGGTACACGCGCATGGGGAGAGTGTGACACGGGTGTTTCAGGGAAAGCGCGCGGGGTGGCGCTCATGAAAACGTGAGGCGAATGTGAGCCGCATTACGGAAGCTCAGGAAAACCTCAAGTAACAATCTGGATTCAAAGGTTCTCCTGTACGTTCGCCTCCGATTCACTGGACCGGCTCGTACACCGCTCGTACGAGCCCCCCGTACGCCCTCACGCCGCGACACACCCCGTTCGTACGGCGCGTGCGGTCCCGTACGGAAGTACCACTCCCCGGCGCAAAGGAAATCCGTTCCATGACCTCGCAGCCGACGACGAAGACAACCGGAAACGAACCCCAAGGCCCCGGCGAACCCGGGGCGCACGGCTCCGGGCTGCAGGCCGGGCTCAAGAACCGGCACCTGTCGATGATCGCCATCGGCGGTGTGATCGGCGCCGGCCTCTTCGTCGGGTCCAGCTCCGGCATCGCCACCGCCGGCCCCGGCATCCTGCTCTCCTACGCCCTCGTCGGCACGCTCGTGGTGCTGGTGATGCGGATGCTGGGCGAGATGTCGGCCGCCAATCCGACCTCGGGTTCGTTCTCCGCCCACGCTGACCGGGCGCTGGGCTCCTGGGCCGGGTTCTCCATCGGCTGGCTGTACTGGTTCTTCTGGGTCGTGGTGCTCGCGGTCGAGGCGACCGCCGGTGCCGTGATCCTGGAGGGCTGGATACCGGCCGTACCGCAGTGGGCCTGGGCCCTGATCGTGATGGTCGTGCTGACCGCCACCAACCTCGTCTCCGTCGGCTCCTACGGCGAGTTCGAGTTCTGGTTCGCGGGCATCAAGGTCGTCGCCATCGCCGCGTTCATCGTCATCGGCGGGCTGGCCGTGTTCGGCCTGCTGCCGGGTGTCGACAGCGAGCAGGCGGGGCTGGGCAACCTCACCGAGCACGGCGGTTTCCTGCCCAACGGGGCCGGGGCCATCCTCACCGGTGTGCTGCTCGTCGTCTTCTCCTTCATGGGCAGTGAGATCGCCACCCTCGCGGCCGGTGAGTCGGAGAACCCGCAGCAGGCCGTCACCAAGGCCACCAACAGCATCATCTGGCGTGTGGCCGTCTTCTACCTGGGCTCGATCTTCGTCGTCGTCGCCCTGCTGCCGTGGGACAGCAAGTCCATCACCGAGGACGGCTCCTACGTCGCGGCGCTGAACTCCCTCGGCATCCCGCACGCCGGTCAGATCATGAACTTCATCGTGCTGACCTCGGTGCTGTCCTGCCTCAACTCCGGCCTCTACACCGCCTCCCGCATGGCCTTCTCGCTCGGCCAGCGCGGCGACGCGCCGAAGTCCTTCGCCCGCACGACCGCCAACGGCGTGCCGCGCACGGCGATCCTCGCGTCCGTCGCGTTCGGCTTCGTCGCCGTGTTCTTCAACTACAAGTTCCCGGACTCCGTCTTCCTGTTCCTGGTGAACTCCAGCGGTGCGGTCGCCCTCTTCGTGTGGCTGGTGATCTGCTTCTCGCAGCTGCGCATGCGGAAGATCATCAAGGCCGAGGCGCCGGAGAAGCTCGTCGTGAAGATGTGGCTGTACCCGTACCTGACCTGGGCCACGGCCGCGCTGATCGTGTTCATCCTCGGCTACATGCTCACCGACACCGAGCACGACGGGCGCACCACCATCTCGCTGTCGCTGCTCGTGGCCGCGGTGGTGCTCGTCATCGCCTTCGTGAAGGAGAAGCTGCGGGCCGGGCGGCGGACCGCCGACGCGGCGGCCGCGGTGCGCGAGGAGGAGCGCAACGAGGTCTCGACCGGCTGAGCCCTGACGCTCTCGCCGTTCCCGCGCGTCCGGTGAACGGCCGGGCCTGCGGCGCGTGCTGCCTTTCGGCACGCGCCGCAGGCCCTTTTTTCTCGCCGTCGCTGCCCTACAGCACCGTGAAGCTGTCCTTGACGTTCTCGTAGGTGCGCAGGGCCTCCGGCTCGACGGCCGCGTCGTACCAGGTGTTGACCTGGTACGACTTGCCCTTCACGTTGAACCCGAGCAGGCGGGCGTGCCAGTGGACGCCTCTCAGGGTGAACGTGTACTCCCAGACGACCGCGGGGTGGCCGCGGAACGTCGTCTCCTCCAGGCGGATCTTGCGGTAGTCCTGCCCCTGCTGGGCGTTGCGCTCCGACGTCTGCCAGGTCTCCAGGAGGTCGCCGCGGGCCAGGGACGACTTGCCGACCAGTTCCTGTGCGCCGTCCGGGGAGGTGTAGTGCACCTCCGCGCCCGTCTTCACGTCCCGCCGCCAGCCGTCGGGCGTCGCCCAGGCGAAACCGCCCGCCTCCCGGTGCGTGCCGGGCGGCAGGCTCCGCGGCCTGGCGGTGCCCTCCACGGTGGGTGAGGCGGGGGGCGAGGCGGGGGGTGAGTTGGTGGGCGAGGTGGTGGGTGACGCGGTGTCGGATGGGGTGCCGGACGTGGTGGGGGGCGCGGACGCCGTGTGGCCCGCGCGGTCGGGATCGCCGTCCGGTGGGGCGGAGGACGTGGCCAGCACGATCCCCACGACCGTGCCGGCGGTGGCGACGGCGGCCGCCGCGACCGCGAACGCCGTGCGGCGGTGACGTGTGCCCGGGCGCGGAGGCGGTGTGCCGGGAGCGGAGAGTCCCCCGGCCGGCGCGGGTGCCGGGGCCGGCTGCGGTGTGGGGTGGGAGCGGTGCTCGGTCTCCGCCTGTGCGCGGGTGAGGGAGACGGGGGGCGACGCGGCGGGCCGGGTGGCGGGGGTGCGACCTGCTGCGGACGGACCCTGGGCTGGATCCTGGGCTGGGGCTGGATCCTGAGCTGGGGCTGGATCCTGGGCTGGGGCCGGATGCTGGGCTGGGGCCGGATGCTGGGCTGGGGCCGGATCGCGGGCCGGGGTTGAGGCTTGGGCCGGGGTCGGTGACGGTGATGTGGCTGGTGCCGGGGTCGGGGTCGGGGCCGAGGGCGGTGCGGGCTGGGGGTTCCGGGCGGCTTTCGCGTGTGGGGGGACGGGAGCGGGGGCGGGGCTGTCCGGGCTTCGGTGGGGCATCGACTGCGCGATCGGCGCGGGGCGGCGGGGGTCCGGTGGAGTGAAGGGCCGGGAGTCCTGCGGAGTCGGGGTCGAGCTCTTGCTCGGACTCGGACTCTGGCTCTGGGCCGGGCTCGGACCCCGGCTGGATTCCGGACTCTGGCTCGGATTCGGACTCTGGGCCGGGCTCGGGCTGTGGCTCGGATCCGGACTCTGGCTCGGATTCGGACTCTGGGCCGGGCTCGGGCTGTGGCTCGGATCCGGACTCAGACTCGGACTCTGGCCCGGATCCGGACTCGGACCCCGGCTCGAATCCGGACTCCGGCCCGGTGGAGGCCGATGCTCCGGACCCGGGCCTGTTCCCTGCGGGGCAGGCTGCGGCACCGGCGGCTCCTGCCGCGGTTCAGAGGGCCGCAGTTCCTGCCCCAGATCCTGCCCCGCTTCAGAAGGCCGCAGTTCCTGCTCCTGCCCCTGCTCCTGCCTCTCCCCCCGGGCAGCCGTTGGCTTCCCGGCTGGTTCCGGGATCGGGCCCGGTTCCGTTTCCGCGTACGCTCCTGCCCCGAGGCCCGGCCTCCGGGCGTCCGCCTCGACGTCGGCAGCTCCCCCGTCGGCAGCTCCCCCGTCGGCAGGCCCGGCTTCGGCCGCCCCCGCTTCGGCGGCGGCTCCCGTCCCCGGCGCCCCCACCGCCACCGTGGGGGTCGGCAGGGGGAACGCCACCGGTTCCAGGGCCGTTTCCAGTTCCTCCAGGGTCGGGCGGGCCGAGGGGTCCTTCTCCAGGAGGGACGTGAGGACCTCGCGCAAGGGGCCCGCCGCCGCGGGCAGTTCGGGTTCCTCGTAGAGGACCGCGTGCAGGGTCGCCAACGTCGTCCCGCGGGAGAAGGGGGAGCGGCCGCCCAGGGCCGCGCAGAGCGTCGCGCCGAGGGACCAGATGTCGGACGGCGGGCCCTGGGGGCGGCCGGAGACGCGCTCGGGGGCCATGTAGTCGGGCGAGCCGACCAGCATGCCGACCATGGTGAGCGCCTTGGCGTCCTGGATCGCCGCGATGCCGAAGTCGGTGAGGACCACGCGCCGGGCCGGCGAACGGGAGGGCGTGGCCGGGACGTTGCGTCCCGCCCGGACGGATCCGGCCACCGCGCCCGCGTTCTCCACCAGGACGTTCCCGGGCTTGATGTCCCGGTGCAGCACGCCCCGTTCATGCACCTGCCGGAGTGCGGCGACCAGGCCGAGCCCGATCCTGGCGGTCTCGCAGGGGCCGAGGGGGCCCTCCTCCGCGAGGACGCGTTCCAGGGAGCGGCCCGCCACCAACTCCATGACGATCCAGAGCCGTTCGCCCTCGTCGACGACGTCGTAGACGCGGACGACGTTGGGGTGGTCGATGCGGGCCGTGGCCCTGGCCTCGCGCAGGGTCCGTTCGCGGCGCGTCCTGCTGTCCTCCGCGTCGAGTCCGTCGATCCGCATTTCCTTGACGGCGACCTGCCGGTCGAGTATTTCGTCGGCGGCCCGCCACACCCGCCCCATTCCCCCCTGGCCGATACTCTCGACCAACCGATAACGTCCCGTCACCAATATCCCCGGAACACCGCCGCTGTTCGCATTTCCCGGCAATCCGCTGCACCCCCTCCACGACGCCGCGACCGACTCCAGTGAAACACAACGGTCACACTTCGTGCCGCACCAGGATAGTGCGATGAAATCTTGTGGTACCTCTTTCAGTGCTGCGAATTCGGGCGCAGCACAGGGGGACGCAAGGGGGGACGAACATGAGTTCTCGTCGTACGGCCGTGGTCGCCGGGCCGCTGGTCGCGGCATCATTCTCAGCGGTGCTGATCCTTTCCGGCACCGCCGGCGCGGAGGACGAAGGGCCCGCGAGCAGCAAGGGGGGAAAGGCCGTCGACGCGGCGCCGGCCGGTGTGGAACTCACCACGCTGCTCCCCGGGAAGATCTCCGTGGACAACGGTTCGGAAAAGACGGCGATTACCGCCACGGTGAAGAACGAGGGGACCCGGGACAGCGGGCGGATCAGGCTGTTGGTCGTCGGTTTCGACGGGCTTGTCGTCAAGAACGTCGAAGGGTGTTCCGCGATAGCCGAGAAGGACCTTCCGGAGGGTTCGAACAGCGGATTCGCCTGCCCGCTGGACAATCTCGCGGCGGGTAAGTCGAAGTCGTACGCCGTGGACGCGACGTACGACCTCGGCGGGACCGGGAAGATCTGTCTGCCGGTCCAGTCGAGCGACGGGAGGAAGACGTACTGGCAGCAGGGTCCGGTGCCGTTCGGCACCACCAACCCCTCGCCGGACGCGCCGGCCACTCCCCTGCTGCTCGGCACGGACAACGAGCCGGCGGGCCCGGGCGGCAGGGAACTGCCCAGGACGGGTCCGGCGCGTGATCTGCTGCCGCTGGGCGCGGCCGGTGCGTCGCTGCTGGGCGCGGGCCTGGCCGGTCTGTGGTGGTCGCGGCGGCGGTCGCCCGCGGTGCGGGAGGGCTGATCCGGTCACCTCGGGTGTGCGCACGAAGAGGCCCGCCGGGGACGGTGCGTCCCCGGCGGGCCTCTGGCGGCTCCCGCGGGTTCAGCGCTTGTTCGCGAACTTCCACGCCGTCGGCAGCGCGCCCATCGCCAGGGCCGCCTTCAGCGCGTCGCCGATGAGGAACGGCGTGAGCCCGGCCGCGATCGCGGCGGTGGCGGACATGCCCGTGGCGAGGGCCAGGTAGGGCACGCCGACGGCGTAGATGATCGCCTCGCCCACGAGCATGGCGCCGGCCGTGCGCCACACCGAGCGGTCCGCGCCGCGGCGGGCCAGGGCGCCCACGACGGTCGCGGCGAGGATCATGCCGAGGATGTAACCGAAGGAGGGCGCGACGCCGGAGGAGGCACCCGCGAACCACGGCACGCCGGCGATGCCCGCCACCGCGTACAGCGCCAGGGCCAGGAAGCCGCGGCCTGCGCCGAGGGACGTGCCGACCAGCAGCGCGGCGAAGGTCTGGCCGGTCACCGGCACCGGGGAGCCCGGCACGGGCACGGAGAGCTGGGCGGCGAGGCCGGTGAGCGCGGCGCCGCCGAGCACGAGGGCCGCGTCCCGGACACGGGAGGCGGGGAGCAGGTCGGCGAGGACCTGTCCGGTGCGGGCGGGTGTGGCGGCAGCGGTGCTCATGGGGACTCCGCGAGGGTGAGGGCCGGTGGGACACCGTGACGCTATCCCAGCGCCCTCGGCCCGATCACCGTCAGCGGTCGACAAAGGCGCGAACCGGCGCTTGGTCGGCTTCGCACAAAGGGTGCGGGTTACACCGAGTACGGCGTGACGCCGGTCACGGTGCTCGGGTGCCGTGCGCCACGGGAGGGGCGCGGGAGCCGTCTGTAGGTTTCCCCCAAAGAGGCCGAGGCTCCCCTGCCCCGGACCACGGCCACCCTCCTGTTGTCACCCGGGCACGCAGAGCGACAGGGACGTCCACATCGTGGGATGCCTCTCCGTCCCGGCGGGGAGGCATCCGAGACTGGCGGCGTTTTTGCCCTCGTACGCCCCTCACGCATAGGACGAGCCGCGCCCATGCCCAGCACCACCCAGGAGACGCCGACCGGCACGGACGGCGCCTCCCTCTCCCACGGCCTGAAGCAGCGCCACCTGTCGATGATCGCCCTCGGCGGGGTGATCGGCGCCGGTCTGTTCGTCGGCTCCGGGGCCGGCATCGCCGCCGCCGGTCCGTCGATCGTCGTCGCCTACGCCCTCTCCGGCCTCCTCGTGATGCTGGTGATGCGGATGCTCGGCGAGATGTCGGCCGCGTATCCCTCCTCGGGCTCGTTCTCCGCGCACGCCGAGCGGGCGATCGGCCCCTGGGCCGGGTTCACGGCCGGCTGGGCCTTCTGGGTGCTGCTGTGCACGGCGGTCGGCCTGGAGGGCATCGGCGCCGCGAAGATCGTCAGCGGCTGGCTGCCGGGCACCCCGGAGTGGGCGTGGGTCGCGCTGTTCATGCTCGTCTTCTGCGGCACGAACCTCGCGGCCGTGAAGAACTTCGGCGAGTTCGAGTTCTGGTTCGCGGCGCTGAAGGTCGCCGCGATCTCCCTGTTCCTCGTGCTCGGCGTCCTCGCCGTCCTCGGCGTCCTGCCCGGCACCGACTCGCCCGGCGCGGACAACCTCACCGACTTCCTGCCCAACGGCGGCGAAGGGCTGGTCATCGGCCTGCTCGCCTCGGTCTTCGCCTACGGCGGCCTGGAGACGGTGACCATCGCGGCGGCCGAGTCGGAGAACCCCGTCCGGGGCGTGGCGGGCGCGGTGCGCACCGCGATGTGGCGCATCGCGCTGTTCTACATCGGCTCGATGGCGGTCATCGTCACACTCGTGCCCTGGGACTCGAAGGAGGTCGTCGAGAAGGGCCCGTACGTCGCCGCCCTCGACGAGCTGGGCATCCCGGGCGCCGGGCAGCTGATGAACGTGGTCGTGCTGGTGGCGCTGCTGTCCGCGATGAACGCCAACATCTACGGGGCCTCCCGCATCGCCTACTCGCTGGTGGAGCGCGGCCAGGGCCCGAAGGGTCTGGGCCGGGTCTCGGGCGGGGTGCCGCGGATCGCGGTCCTGGCCTCCTCGGTGTTCGGGTTCCTGTGCGTGCTGCTGAGCTACTGGCGGCCGAACGACGTCTTCGCCTGGTTGCTGAACATGATCGGCGCGGTGATCCTCGTCGTGTGGATCTTCATCGCCGTCTCGCAGCTGCGGCTGCGCCGCCGCATGGAGCGCGAGGCTCCCGAGAAGCTGGTCGTGCGGATGTGGGCGTTCCCGTGGCTGACGTGGCTGGCACTGGCCGGCATGGCCGCCGTGTTCGTCCTGATGGCCCGGGAGCCGGACACGCGGGTGCAGCTGTACTCGACGGGCGGGATGACCCTGGCCCTGGCGGCCGTCGGGTACGCCTGGCAGAGGGCGCGCGCCCGGCAGTAGGAACCCGGTGACGGAAGAAGGCCCCCGTGAGACACGCGGGGGCCTTTTCGCGTGCCCGGGGCACCCGTCACCACCCTCTTGCTGCTAACGTGCAGTTGCAAGAGACTTGCAATAAGAGGTTCGGAGGGGAACCCGCCCATGCCCGTCTACACGCTGCCCGACCTGCCGTACGACTACGCGGCACTCGCCCCCGTGATCAGCCCCGAGATCATCGAGCTGCACCACGACAAGCACCACGCGGCCTATGTGAAGGGTGCCAACGACACCCTGGAGCAGCTCGCCGAGGCGCGGGACAAGGAGGCCTGGGGGTCGATCAACGGGCTGGAGAAGAACCTGGCCTTCCACCTCTCGGGGCACATCCTGCACAGCATCTACTGGCAGAACATGACCGGCCCGAAGGACGGCGGCGGCGAGCCGCTCGCGCAGGACGGCGTGGGCGAACTCGCGGACGCGATCACCGAGTCCTTCGGCTCCTTCGCCCGCTTCAAGGCCCAGCTGTCCAAGGCCGCCGCGACCACGCAGGGCTCCGGCTGGGGCGTGCTCGCCCACGAGCCGCTGAGCGGCCGGCTGATCGTGGAGCAGGTCTACGACCACCAGGGCAACGTGGGCCAGGGCGCGACCCCGATCCTCGTCTTCGACGCCTGGGAGCACGCCTTCTACCTGCAGTACCGCAACCAGAAGGTGGACTTCATCGAGGCGATGTGGCAGGTCGTGAACTGGCAGGACGTGGCCCGGCGTTACGCGGCCGCGAAGTCCCGGGCGGACGTGCTGCTGCTGGCCCCCTGAGACCGCCCGCGTGAAGCGTCCTGCCTCGTGATCGTCTTCTCACCCTTCACGTACGGCAGGCGGAGAGAAGAAGGCCCCCGCGAGGACAGGACTCGCGGGGGTCTTCCGTGCGTGGGCCGCGGTCGCGGGCGCTCCCCGCGCTACGGCAGGTCCGGTGCGCACGGCACGTTGAGGGACAGGAGCGCGGCCGAACCGTCGGGACTCATGCGCAGTTCGCTGATCGCCGCGTTCCGCAGCCGCGGGAACACCCTGCGGTACTCCCTCGCCGGGATCGACAGCAGGCTGCACAGCACCAGGCGGAGCAGGGTGTTGTGGGCGACGACCAGGACGCGTCCGCCGCGGTGGGCGGCGGCGGTCTCCCGCAGGGCGCGCACTCCCCGGGCCGCCGCCGCCGTCGGGTCCTCGGCGCCGGGGAAGGAGTGCGCGACCGGGTCGGCCCGGTAGGCCGCGGCCCACTCGGGGTCCTCCGCCTCGAACTCGGCCAGCGTGCGGCCCTCGACCACGCCGAAGTCGCATTCGCGCAGGTCCGGTTCGAGCCGCGGGGTGAGGCCGAGGGCGCGGCAGGCGGGGTCGGCGGTGGCGACCGCCCGGGACAGCGGGGACGTGTGGATCGCGTCGACCGGGTGGGCGGCGGCCCAGCGTCCGAGGGCCTCGGCCTGGGCACGGCCGGTGTCGGTGAGGGCGATGTCGCTGACACCGGCGTAGCGGTTCTCGGCGTGCCAGACGGTCTGTCCGTGGCGGGCCAGCAGGAGGGTCGTGGTCATGGGCCGGTCCGTTCGCGTGCGGTCGGGCGGTCGGTGCGGGACGGCGCCGGGAGGGCCGCCCGACCGGTGCGGGGCCGCACCAGGGTCCAGGTCACGATCGCCCCGTGTCCAGGTCCAGCCGGGCCCGGGCGTGTTCCGCGACCGGGCCGGGCAGCCAGCCGCGGCCCCGGAGGGCGTCGACGAGGCGCGCGTACGGCTCGGCGAAGAGCGCCGTGCGGCCGGGGCGGGGCTCGACGACGGTCCGGACGCGGACCATGCGGCCGGCGACACCGGCGAGCGACCCGGCCCCCGACACCCCGTACGCGGCCAGCGCCGCCATCCCCAGCGCCGGTTCCGTCCGCTCGGGCACCCGCGCCGGGCGGCCGAGGATGTCGGCGCGCAGCTGGTTCCAGTAGGGGCTGCGCGCGCCGCCGCCGGTGAAGGTGAGCGGGCCGTCGAGCGGGGCGCCGAGGTGGTGCAGGTAGTCCAGGCAGAGCCGTTCCACGAGGCCCACGCCCTGGAGCAGCGCCGCCCACCGGTCGGCGTCGTCCGCGGGGTCGCCGAGCAGGAGGGGGGTGGCGTCCGGCGCCCGGAACGGGAACCGCTCCCCCGGTGAGACGAGGGGGTAGGCGACCGCGCTCGACGGTTCGAACGCCCCGGCCCGCTCGTCCATCACGGCGGGGTCGGCGTCCGGGAAGTGCGCCGCGAGTGCTCCCGCCCCCACGCTGGAGGCCCCGCCCGGCAGCCAGGTGCCGTCCGGGGCGCGGTGGTTGTAGACCACGCCCGTGGGGTCCCGGACCGGGTCGCGGGCCGCGCCCTTGAGCACCAGGGTCGTGCCCAGCACCGAGTTCCAGCAGCCGGGCCGCAGCGCGCCCGAGGCGATCTGGGCCGCGCAGCCGTCGGTCATCCCGGCGAGCACCGGTGTGCCGGCGGGGATGCCGGTGGCGTCGGCGGCGGCCGGGCAGACCTCGCCGAGGAGGGTGCCCGGGCGGACCACGCCGGGCAACAGCCCCTCGGGGACGCCGAGTCGCGCCAGGCCGGCCTCCGGCCAGGACTCGTGTTCCACGTCGTAGCCCGTCTTGAGGGCGTGGCTGGAGTCGGCCGGGGGCGGTGTGCCGGTGAGGCGGGTGACGACCAGGTCGGGCTGGTGGGCGAGCCGCAGGCCCGGGCCGTACTCCCCGAGCAGCCACAGCGCCTTCGGCAGCGCCCAGGTGTCCTGGACCGCGAGTCCGGCCTGCCGGGCCCGGGCCGCCTCCCGTGCGGCGCGTGCGTCGTCGTACATCAGCGCCGGGCCGACGGGCCGGCCCGAGCCGTCCGTGAGCAGCACCGTGCCGGACGTTCCGCACACCGCGAGGCCGCCGACCGGGGTGCCGGGGGGCGCGGCGGCGAGGGCCGCCCGGGACGCCGTACACAGCGCGGCCCACCAGCGCACCGGGTCCTGTTCGTGCCGCACCCCGTCGCGGCGTCCGGTCAGCGGGGCCGAGCCGCTGCCGAGGACCGTGCCGTCGGCGGTGACGAGCAGCACGCGGACGCCCTGCGTGCCCAGGTCGACGCCCAGCCAGGCCGCACCCTCGTCCGCCATCCGGAACCTCCCACGCCGTCGCATCCGGACCTGTGAACTTCTCACTGTGCCCCGATATTTTCCCGTGCGCGAGGGATTGACGCCCAACTTCGGCCGTTCCACCCTCTGTTAACGAGTCGACTCGACGTGTTACCCAGGCTCCACGCGGAGGTACGGATGGACACGCACGTGCACGACCGCCGGCGCTTCCTCGCCCTCGCCGCCGGGGCCGCCGCCGCCCCGCTGCTCACGGCCTGCGGTGCCGGCTTCGGCGGGAACGACAGCGAGGGCGACGGCTCCGCCGCCGACGACGTCACCGGCTCCTTCGACTGGCGGCGCGAGAAGGGCACGACCGTCAAGGCGCTGCTCAACAAGCACCCGTACACCGACGCGCTGATCGCCGACCTGAAGTCCTTCACCGCGAAGACCGGCATCGAGGTCGAGTACGACGTCTTCCCCGAGGACAACTACTTCGACAAGCTCACCGTCGACCTGTCCAGCGGCCGTGCCTCCTACGACGTCTTCATGCTCGGCGCGTACATGGTGTGGCAGTACGGGCCGCCGGGCTGGCTGGAGGACCTCGGGCCCTGGATGCGCAACTCCGCCGCCACGGGCGCCGAGTGGGACCAGGCGGACTTCTTCCCGAACCTCCTCCAGGCCGACCAGTGGTCGCTGAAGGCGGGCGCGCCGCTGGGGCGGGGCGGGCAGTACGCGCTGCCGTGGGGCTGGGAGACCAACGTCGTCGCCTACAACACCGAGGTGTTCGGCAAGCTCGGCCTGGAACCGGCGGAGTCCTTCGACGAGTTGGCCGAACTGGCCGCGACGATCAAGCGGAAGGCGCCGGGCGCGGGCTTCGACGGCATGTACGGGATCGCCGTACGCGGCTCCCGCAGCTGGGCCACCATCCACCCGGGCTTCATGACGATGTACGCGCGCAACGGCCTGAAGGACTTCACCGTCGACGGGGGCAGGCTCACCCCCGCGATGAACAGCCCCGAGGCCGTCGCCTTCACCGAGGACTGGGCGCGGATGGTGAAGCGGGGCGGCCCGCCGTCCTGGACCTCCTACACCTGGTACCAGTGCTCCAGCGACCTGGGCGCGAAGAAGGCCGGGATGCTGTTCGACGCCGACACGGCCGCCTACTTCCAGGCCGTGAAGGGCGCCAGCCCCGCCTCCGGGAAGATCGCCTTCCACCCCGGGCCGAAGGGCCCGGACGGGTCGCTGGCCACCAACATGTGGATCTGGTCGCTCGGCATGAACGCCAAGAGCAAGAAGAAGAGCGCCGGTTGGCTGTTCCTGCAGTGGGCCACCGGCAAGGAGCACCTGCGCAGGGGCGCGATCACCCACAACCACATCGACCCGGTGCGCAGGTCGGTCGCCGAGGACGCCGCGTACAAGGACAAGATGCGGCACCTGCCCGGGTTCCTGGAAACCTTCGAGACGGTCGTCGACCAGACGAGGATCCAGTTCACCCCGCAGGCGCAGTTCTTCGACGCGACGACGAGCTGGGCCGCGGCCCTCCAGGAGATCTACGGCGGCAAGGGCGCGAAGCCGGTCCTGGACGGGCTGGCGGACGACCTCGCCGGCAAGGTGGGCTAGCCATGCGGCTCGCGCTGCGCCCGTACCTCCTCATCGTCCCGGCCCTGCTGCTGACCTGCGGGATCCTGTACCCCTTCGGGCTCGGGCTGTACTACACGCTGTTCGACTTCTCCGCGAGCAAACCGCAGCCGGACATGGTGCGGTTCGAGAACTACACCACCGTCTTCACCCAGGAGGCGTTCTGGAACTCGGCGTGGGTGACCGTGCTGTACGCGGTCGGGGCGGCCCTGGCGGAGACCGTGCTGGGAGTGGCCGTCGCCCTGCTGCTGCACCGCTCGACGGTGGCCGGACGAGTCCTGGAGAAGATCCTGATCCTGCCGCTGATGATCGCCCCGGTGATCGCCGCGATCATCTGGAAGCTGATGCTGCAGCCGTCGGTGGGGGTCGTGAACCACCTGCTCAGGCCGTTCGGTCTGGGCGGCGTGCAGTGGACCGACACCCCGGCGGGCGCCCTGCTGTCGTCGATCGCCGTGGACGTGTGGGTCTACACCCCGTTCGTGGCGATCCTCGCCCTGGCCGGTCTGCGGTCGCTGCCCGCCTCCCCGTTCGAGGCGGCGGCCGTGGACGGCGCGGGGTGGTGGTACACCTTCCGCCGGCTGACCCTGCCGATGCTGTGGCCGTACGTCCTGGTCGCCGTGATCTTCCGGTTCATGGACTCGCTGAAGGTGTTCGACATCATCTACGCCCTCACCGAGGGCGGGCCGGGCGACTCGACCGTCGTGCTGCAGATCCGGGCCTACCTGGAGGCGATCCGCTTCCAGCGCTACTCCTTCGGGATCTCCTACACGATCGTGCTGTGGGCCGTGGTGTACCTGGCCGCGATGGTGCTGGTGAAGCACCTGGGGAAGATCCAGCGCCGAGCCGCGGAGGTGTCCACGTGAGCAAGCGCGCGCTGGGATGGCTCGCGGACGCCGCCCTGGTCCTCTACTTCGTCTTCGCGCTGTTCCCGATCGCCTGGATGGTGATCCTGTCGCTGAAGCCGGCGGACCAGCTGTTCTCCACCTACTTCTCCTTCTCCCCCACCCTCGACGGCTACCGGACCGTCCTCGGCGACAGCGAGGGCATCCCGTTCGTGCGGTTCTTCGTCAACAGCCTGGTGGTGTCGGTGGGGGCGGTGGCCCTGTCCCTGGCCGTCGGGCTCCCGGCGGCGTACGCCTCCGCCCGGTGGCGGTTCAAGGGCTCGGAGAACCTGATGTTCACGCTGCTGTCGTTCCGCTTCGCGCCGGAACTGACCGTCATCATCCCGCTGTTCGTGCTCTACCAGAAGCTCGGCCTGTTCGACACGTACGTCGGCATGGTGTGGGTGCTGCAACTGGTGACGCTGCCGCTCATCGTGTGGATCATGCGGTCGTACTTCGCCGACCTCACCCCGGAGCTGGAGCAGGCGGCCCTGCTGGACGGCTACACCCGCAAGCAGGCCTTCTTCAAGGTGGCCCTGCCGCTGGTCAAGCCGGGCATCGCGGCCGTGTCGCTGCTGGCGTTCATCTTCGCCTGGAACAACTTCGTCTTCCCGCTGATCCTCACCTCCAACGAGGCCCAGACGGTGACCGTGGGCGCCCTGTCCTTCCTCGGCGGTGACCGGCCCAAGTACAACCTCACGGCCGCCGCAGCGCTCGTCTCCGTCGTCCCGCCGCTGCTGCTGGCGCTGACCATCCAGCGCTATCTGGTGCGGGGGCTCTCCTTCGGGGCGGTGAAGTCGTGATCCGGCTCAGCGGGATACGCAAGACGTACGGGAGGACCGTCGCGCTGGACGGGCTGGACCTGGAGGTGCGGGAGGGCGAGTTCTTCTGCCTGCTCGGCCCGTCGGGGGCGGGCAAGACCACCACGCTCAAGACCGTCGCCGGGCTCGAACAGCCCGACTCCGGCACGGTCGTGCTCGGCGGCGAGGACATGCGCGGCGTCGAGCCCTACGACCGGGGCGTGGCGATGTGCTTCGAGAGCTACGCCCTCTACCCGCACCGCTCGGTCTACGACAACCTCGCCTCGCCCCTGCGCTCTCCCCGGTACCGGCTGCCCGCCGCCGAGGCCCGGCAGCGCATCGGCGCGATCGCCGAACTGCTCGGCATCTCCGGGCTGCTGGACCGGTCCGTCGGGCAACTGTCCAACGGGCAGCGGCAGCGCGTCGCCCTCGGCCGGGTGCTGGTCCGCCCCGCCCGGGCCTTCCTGCTCGACGAGCCGCTGTCCCACCTCGACGCCAAGCTGCGCCAGCAGATGCGCGCCGAACTGAAGGCCATCGGGGCCGTGCAGCGCACCACCACCCTCTACGTCACCCACGACTCGGTCGAGGCGCTGGCGCTCGGCGACCGGATCGGGGTCGTCCGGCAGGGGCGGATCGCGCAGACGGGCACGCGGGAGGAGATCTGGTACCGGCCCCACGACACGGAGGTCGCACGGGCCTTCGGCCGGCCCCGGATCAATCTGCTGCCGGGGGTGGTGACGGAGCGCGGCGTGCGGTCGGACGGCGGGGTCGAGGTGCCGGTGCGCGCGCGGGCCGCGGTGGGCACGGACGTCCTGGTCGGGATCCGTCCCCGGGACATCGCCCTGCGCGGCGAGGGCCACGCACTGACCGGGACCGTGTACGTCACCGAGGTGCTCGGCCGGTCCGTCGAGGTCACGGTCCGCCTCGGCACCGGGGAGCAGCGGGTGTCGCTCGTGGCCGCCCGGGCGGACGCGGCGCGCCTGCGCCCGGACGATCCGGTACGGCTCGTGGTCCGGCCTGAGAACCTGCTGCTGTTCGAGGCCGACCGGCCGGAACGACCGGGACGACGGATAGAGACACAGCCATGAGCAACAGCAGTGGTGGACAGCAGGGGCCCGCGGCGCGGCAGGCGGCCATGGCCGAGCAGGTGCTGGCCGACGGTTCGGCGACGGCGGCGGAGCTGGCCGAGCGGTTCGGGGTGAGCCTGATGACCATCCACCGGGACCTGGACGAGCTCGAACGGCAGGGCGTCGTCCGCAAGTTCCGCGGCGGGGTGACCGCGCAGCCGTCGGGGGTCTTCGAGTCGAACGTGCAGTACCGGCTGAAGACCATGCGCGCCGAGAAGGCCGCCGTCGCCGAGCACGCCCTGCGGATGGTGGAGCCCGGCATGGCGATCCTGCTGGACGACTCCACGTCCACCCTGGAGATAGCCAGACGGCTGTGCACGGGCGAGGTCACGCCCCTGACGGTCGTCACCAACTTCCTGGAGGCGATCAACCTCCTGGCCGGCCAGCGGGGCATCCATCTGATGGCCCTCGGCGGCGACTACGACCCGCTGCACTCCTCGTTCCTCGGGGTGTCGTGCGTGGAGGCGGTCGAGCAGCTGCGGGTGGACGTGTGCTTCGCGTCGACGTCGGCCGTGCACGGGGGTTACGCCTACCACCAGGAACAGCACATCGTGTCGGTGAAGCGGGCGATGCTCGACGCGGCCGCCCGCAACGTGCTGCTGATCGACCACACCAAGCTCGGCCGGGTCGCCCTGCACCGGGTCGTCCCGCTGTCCCGCTTCGACACGGTCCTCGTGGACGACGGGGCGTCGGCGGAGGCACTGCGGGACCTGGACGAGCACAAGGTCCGTTACGAGGTCTGCGCGACGAAGGGCAGCGATGACCGAGCTGGAGCTACGTGATCTGCGCAAGACCTACCGGGCCCGGGGCCGTCCGGGCGTGGACGCGGTGCGCGGCCTCGACCTCGCGCTGCGTTCCGGGGAGCTGCTCGGGCTGCTCGGCCCGTCGGGCTGCGGCAAGTCGACGACCCTCCGCATGATCGCCGGTCTTGAGCCGGTGACCGGCGGGGACATCCTGGTCGGCGGCGCGTCGGTGGTCCAACGGCCGGCGCGGCAGCGAAACATCGGGGTCGCGTTCGAGAACTACGCGCTGTATCCGCCGCTGTCGGTGGCGGAGAACCTGGCGTTCGGACTGAAGGCCCGGGGCCGTAGAGATCGGGGAGACGTCGACCGCAAGGTGAAGGAGATCGCCGAACGGGTCGGTCTGACCGACCTCCTCGACGCCCGCCCGGCCGGCCTGTCCAGCGGCCAGAAGCAGCGCGTCTCGCTGGCCCGGGCCCTGATCCGCGAACCGGACGTACTGCTCCTCGACGAACCCCTCTCCCACCTGGACGCGGCCCAGCGGGACACCACCCGCCGCGAACTCAAGCGCATCCAGAAGGACCTGGGCCACACCACCATCCTGGTCACCCACGACCAGGAGGAGGCCCTCTCCCTCGCCGACCGGATCGCCGTGATGAAGGACGGCGTCATCCAGCAGCTCGGCACCCCCTACGAGATCTACGACAGCCCGGCCAACGTGTTCGTCGCGGACTTCGTCGGCGAGCCCGCCATCACCCTGCTGCCCGGTATCGCCGACGGCGACGGCCAGGCCCGCCTCTCCGACGCGGTGCGGATCGCGCTGCCCGTGCCGGTGGACGCGGGGCGGGAGGTGGTGGTCGGGATCCGCCCGGAGGACGTCCGGCTCACCGCCGAAGGCGGCCTGCCCGCACGGGTCGTCGCCCATGAACCGCTGTTGGAGTCGGGCATCGCGACCCTCGCTCTCGACGGTGTCGAGCGGCACCTGGTCGTCCTCACCGACCCCGGGGTCCGGCTCGCCCACGACGACCGGGTGCGCGTCGCCGCGGACCTCGGACACACCCATGTCTTCGACGCCGAGACGGGAGAAACCCTGCGATGACTGCCGGGAACAGCACGCGTGTCGTGGCCGCCGGTGACCACTTCGTCCTGCCGTCACTGATCACGCGGGCGGTGGAGCGCGAAGTGGAGCGGGCCGAGGTGCGGGAGCTGCGGCTGGGCTGGCCGCTGGAGCCGTTCGGGCCGGTCGCCGAGGTGCGCGAGGCCAGTGACGCCGAGGACGAGATGATCGAGGCGCTGGCCGGGGCGCAGGTGCTGGTCACACAGATGGGGCCGGTCACCGAGAGGGTCCTGGCCGCCTGCCCGGAGCTGCGGCTGGTCGTGGTCTGCCGGGGCGGGCCGGTCAACGTCAACCTGGACGCGGCCAAGCGGCGGGACGTGCGCGTGTGCTTCGCGCCCGGCCGCAACGCCGCCGCCACCGCCGAGTTCACCCTCGGCCTGATGCTGTGCGCCCTGCGCCGCATCCCCCAGGCCCACGAGCCGCTCGCCCGGCGGGGCAGCTGGGAGGGGGTCACGTACTACACGTACGAGGAGAGCGGCCACGAGCTGGAGGACCTGCCCGTCGGGCTGGTCGGGTACGGGGCCGTCGGCAGCCGGGTCGCGCGGGTGCTGTGCGCCTTCGGCGCGCGGGTGATGGTGTACGACCCGTACGTGCACGGCGAGATCCACGGCCTGCGCGTCACCTCGCTCGACGACCTCCTGCGCCGCTCCCGGGTGGTCAGCCTGCACGCCCGGCTCACCCCCGAGACGCGGGGGCTGATCGGCGCCCGGGAGCTGGGCCTGCTGCCGCACGGGGCGGTGGTGGTGAACGTGGCCCGGGGCCCGCTGCTGGACGAGGACGCGCTGTGCGACGCACTGGAGAGCGGTCGGGTGTCGGCCGCCGCCCTCGACACCTACGAGCGGGAGCCGCTGCCGGTGGAGTCCCGGCTGCGGGCATTCGCCGGACGCGTGGTGCTCACGCCCCATCTGGGCGGCGCCTCGCGCGCGGTGGCGGAGAAGGCCGCGCGGATCGCCGCCGAAGAGGTGGGCCGCTGGGTGCGGGGGGAGCCGCTCGCGCACTGTCTGACCTGAAGGACCCGGAGGAGAGCCGCATGTACGTCGGTATCGATGTGGGCACGTCCATGGTCAAGGCGGCGGCCTTCGACGCGGCGGGCCGCCAACTGGCCGTCGAGGCCCGGCCGGTGGGCCTGTCGCTGCACGGCGGGGTCGTCGAGCAGGACGTGGAGGAGGTGTACGGGGCGGTCGTCGGCGTGCTCGGCGCGCTGACCTCGGCGGTGGCGGAGCCGGTGGAGTTCGCCGGGCTGACCGGGCAGGGGGACGGGGTGTGGCTGGTGGACGGCGAGGGCCGGCCGGTGCGCCCCGCCGCCTCCTGGATGGACGGGCGCGCCCACGAACTGGTCGACCGGTGGCTGGCGGACGGCACGTTCGAGACGGTGTTCCGGCGGACCGGTTCCGCGATGTTCCCCGGCTGCCCGGGGCCGCTGCTGGCCTGGCTCGACCGCCACGAGCCGAAGGCGCTGGACGCCGCGAAGGCGGCCCTGTACTGCAAGGACGTGGTGTTCCAGCGGCTGACGGGGACCGGTCCGACGACGGACGTGTCGGACGCGTCGATGCCGTTCCTCGACCCGCGGACCCGGACGTACGACGACCGGGTCGTCGAACTGCTCGGACTGGGCCACCGGCGGGGCCTGCTGGCCCCGGTCAGCGACCCGGTCGCCACGGCGCGGACGCGGGGCGCGGGCCTGCCGCCCGGCACCCCGCTCGCAGGCGGCCCCTACGACCTGCCGGCCTGCGCGCTGGGCGCCGGGGTGACGTCCCCGGGCGACGGGCTGCTCATCGTCGGCACCTGCCTGGCCAGCCTGGTCGCCACGACCGGGCTCGACCTGTCCGGTGAACCGGCCGGGCTGTACATCTCCACGGACCGGCCCGGGCACTGGCTGCGCGCCATGCCGGCCATGGTCGGCACGGCGGCACTGGACTGGGTGCTGTCCACGACCGGGGTGCGGCACGACGAGGTGGACGGCCTGCTGGCGCAGACTCCGCCCGGCGCGCACGGCGTGCGCGTGCTGCCCTACTTCGCGCCCTCCGGCGAACGGGCCCCCTTCGTCGAGCCGCGGCTGCGCGCCGAACTCACCGGCGTCTCCCTGGAGTCGACCCGGGGCGACCTGGTGCGTGCCACCTGCGAGGGCATCGGGTACGCGGCCCGGCACTGCCTGGAGGCGGCGGGCCTGACGGGGAGCCTCGCCGTCTGCGGCGGCGGCACCCGCAGCCCGGCCTGGACGCGGCTGCTGGCGGACGTGCTCGGGCGGCCCCTGCGGGTCGTCGAGGGCGAGGTGGGCGCGCGGGGGGCGGTGCTGGCGGCGGCCGAGCGGTTCGGGGCCGGGCTGGACGCCGGGGCGTGGACGAGGCCGACGGCCGTCGTCGAGCCGGACCCGGGCCGGGCCGCGGCCTACGCGGAGGGCTATGCGGAGCACCTGGAGCGGCTGGCCGGGGCCAGGGCCCGCGCACGTGCGTGAACATCCCACCGAGGAAAGGGAGTCGCATGCGGCTCGGACGGAGATCCCTCCTGCTCGCGGCGGCCGCGGGGGCGGCCGCCGCCCCGGTGGCGGCCGCCGGCCCCCGCCCGCGCGGCCCGGTCGTCATCGGTCACCGCGGCGCGGCCGGCTGGCGCCCGGAGCACACGGCGGCCTCCTACACCCACGCGGTGCAGACGGGCGCCGACTGGATCGAACCGGACCTGGTGCCGACGAAGGACCACGAGCTGGTGGTCCGGCACGAGAACGAGATCTCCCTGACGACCGACGTGGCGGGCCGGGCGGAGTTCGCGGACCGGCGCACGACGAAGACGGTCGACGGGCGCCCGGTCACCGGGTGGTTCACGGAGGACTTCACGCTGGCCGAGCTGAGGACGCTGCGGGCGGTGGAGCGGCTGCCGGCCGTCCGCGACCGCAACACGGTCTTCGACGGGCGGGAGCGGATCCTGACCTTCCAGGAGGTCGTGGACCTGGCGCGGCGGCTGTCGAAGGCACACGGCCGGACCGTGGCCGTCTTCCCCGAGACCAAGCACCCGGCGTACTTCCGCTCGATCGGACTGCCGCTGGAGCCGAAGCTGGCCTCGGCCGTCCGCCGCAACCGGCTGGGGCGGCGCGAGTGCGTCGTGCAGTCCTTCGAGCCGACGAGTCTCCAACGGATCGCCTCGGAACGGCTGGGCGTGCCGCTGTGGCAGGCGCTCGGCACGACGGGCGGGCCGTACGACCTGGTGTCGTCCGGTGACCCGACGACGTACCGGGACATGATGAGCCCGGCCGGGCTCGCCCGGATCGCGGCGTACGCGGACTGGATCGGGCCCGACAAGTCGTCGGTCGCCGGCACGTCGCTGGTCGCGGACGCGCACGCGGCGGGACTGCGGATCGGGCCCTACACCTTCCGCGCGGAGAACCAGTTCCTGCCGGCCCGGTTCCGGCGCGGGAGCGGACCGAACGATTTCGGGGACGCGTTCGCCGAATACGCGCTGTACTACGACATGGGGGTCGATGCGGTCGTAACCGACTTCCCGGACCTGGCGGTGAGCGCGAGGAGGGGCTGATGATCCGGAGGGCGTGCCGGACCTGCGGCAGTATGCAGGACTTCCGGAAGCTCAACGAGGAGGAGCGGGCGGCGGTCCGCGAGGACCGGAAGGACCCCCGCCACTACGTGCACGACCTCTGGCGCTGCACGGTGCCGGGGTGCCTCTGGTACCAGCCGTATCTGCACACGGGTGGCGGCGGCCTCCTCCCCGGGCGGTTCGGGGAGGGGCCGCCCCCGCCGAGTGAGCCCTAGAGGTTGGAGAAGTCCGGGCCCTTGGTGCGCGTGCGCTTGATCTCGTAGAAGCCCGGGACCGAGGCGACGGCCAGGGTGCCGTCCCACAGGCGGGCGGCCTCCTCGCCCTTGGGGGCCGGGGTGACGACCGGGCCGAAGAAGGCGATCTGCTCGCCGTCGGCGCCGGGCACGGCGATGACGGGCGTGCCGACGTCCTGGCCCACCTTGTCGATGCCCTCCTTGTGGGAGGCGCGCAGCTCGGCGTCGTACGGGGTGGAGTCCCAGTGCTCCATGAGGGAGCCGGGCAGGCCCACGTCCTTCAGGGCGGCGGCGACGGTCTCCCTGCCGTGGCCCTCGCCCTGGTTGTGGATGCGGGTGCCGAGCGCGGTGTAGAGGTCGCCGAGCACCTCGGCGCCGTGCTCCTGCTGCGCGGCGATGGCGACGCGGACGGGGCCCCAGCCGGTCTCCAGCAGCTCGCGGTACTTCTCGGGCAGCTCGTCGAGCTTGTTCTCGTTGAGCACGGAGAGGCTCATGACGTGCCACCGGACCTTGATGTCCCGGACCTTCTCCACCTCCAGCACCCAACGGGAGGTCATCCACGCCCAGGGGCACAGCGGGTCGAACCAGAAGTCGACGGGGGTCTTGTCCGACATGTCTCTCCTCGTGAGGTAACCGTTTCTCCGGGGAACGCCTCCGTGTTCCCCGGCCATTCCCGGCTGACCGGCGTCAGGGGCTCGTGGCAGGATCGGTGCTGTTCAGCCGCATTCCACGACGCTTGAGGAGTTCCGCCCGTGCCCGGTGAGAATCTGTCCCGCGACGAGGCCCGCGAGCGGGCCGCACTGCTGAGCGTCGACGGGTACGAGGTGTCCCTCGACCTGCGGTCCGCGGTCGGTGAGGACAGCGGCGACGGGCCCCGCACGTTCCGCTCGGTCACGACGATCCGCTTCCGCTGCAACGAGCCCGGCGCGAGCAGCTTCGCCGACCTGATCGCGCCGAGTGTGACGTCCGTCTCACTCAACGGCCGTGACCTGGACCCCGGTGAGGTCTTCGACGGCTGCCGGATCACGCTGGAGGACCTGGCCGCGGACAACGAGCTGGTGGTCGACGCCCGGTGCGCCTACTCGCGCACCGGCGAGGGCCTGCACCGCTTCGTCGACCCGGAGGACGGCGAGGTGTACCTGTACACGCAGTACGAGCCGGCCGACTCCCGCCGCGTCTTCGCCAACTTCGAGCAGCCCGACCTCAAGGCCCCGTTCCGCTTCGAGGTGCGGGCCCCGGAGGGCTGGACGGTGTGGAGCAACGGCGCCGGTGAACGGTCCGACGGGGTGTGGCGGTTCGCGGAGACCCGGCCGATCTCGACGTACATCACGTGTGTGGTTGCGGGCCCGTACCACTACGTGACGGACGCGTACTCCCGCACGTTCCCGGACGGCACCACGCTGGAGATCCCGCTCGGCGCCCTGTGCCGCAAGGCGCTCGCGCCCCACTTCGACGCCGACGACGTCTTCCTGGTCACCAAGCAGGGCCTGGACTTCTTCCACGACCACTTCGACTACCCGTACCCGTTCGGGAAGTACGACCAGGCGTTCGTGCCCGAGTACAACCTGGGCGCGATGGAGAACCCGGGCCTGGTGACGTTCCGGGAGGAGTTCATCTTCCGCGGCAAGGTGACGCAGGCGTCCTACGAGGGCCGGGCCAACGTCGTGCTGCACGAGATGGCGCACATGTGGTTCGGCGACCTGGTCACCATGGAGTGGTGGGACGACCTGTGGCTGAAGGAGTCGTTCGCGGACTTCATGGGAGAGTTCTCACTGGTCGGCGCGACCCGCTTCACCAACGGCTGGGTCACCTTCGCCAACCGCCGCAAGGCCTGGGCGTACCGGGCCGACCAGCTGCCCTCCACGCACCCGATCACGGCGGACATCCGCGACCTGCAGGACGCCAAGCTGAACTTCGACGGCATCACGTACGCCAAGGGAGCGTCGGTGCTCAAGCAGCTCGTGGCGTACGTCGGGGAGGAGGCGTTCCTGGAGGGCGCGCGGCGCTACTTCAAGCGGCACGCGTACGGCAACACGCGCCTGGGTGACCTGCTGTCGGTGCTGGAGGAGACCAGCGGCCGGGACATGAGTGCCTGGTCGCGGTCCTGGCTGCAGACGGCCGGGGTGAACGCGCTGACGCCGCAGGTGCTGCTGGGCGCCGACGGCCGCGTCGAGGAGCTCGCGGTGGTGCAGGAGGCCGCCGAGTCGCACCCGGAGCTGCGCCCGCACCGGGTGGCGGTGGGCCTGTACCGGGTGACGGACGGCGGGGCGCTGGAGCGGTACGCGCGCGTGGAGACCGACGTCGACGGCGCGCGGACCGTCGTCGCGGAGGCGGCCGGTGCCGACGCCCCGGACCTGGTCCTGGTCAACGACGACGACCTGACGTACTGCAAGATCCGCTTCGACGAGACGTCGCTGGCCACGCTGCGCGAGCACCTGGGGTCGGTCATGGACCCGCTGGCCCGCGCGCTGTGCTGGTCGGCGCTGTGGAACATGACCCGGGACGCGCTGCTCCCGGCGCGGGACTTCGTGGAGCTGGTCCTGCGGTTCGCGGGGCGCGAGTCCGAGATCGGCGTCCTGCAGATGCTGCACGCGTGGGCGGAGTCGGCGGTCACGCACTACTCGGCACCGGCCCGGCGGGAGACGACCGCCCGGCTGCTCGCCGAGGGCGCGCGGCGCGAGCTGTACGCGGCCGGGCCCGGCAGCGAGCAGCAGCTGGCGTGGGCGCGCTTCTTCGCCCGGACGGCCACCGCCGAGGCCGACTTCGCGCTGCTGCGGGACCTGCTGGAGGGCGCGGCCACGGTCGAGGGACTGGAGCTGGACCAGGAGCTGCGCTGGGCGTTCCTGGAGCCGCTGGCCGCGCACGGGGACGTGGACGAGAAGGTGCTGGCGGAGGAGCTGGCCCGGGACGACACGGCCTCCGGCAAGCGGCACCAGGTGCGCTGCCTGGCCGCGCGCCCGGCGGAGGCGGTCAAGGCGCAGGCGTGGGCGCAGGTCGTGGAGTCCGACGCGCTGTCCAACGCCATGGTCGAGGCCACCATCGCGGGCTTCTGTCAGGACTCCCAGCGGGACCTGCTCGCGCCGTACGCGGAGAAGTACTTCGCGGCGATCGAGCGCGTCTGGGCCGAGCGGTCGATCCAGATCGGCATGCACGTGGTGCAGGGACTGTTCCCGTCGCTGCAGCAGTCGCAGCGGACGCTGGCCGCCACGGACGCCTGGCTGGACGCCCACCGGGAGGCGGCCCCGGCGCTGCGCCGGCTGGTACTGGAGGCCCGGGACGACCTGGCGCGGGCACTGCGCGGACAGGCGTGCGACGAGGCCGCTGACCAGTAGCTTTGGCCTTGGATTCGGGCGTGCCGGCTTGTTACGAGATGTGTGCCCGACGAGCCGTAACCCCTGGCCCGCACCCGAACGGACCAGGGGCTTTCGGCATCCGAACATTCGTCCTTTAGTGCTGTGTTGTCCGCATTTGTCGACGGAGTTGTAACAGCGGTTCAAGGGCGTCCCGGACGCGGGAAATTGCGGGTCATGACCCACAACACCCCGCTCTCCCCCCGCCCCCTGCACGACCTGTCCGGCGGTGCCCGGCCCCGCGTCACGACGACGGCCCGGCTCCGCGCGCACGGGGTCTCCACGGCCGAGACGAACGAGCAGTGCCGTCCCGGCGGCCCCTGGCAGCAGCTCCTGCCGGGCGTGGTCCTGCTCCACCCGGGCCCGCCGACCAGCGAGGAGCGGCTGCACGCGGTGCTGATGTACGCGGCACGGGAGCGCGGCACCGGTGTTCCGGCCCAGCCCGGCGCGAGCACGGCACACACGCCCGCCTACGCGGACGTGATGATCACCGGGCTGGCCGCGCTCACCCTGCACGGCTTCTCCTCCACTCCCCCGCTGCCGTCCCTGGACGCGTTCGACGTCCTGGTCCCGCGCATGCGGCGGCTGCGCTCCACGGGCTGCGCGCGGATCGTCCGCACCCCCGCGCTGCCCGACCCGGAGCAGGTCACGGGCGTCCCGGTGGCCCCGGTGGCCCGGGCGCTGGCCGACGCCGTGGCCGGACTGGCGGACGCCGTGACCGTGCGCAGGCTGCTGACGGAGGCGGTGCGCGGCGGCCACTGCGACCCGGCCTCCGTGGTGCGCGAGCTGAACCAGGCGCGGCTGCTGAGCCGCCCCCACGTGGTGGACGCGGTGGACTCGCTGCTGGCCGAGGGCCGCGCCATCGCCGAGGACCGCCTGTACCGGATGGTCCGCGAGTACGGCCTGCCCGACCCGGTGTGGAACGTGGACCTGCGCCTGCCCGGCGGCCCCTATCTCGGCGGCCTGGACGCGTACTGGCCGGACCAGGCGGTGGCCCTCGAACTGGACACCCGGGCACCCCGGCAGGACGACGACGCGGTGTGGTCCGAGTACGCCCGCAAGCGCGAGCACCTGGAGCGGCTCGGGATCACGGTCGTCCACATCACGCCCAGGAAGCTGCGCGACTCCCTGGAACAGCAGGCGACGGTGGTCCGCACGGCGCTGATGGCGTCGGCCGACCGCGAACCGGCCGCGTACGTCGTGGTCCTGCCCCGGTAGTGACGGACCGGAGCGGAACCAGGAGGGGAGAGGAGGGGCCGCCGGGGCGCACCGGCGGCCCCTCCTCGCGCCGGGCGTCAGCCCTTCTTCAGGACCAGTTCGGTGTTGCGGTCCTCGGGGTTGCCGCCGAGGGTCGTGCTCGCGCCCGGGGCGTTGAGGGACAGTTCCCGGTAGAGCGCCGCGAGGCCGGTCTGCGAGAGGTCGGAGAAGTCCGTGCGGTGCGGCGCCGAGGACTCCACCAGCGTGGTGAACAGGGAGATCGTGCCGTCCTTGTTGTCGGCCAGTTCGATGACCCGGGCCAGCTGCGGGAAGTCGACGTGGGAGGCGGTGGAGATCTCCCAGAACGAGCGGCCGTCGGGCGCGGAGTGCGGCGTGATGACGTTCTTGTGGATGTGGCCGTTGACCCAGGCCAGCACGTTGCGGTGGCTGCCGAGCAGGGCCAGGACCTCCTGGCCGGTGCGGCGCCGCTCGTGGGGCCGGGCCGGGTCGGGGCGGGTGTTGTTCATCGTCTTGCTGGTGTGGTGGCTGAAGACCACCGCGTAGGAGTCCTTGTTCTCCCGCAGGGTCCGGTCGAGCCACCGCAGCTGGGCCGAGCCGATGGAGCCCGCGTAGTGGCCGCCCGCGTCGGTGGTGTCCAGGCTGATGCCGATGACCTCGTCGGAGATGCGGAAGGCGTAGTACTGGGTGCCCGCGTCCAGGTTGGCCGAGGAGTAGCCGTGGCCGACCGGGCCCACGCCACGGAACGCCGGGTCCAGGTGTGCGCGCACGTACTCGGCGGGGGTGAAGGGGGCGCGGCTTTCGTCGGGGGTGACCGCACGCATGGCGCGGGCGTGGGACTTCAGGAAGTCGTGGTAGCGCACGCCCTCGGGGTCCCGGGCCTTCTTGATGAGGGTCTGGAGCCGCTTCGCCTGCGCGGCCGGCACGTCCATCAGCTTCCGGCCGCCGACGGCCAGGTCCGTCAGGTAGGAGTCGCCGTGCGAGGCGTAGCAGCCCATCGGCAGGGAGTCGTGGTTGCCGACCGTGGAGTACCAGGGCAGGTTCAGGCCCGGGCTCTGCACCTCGCGGATCGCGGCCTTCAGGAAGCCGTCGAGGCGGGGGAACCCGGCCTGCTTGTCGGCGTCGCGAAGGGCGGCGTCCGGCTGCCAGTAGAGCTTCAGGCCGCTGTTCTGGACCCCTTCGTAGCGGCGCGGGTCGCCGGTGTTGGGGGTGATGCGACCGCCGCTCATGACCTTCAGGAACCATTCCAGCTCGGACTTGGCGTTGTTGTCCGTGTTGTCGCCGGTGGTCATGGCGAAGTGCAACGGGGCACCGGTGACGGGGGCGCCGCGCAGCGCGTTGATCCGCTCCACCAGCGCGATGGCGCCCTGCACGGTCAGCGCCTCGTGCGGCCGCCAGGCGTGCACGTCCGCCGAGCGCAGGTACTCCAGGCGCAGCGGGTGCTGGGCGTCGATGATGTGCAGGTCGGTGAGCTGCACGAACGCCGCGAGCGCCGTACGGCGCCCGGCGCGTCCGGACTTGGGGGCGGCCAGCTCGGAGCGCACGACCCGCTGCCAGCCCGGTCCCTCGCCCAGGCGCCGGTACCCGGAGCCGGCGCGCGGGGTGGCGACGGACGCCACGGTCGTGCCCCGGGTGTAGGGGGCCAGCGGTGCGGCCGGGGCCCGGCGCGAGGAGGCGGCGACGGCCTCGGCGGTCTCCTTGGCGGTGGCGGCCTGGCTGTCGCTGGGCCGCAGCGCGTAACCGACGCCCGCGGACAGGGCGACCGCCCCGGTGGCGGCGAGGACGGAACGGCGGTGGATGCCCTGGCCGGAGCCGGCGACTGAGCGTGTGCGCGACATGCGCTTCTCTCCCCGAGTGCGAACGCGTCGGCAGTGGTCGCGAGGCGTCCGTGACGTGAACACCCCGCTCGTACTGGATCGTTGGCACCGGGAATGACCTGCGCGTGAACAAGGCGGCAACGCGCAGCGCCGATCACCGTACGTGGATCTTGGGCTACCCAGGGCGTCGTCGACCGCTCCGGGAGCGGCCCGGAGCCGGTCACACGGCGTTCACCTGCCCGGGTACCCGGCCTACTCCGGGGCGCCGGCCAGCCTGCCGGTCACGGGCCGCTCGCGCCACATGCGCAGGGCGGTGTCGACCATCGGGACCCGGACCAGGCCGGGCACCGCGTCCAGGTCCTGCCAGGCGGCGAGGTCGGTGGAGCCGTTGATCTCGTGGCGCAGTTCGCCGCCGGTGACGCGGCCCTCGTAGACGAGCCGGACGGCGTGGTGGTCGAGGGCGCGTCCGAAGCCGTCGCGGAAGACACGGCGGGAGGAGTCCACGCCGAGCAGCCCGGTCACCTCGATCGTGTAGCCGGTCTCCTCCTCGACCTCGCGCCGCACGGTGTCGTGGGGATCCTCGCCGTGCTCCATGCCGCCGCCGGGTACGACCCACTCGGGGGTGCCGTCCTGGGCGGGCGAGCGGGCGAGCAGGATCTGTCCGTCGCGGACGCATATGGCGTAGGCCGCCACCCTCAACTTCTGTCGCACTCCGGGACGTTAACCGATTTCACCTCCTTCGGGACCGATACCCGCAAAACGCATCGGGGGTTTTCCCCATACATCCATTTCGTTTCGGTCAACCCTCCCCAAAGAACTTCCCCTTGCGTAAAGCTGTGCGATCGTCCGGGCTCGCCGTTCCGGACCGCGGCGACCGGGTCCGATCGGCCCCGGTCGTCCCCGCTCGTTCCTTTACCTACAAGGGATGCCGATGACCCTCACCCCCCAGCGTGACCCGATATCGGGCCGGAGACGCGTGGCGCGCATCGCCGTGGCCGCCGGACTCGTCGCCGCGCTCTCCGCGGCCGGTCCGGTCCCCCTGGCGTTCGCCGCGGACGGCCCCGGTGCCGCCGCCCCGGCCGACGCGGACGTGAAGTCCGCGCACGACAAGCTCGGTTCGGACGACGCGGACCTGCTCGCCGAGGCCAAGGCCGACGGCGACAAGACCGTCACGATGATGATCGCCACCGCGCCCGGGCGGACCGAGCAGGTCGCCGGGCAGCTCGACGCGGTCAAGGGCGGCACGGTGGGCCGGTCCGACGACAAACTGGGCTACGTCCGCGCCACCGTCCCGACCTCCCGGGCCGACGCGGCCATCGCGGCCGCCGCCAAGCTCTCCTCGGTGCACGGCATCGACCTGCGCGAGGAGATCCCGCTGGACGACCCGACGCCGAGCGCGGACGCCGCCAAGGGCGCCGCGGCGACGGGCACCTACCCGGCGCCGGGGAAGAAGACCCCGGCCGAGAACCCGTACAACCCCTCCTTCGAGACGGGCGCGGTCGACTTCGTCGAGGACCACCCCAAGGCGGACGGCCGCGGCATCACCATCGGCATCCTGGACTCCGGCGTGGACCTCGGCCACCCGGCGCTGCAGAAGACCACCACCGGCGAGCGGAAGATCGTCGACTGGGTGACGGCCACCGACCCGGTCGTCGACAACGACAACACCTGGCGCCGGATGGACACCTCCGTCGCGGGCCCCACGTTCACGCACGACGGCACGGCCTGGACGGCGCCCGCGGGCTCCTACCGCGTCAGCACCTTCAAGGAGTCGTTCACCACCGGCGGTGACGCGGCGGGCGACGCCAACCGCGACGGCGACAAGACCGACGACTGGGGCGTGCTGTACGACCCGGCGGCCGGCACGGTCCGCGTCGACCTGAACGACAACCACGACTTCCGCGACGACACCGCGATGAAGCCGTACAAGGACGGCTTCCAGATCGGCTACTTCGGCACCGACGACCCGAAGACGGACGTCGCCGAGCGGCAGCCGTTCGTCGTCGAGATCCGCAAGGACGTCGTCTACAACGGCGCCGGCGCGAAGGCCGACTTCGTCAACATCGGCGTCATCCAGGGCTCGCACGGTTCACACGTGGCCGGCATCACCGCCGCCAACGGCCTGTTCGGCGGGAAGATGAACGGCGCGGCCCCCGGCGCCAAGCTGGTCTCCTCGCGCGCGTGCACCTGGTCGGGCGGCTGCACCAACGTGGCGCTGACCGAGGGCATGATCGACCTCGTCACCAAGCGCGGTGTCGACATCGTCAACATGTCGATCGGCGGTCTGCCGGCGCTGAACGACGGCAACAACGCGCGCGCCGAGCTGTACACCCGGCTCATCGACACCTACGGCGTGCAGCTGGTGATCTCCGCCGGCAACTCCGGCCCCGGCGCCAACACCATCGGCGACCCGGCCCTGGCCGACAAGGTCATCTCGGTGGGCGCGTCCGTCTCCAAGGAGACCTGGGCCGCCAACTACGGCTCGGTCGTGGAGAAGAAGTACGCGATGATGCCGTTCTCCTCGCGCGGCCCGCGTGAGGACGGCGGCTTCACCCCGACCCTGGTCGCCCCGGGTGCCGCCATCAACACCATCCAGACCTGGCTGCCGGGCGCCCCGGTCGCCGAGGCGGGCTACTCCCTGCCGGCCGGCTACGGCATGCTGCAGGGCACCTCGATGGCGTCCCCGCAGGCCGCCGGCGCCGCCGCGCTGCTGCTGTCCGCCGCGAAGCAGAAGAAGATCGACCTGACCCCGGCGACCCTGCGCACGGCCCTCACCTCCACCGCCGACCACATCAAGGGTGTGCAGGCGTACGAGGAGGGCGCGGGCCTGATGAACATCGAGGACGCCTGGGACGCCATCCGCGACGGCGCCACCTCCCACGCGTACACGGTCAAGGCCCCGGTCGACACCGCGATCGACCAGTTCCTGAAGACCCCCGGCTTCGGCACGGGCCTGTACGACCGCGAGGGCGGCCTGAAGGCGGGCCAGAAGAAGACCTACGAGGTCACCATCACCCGTACGTCCGGTGCCGACAAGGCGATCCGCCACGAGCTGCACTTCGAGAACAACGCGGGCGGCACGTTCCGGATCGTCGGCTCCGACGAGGTGCGGCTGCCGCTGAACCAGCCGGTGACCGTCAAGGTCCAGGCCGCGCCGAAGTCCGCGGGCGTCAAGAGCGCGATCCTGGAGGTCGACGACCCGCGCACCGAGGGCATCGACCGGCAGGTCCTGCACACCGTGGTCGTCTCGCAGCCGCTGCAGCACACCTTCTCCGCGGCGGGTTCGGTGCAGCGCAACAGCTCGCAGCACTACTTCGTCACCGTCCCCGAGGGCGCCAAGTCCCTGGAGGTGGCGCTGAGCGGGCTGAAGGACAAGAGCCAGACCCGGTTCATCTCCATCCACCCGTACGGCGTCCCGGCCGACCCGACGTCGACGATCAACTGCTACCCGAACTACCCGAACCCGGCGAACACCTGCCGCCCGGACGTGCGGTCGTACGCGAACCCGCAGCCCGGCGTGTGGGAGATCGAGGTCGAGTCGCGCCGCACGTCGCCGCTGCTCGACAACCCGTACAAGCTGGACGTCGCCGTCCTCGGCGCGGTCTTCGAGCCGGAGACCGTGACCGTGCCCGAGGCGAAGGTCGGCACCCCGGCCACCGCCTCGTGGAAGGTGACCAACCGCCTCGCCCCGCTCGACGGCAAGCTGACCGGCGGCCCGCTGGGCTCGGCCAAGACGGCCCGCCCGTCCATCAAGCAGGGCGAGAAGCAGACCACCACGGTCGAGGTGCCCGCGGGCGCCAAGTCGCTGGACGTCGCCATCGGCAACGTCTCGGACGCCGCCGCCGACCTGGACCTGGCGGTCTACGACGCGGCCGGCAAGCAGGTCGGCAGCTCCGCCGACGGCGACTCGGAGGAGTCGGTCTCCGTGCCCTCCCCGGCCGCCGGGAGGTACACCATCGAGGTCGTCGGCTACGGCGTGCCGGCCGGCACCACCGCCTACGACTACCAGGACGTGTTCTTCTCCGCCTCGCTCGGCAGCGTGAGCGTCGACGGTGCGCCGGTGAAGCTCGGCACGGGCGACTCGGCGACGGTCTCGGGCAGCGTCACCGCCGCGGCGGCCGCCCCCGAGGGCCGTGAGTTCTTCGGCCAGGTCCAGCTGGTCAACGCGCGCGGCACGGCCGCGGGCCTGGGCAGCGTGAAGATCGAGAAGGTCGTGCCGTAACCCTCGGGACGACGGAGGAGGGGCGGGTGTCCGGCCGGACACCCGCCCCTTTCCCGTGCGCCGCTCACCCCTCCCCGCAGGGGGTCCGGTCCGCCGACGGCAGCGCCGGGACGATCCAGGCCCGCTCGCGTGCGATCTCCTTCTCCCCGTGCGCCCAGAGGTCCGGGGCCGCCGCGCCGGACCGGATGCCGACCAGCAGCCGGTCGCCCGCGGCGGGCAGGGGCCAGGAGCCCCGCGTCATGACGAAGGTGGTCTCGTCCTCGCCCCGGGCGGGTTTGTAGGAGCGCGTCACGTCGAGCGTGACGCGGTCCTGTCCGCCCTCCGGCAGGGGAACCACGGAGACGACCGTGCCCTCGGCGACCAGCCGGGCGCAGGCCAGGTAGGCCGGGCCACGTGGGGAGGCGGCCTTGTCCGCCGTGCTCCCGCTCTCGCCGCTCGCCGCGGAGGTGTCGGCCGAGCTCCCCTCGTGCGAGGCGAGCCAGCCCAGGCCCACCGTCGCGGAGCCGATGGCGGCCGCGACGGCCATGCCGAGGGCGGCGGCCTTGATCCCCGGGTGCCAGGTCCACTTCCCCCCCTTCCCCGCCTTCCCCGCCTCCCCCGCGGATCGTGGACCCGCGGGAGAGTCCTCGCGCCCCGGCCCCTGCCCGACGCCCCCCGGGCCGCGCCCGGCGACGCCCCGCCGGGGCCGCGGGCGCCGCCGCGCCGTACGCGGTGCCCCGGCCGGACGCGTCGCCTCCCCCGCGTCCGCCAGGGCGTCCCCGATGCCGGTCAGCTGCTCGCGCAGCAGGGTCACGTCCGCCCGGGCCGCGCGGTACTCCGCCCGGGCACCGGCATCGGCGTCCTCCCGCAGCGGCTCGCCGGTGAGGGCGGCCATCAGCGGGTCCCTGTCCGCGCCGTCCGCCTCGCTGTCGTACCCGGACACGTCACACCACCTCGTCCTCGTGCAGGCGGGCGCGCAGGGCCCGTACCGCCGTGTGCAGCCGGCTCTTGACCGTGCCCTCCGGGATCCCGAGCTGCTCGGCGATGGACTTCACCGGCAGGTCGGCGTAGAAGCGCAGGACGACGACCTGCCGCTGGGCGGCCGGCAGCTCGTCCAGGCCCTGGGCGACCGCGACGGACAGCACGCTGGTCTCCTCCCCGGAGGGGTGCTCCAGCCGGCGCAGCCCGGCCAGCCGCTCCCCGAGCCGCTCCTGGCGGCGTTTGGCCCGGTGCCAGTCCATGGCCAGGTTGGAGGCGACGACCGCCGCCCACGCCGAGACGTCCCGCGGCGCCTCCCGGCCGCTCGCCGCCCGCTCCAGCAGCCGCAGGCGGACCTGCTGTACCCCGTCCGGCAGGTCCGCCTGCGGCACTCCGCCGAGTGCGAGCACCGCCCGCACCCGGCGTTCCTGTGCCGCGTCCAGCGGATCGTCGTCGGCGTGCCCCTCCCGGCCGCGCCGGGCCCTTCCGCGCAGCAGCACAAGCCACCCCCCTCACCGTGTTTGTCCTACGACGCCGGCCCGGCCCGGAACGTTCGGCCGTCCGCCCGGGAGTTTCCCGCGGGACGGCCGAGGCGTACGTCACACTCCCGTGTGGCCGGAACCGGCATGGGCAGGCGAGCTTGCGGCGCGCGACCCCCGCCGGACGAATTCCTCCAGCTCAGCGGGGTCGACACCGCAGGTCCGCAACCATCGGGCGGGACGCGCCGTCCCACTGTCCGGGCAGACCGGCCAAAGAAGTGGACAGACGGGGCGTGGTCGGCCGCATGATGGAAAAGCCTCGGCCAAGCAACGAGCACGTGAAGACACGCAGGAGAGGGAGTCACCGTGAGGGTCGGAATCGTCGGAGCCACCGGACAGGTCGGCACGGTCATGCGCAGGATCCTCACGGAGCGGAACTTCCCGGTCACCGAGCTGCGCCTGTTCGCCTCGGCCCGTTCGGCGGGCACGGAGCTGGACGGCGTGACGGTGGAGGACGCGGCGACCGCCGACTACACCGGCCTGGACATCGTGCTGTTCTCCGCGGGCGGTGCCACGTCCCGGGCGCTGGCCGAGAAGGTCGCCTCCCAGGGCGCCGTCGTGATCGACAACTCCTCCGCGTGGCGCAAGGACCCCGAGGTCCCGCTGGTCGTCTCCGAGGTGAACCCGCACGCGATCGCGAACCGCCCCAAGGGCATCATCGCCAACCCGAACTGCACGACGATGGCCGCGATGCCGGTCCTGCGTCCGCTGCACGCCGAGGCGGGCCTCCAGGCCCTGGTCGTCGCCACGTACCAGGCGGTCTCCGGTTCCGGCCTCGCCGGCGTCGCCGAGCTGCACGGCCAGGTGCAGAAGGTGGTCGCCGACGCCGACAAGCTCACCCACGACGGCGAGGCGGTGGACTTCCCGGAGCCCGGCGTCTACCAGCGCCCCATCGCGTTCAACGTGCTGCCCTTCGCGGGCAACCTCGTCGACGACGGCCTGAACGAGACCGACGAGGAGCAGAAGCTCCGCAACGAGTCCCGCAAGATCCTGGAGATCCCCGGGCTGAAGGTCTCCGGCACCTGCGTGCGCGTCCCGGTCTTCTCCGGCCACTCCCTCCAGGTCAACGCCCGTTTCGCCCGCCCGATCACCCCGGAGCGCGCGACGCAGCTGCTGAAGGACGCCCCGGGCGTCGAGCTCTCCGACATCCCGACCCCGCTGCAGGCCGCCGGCAAGGACCCGTCGTACGTCGGCCGCATCCGCCGCGACGAGACGGTGGACAACGGCCTGTCGTTCTTCGTCTCCAACGACAACCTCCGCAAGGGCGCGGCTCTGAACGCCGTGCAGATCGCGGAGCTGGTGGCCCGGGAACTGAAGGGCTAGTCCCTGCGCACCTCGTAGAGGAAGCAGCCGTACTCGACGGCCCGGACGTGGACGAGCGCCACGGCCGGGTCGTCGAGTGCTTCCGCGAGGGCCTGCTCGAAGGCGTCCGGTCCCCCGGTGACCAGCCGGCCGCCCAGGATGTGCCCCTCGGCGGAGTAGCGGCGCAGGGTGCGGTGGCTGTTCGTGAAGGGTGGGGGCGCGGCCGGGTCCGCCGGGCCGTCGCAGGGTTCGGCGTGGACGAAGACCGGGCCCTGTTCGTCGTAGGCACCCGGGTTCGCTCCGGTTTCGGTGGCCCAGCGGCGCAGGGGGGCGTAGGAGACCAGCGCGATGCGTTCGCCGGGTTCGCTGCGGCGCAGGCAGCAACGCAGGGGCGCGCCGCCCTCGGGGTCGGTGAGCGGGGACGCCGGGCGGCCGGCGTCGTCCTGCGTGCGCAGTTCCTCCAGCACGCCCGGGGGGATGGGGAGCACGGTGCGGTTCGTCATACGGTCAGGGTCGCGCGCGCGGGGGCGCGAAACCGGCGGAATCCGGACGGCGCGTTCGCGCGCCCGGTACCGCCGCCGGAGGCCGCCCGAGGGGTATCCCTAGGGAAGTCCCAGGTCGTCGCCGGAGCCCCGACCGCCGTGGAAAGATGGCGCAACCCACCCATAACGAGGAGATGACCGCGTGCCTGGCACAAACCTGACCCGCGAGGAGGCGCAGCAGCGGGCGCAGCTGCTCGCCGTTGACTCGTACGAGATCGAACTCGACCTCTCCGGCGCGCAGGAGGGCGGCACCTTCCGGTCCGTGACCACCGTGCGCTTCGACGTCGACGCCGACAACGGCGCGGAGTCGTTCATCGACCTGGTCGCACCGACCGTGCGCGAGGTGACGCTGAACGGGGACTCCCTCGACCCGGCCGAGGTCTTCGCGGATTCCCGGATCGCCCTGCCCGGCCTGCTCCGGGGCCGCAACATCCTCCGGGTGGTCGCCGACTGCGCCTACACCAACACCGGTGAGGGCCTGCACCGTTTCGTCGACCCGGTCGACGACCAGGCCTACCTCTACACCCAGTTCGAGGTGCCGGACGCCCGCCGGGTGTTCGCGAGCTTCGAGCAGCCGGACCTGAAGGCGACCTTCCAGTTCACCGTGAGGGCTCCCGAGGGCTGGACCGTCGTCTCCAACTCGCCGACGCCCGAGCCGCAGGACAACGTCTGGGTCTTCGAGCCGACGCCGCGCATCTCGACGTACATCACGGCGCTGATCGCCGGTCCCTACCACTCGGTGCACAGCGTGTACGAGAAGGACGGCCAGTCCGTCCCGCTCGGCATCTACTGCCGTCCCTCGCTCGCCGAGTACCTCGACTCGGACGCCATCTTCGAGGTGACCCGGCAGGGCTTCGCGTGGTTCCAGGAGAAGTTCGACTACGCCTACCCGTTCGAGAAGTACGACCAGCTGTTCGTGCCGGAGTTCAACGCGGGCGCGATGGAGAACGCGGGCGCGGTGACCATCCGCGACCAGTACGTGTTCCGCTCGAAGGTGACGGACGCGGCGTACGAGACGCGCGCGGAGACCATCCTGCACGAGCTGGCCCACATGTGGTTCGGCGACCTCGTGACCATGGAGTGGTGGAACGACCTGTGGCTGAACGAGTCGTTCGCCACCTACACCTCCATCGCCTGCCAGGCCGCCGCGCCCGGCTCGCGCTGGCCGCACTCGTGGACGACGTTCGCGAACTCCATGAAGACCTGGGCCTACCGGCAGGACCAGCTGCCCTCCACGCACCCGATCATGGCGGACATCCGCGACCTGGACGACGTGCTCGTCAACTTCGACGGCATCACGTACGCCAAGGGCGCCTCCGTGCTGAAGCAGCTCGTCGCCTACGTGGGCGAGGACGAGTTCTTCCGGGGCGTGCAGGCCTACTTCAAGGCGCACGCCTTCGGCAACACGCGCCTGTCGGACCTGCTGGGGGCGCTGGAGGAGACCTCCGGCCGCGACCTGAAGACGTGGTCGAAGAAGTGGCTGGAGACGGCCGGCATCAACGTCCTGCGCCCGGAGATCGAGACGGACGCCGACGGCGTGATCACCTCCTTCGCCGTCCGCCAGGAGGCCCCGGCCCTGCCGGCCGGCGCCAAGGGCGAGCCGACGCTGCGCCCGCACCGCATCGCCGTGGGCCTGTACGAGCTGGACGGCGACAGCGGCAAGCTGGTCCGCGACGAGCGCGTCGAGCTGGACGTCGACGGTGAACTGACCGCCGTGCCGCAGCTGGTGGGCCGCCGCCGCCCGGCCGTGGTGCTGCTCAACGACGACGACCTGTCGTACGCGAAGGTCCGCCTCGACGAGCGGTCCCTGGCCGTGGTCACCGAGCACCTGGGCGACTTCGAGTCCTCCCTGCCGCGCGCCCTGTGCTGGGCGTCGGCCTGGGACATGACCCGCGACGCCCAGCTCGCGGCCCGCGACTACCTGTCGCTGGTGCTGTCCGGCATCGGCAAGGAGTCCGACATCGGTGTCGTGCAGTCGCTCCAGCGGCAGGTGAAGCTGGCCATCGACCTGTACGCCGATCCGGCCGCCCGCGAGACGCTGCTGGCCCGCTGGACCGACGCGACGCTGGCCCACCTGCGCTCGGCGGCGCCGGGCAGCGACCACCAGCTGGCGTGGGCACGCGCGTTCGCGGCGACGGCCCGCACGCCGGAGCAGCTGGACCTGCTGGAGGCGCTGCTGGACGGCTCGCGGACGATCGAGGGCCTGGTCGTCGACACGGAGCTGCGGTGGGCGTTCGTGCAGCGGCTGGCGGCGGTCGGCCGGTTCGACGAGGCGGAGATCGCGACCGAGTACGAGCGCGACCGCACGGCGGCCGGTGAGCGGCACGCGGCCACGGCTCGCGCGGCCCGGCCGACGGCGGAGGCCAAGGCGGAGGCCTGGGCGTCGGTCGTCGACTCGGACAAGCTGCCGAACGCCGTGCAGGAGGCAGTCATCGGCGGCTTCGTCCAGACCGACCAGCGCGAGCTGCTCGCCCCGTACGCGGACCGGTACTTCGAGGTGGTCAAGGACATCTGGGAGTCCCGTTCGCACGAGATGGCCCAGCAGATCGCGATCGGGCTCTACCCGACCGTGCAGGTCTCCCAGGAGACCCTGGACAGGACGGACGCCTGGCTGGCCTCCGCCGAGCCGAACGCGGCCCTGCGCCGTCTGGTCTCGGAGTCCCGCGCGGGCGTCGAGCGCGCCCTGCGCGCCCAGCGCGCGGACGCGGCGGCCGGGCAGTAACCGGGCCGTACCGCGTACCGAAGGGGCGTCCGGCGTGTGCCGGGCGCCCCTTCCGCCGTCCGGGCCGGCACCGGCCACCTCCCCGTCCGCTTCTCTACCGCCGCGGGGTGCCGCTGGCCGCGTGGACCGCCTCCGGGCGTGCGACCCGCCTGCCCGCCTCCCGTGCCTCGCCACCGGCGGGACCCGGGGTGCCCGGGCCGCTCCTCCCGGCGAACTGCCCCGCCACGGTCGCCCCGAGGGCCAGCGCCATGCCCACCAGTTGCACCGGCGTCAGGGCCTGGCCGAGCGCCGCCCAGCCGACGACGGCCGCGGTGAGCGGGGAGAGCGGCCCGAGGAAGGTGACCTGCGTGGCGGTCATGCGGCCGATGCCGCGGAACCACAGCCAGTACGCGACCGCCGTGTTGGCGAGGGCGAGGTAGAGGTAGCCGCCGGCCGCCCGGCCGTCCAGTGCCGGAGGGGCGCCCTCCACCAGGAGGGCGAGCGGCGCGATGAGCAGGCCGCCCGCGGTCAGCTGCCAGCCGGTGAGCGCCAGGGGCCCCACCCCGGCGGGACGCCCCCACCGCTGGGTGAGGACCGTTCCGGCGGACATGGAGACCGTGGCGGCCAAGGCCGCCAGCAGGCCGAGCGCGTCCAGCGCCCCGGCGGCGCGCAGCACGACGAGGCTGACGCCGAACACGGCCACGGCCCCGGTGACCAGCGTGCGCCGGGTCGGCCGCTGCCCGAGCAGCAGCGTGGAGAGCCCGGCGACGCACAGGGGTCCCGCAGAGCTGACGACCGCCGCCATGCCGCCGGGCAGCCGGTACGCGGAGAGGAACAGCAGCGGGAAGAAGGCGCCGATGTTCAGCGCGCCCAGCACCGCCGCCTTCCCCCACCAGGCACCGCGCGGCAGCGTCCGGGCGAGGGCGAGCAGCAGCAGACCGGCGGGCAGGGCGCGCATCAGGCCGGTGAACAGGGGGCGGTCGGCCGGGAGGAACTCGGTGGTGACCGCGTAGGTGGTGCCCCAGGAGACGGGGGCCAGGGCGGTGAGGGCGATGAGAGCCGGGCGGGAGACGGCCATGGGAGGCACCCTTCGACGTAGTCGGCAGAAAGTAGCTTAGCGCTAAGCAACTTTCCGTCAAGCTACTTTCTTGCGGGTGACCGGGAGGGTGCCGATACTCGTGCCATGAGCGAACGCCCGGAGCAGCGCAGGGACCCCGTCGACGCGATCATCGAGCAGTGGGCGCGGGTCCGGCCCGACCTCGACACCACGGCGATGGAGGTCTTCGGCCGGATCAACCGGATCGCGCACGCGATGGGCGAACGGGCCACGAAGGTCTACGCGGGGTTCGGCATCTCCCGCGGGGAGTTCGACGTCCTGGCGACCCTGCGCCGCTCCGGCGAGCCCTACACGCTCTCGCCCCGGCAGCTGTCGGCGACGCTGATGCTCACCACCGGCGGCATGACGGGCCGGCTCGACAAGCTGGAGCGCGCCGGACTGCTGCGCCGCTCCCCCGACCCGCACGACCGGCGCGGGCTGCACGTGACGCTCACCGAGCAGGGTCTGGCGCTGGTCGACGAGGCGGTCGGGGCGGGACTGGCGGTGCAGACGGAGGCGCTGTCCGCGCTCGACGCCGACCGGGCCCGGCTCCTGGCCGGGCTGCTGCGGGAGCTGCTGACGGGGGCGGACCGCCCGTGACACCGCCGAGGGCGCCGTCGCGGTGACCGCGACGGCGCCCTCGGTGAGAAACCCCTGATCAGGCCTTGACTTCGGTCTTCGCGTCGGCCTTGGTGGTGATGTTGGAGCTCGTCGGGTCCTTCTTCTTGTGCGACTTGTCGCCGATCATCACCAGTCCGGCGATGACCAGGTACAGCACGATGGGGGCCACGACGAAGAGGCCCAGCGTCTCGATGACGCTCAGGCCCGTGCCGGGGTCGTCACCGTCGTCGCGGGTGAGCGCGGAGGCGGGGGACGACATGAGCAGCATCATCAGCGTCGTTCCGGCTGCCAGGGCGCCGGCGCGCAGGGCGTTCTTCTTGTCCACGGTGTCAAAGTATCCAACGCCGACCGGCGCCGCGCGCCCGGGGTGCCGTAAGGGGCCCGGCGTCAGGGTCCGGCCTCCTTGAGCACCTCCATCAGCGCGTGCAGCCGCGGTGAGGCCGCCAGCTCCTCCAGCGTCACCGGACGCCCCTCGGCGTCGGCGATGGGCAGGCGCCAGTTCGGGTACTGGTCCCAGGTCCCCGGGAGGTTCTGCGGGCGGCGGTCGCCGACCCCGTCCGGGAGCCAGACGCCGACCAGCCGGGCCGGGGTGCGCACCAGGAAGCGGTGCACGGCCTGGATCTCGGCCTCCTCGGAGGAGGTGTCGGTGCCGCCCCCGGCGCCGTGCAGCAGGCCGAGCTCGGTCAGCAGGGACAGCCACTCCGCCGTGTCGGCGGCGGCCTCGGCGCGCTCCTCGTGCAGCGGGCGGGTCAGCAGGCCGAGGCTGTCGCGGAGCTCCACGTGCTCGCCGGTCAGGCGGGCCGCGGTGGAGGGCAGGTCGTGGGTGGTGGCGGTGGCCAGGCAGTCGGCGCGCCAGCTCTCGGGGGGCAGGGGGCGGCCGTCGCCCTCCCAGTCGCGTTCGAACCACAGCACGGACGTGCCGAGCACCCCGCGCTCGCGCAGCGCCTCGCGCACCCCGGGCTCGACCGTGCCGAGGTCCTCGCCGATCACCAGGGCCCCGGCCCGGGAGGCCTCCAGCACCAGGACGGCCAGCATGGCCTCGGCGTCGTACCGGACGTAGGTGCCCTCGGTGGGCGGGTGGCCCTGGGGGACCCACCACAGCCGGAACAGACCCATGACGTGGTCGATGCGCAGCGCCCCGGCGTAGCGGAACAGGGCGCGCAGCAGCGCGCGGAAGGGGGCGTAGCCGGAGTCGGCCAGGCGGTCGGGCCGCCAGGGCGGCAGGCCCCAGTCCTGGCCGCGGGCGTTGAAGGCGTCGGGCGGGGCGCCGACCGACATGCCGGCGGCGAAGTACTCCTGCTGCGCCCAGGCGTCGGCCCCCGCGGGGTGCACGCCGACCGCCAGGTCGTGGACGATCCCGACGGGCATGCCCGCCTCGCGTCCGGCGCGCTGCGCGGCGGTGAGCTGGGCGTCGGTGAGCCAGGCGAGCCGGGACCAGAAGTCGACCCGGTCCATCAGGCCGTTGCGGGCGCGGGTCGTCTCGGCCGAGCGGGGGTCGCGCAGGCCGGTGGGCCAGCGGTGCCAGTCCGAGCCGTGCACCTCGGCGAGCGCGCACCAGGTGGCGTGGTCCTCCAGGGCCTGGCCCTGCTCGGCGAGGAAGTCGCAGTAGGCGGCGCGTCTGCCGGGGCCGAGGGGGACCTCGCAGAGCAGTTCGAGCGCCTCGCGCTTGAGCTCCCAGACGGCGTCCCGGTCGATCAGGGCGCCCTTGTGCAGCACCGCCTCGCGCAGCCGGGCCGCTCGTTCCAGCAGGGCGCGCAGGCGGTCGGGGTCCTCGACGTGGGCGGCCTCGGGGACGTCCTCGATGCGCAGGTGCACGGGGTCGGGGAAGCGGCGTGAGGAGGGCCGGTAGGGCGAGGGGTCGGTGGGGGCGCCCGGAACGGCCGCGTGCAACGGGTTGACCTGGACGAAGCCGGCGCCGAGCGACCGCCCGGCCCAGCCGGCCAGTTCGGCCAGGTCGCCGAGGTCGCCCATGCCCCAGGACCGTCGGGACAGCAGGGAGTAGAGCTGGACGAGGAGTCCGCAGGAGCGGCCGGAGGCGGCGGGCAGGCGCTCCGGCGCGACGATCAGGTGGGCGGCGGCGGTGCGGCCGTCGGGGGCCGTGGCGGCCAGCCGGTGGACGCCGGGCGGGAGCTGCTCGGCCGAGCCACGGGTCTCGCCCTGCTCGGTCTCGACGCGCAGCCGGGTCCCCTCCGGGAGGCCGGCCAGGGCGGCCGGGGGATGCGCGCCCCAGGCGACGACGGTCGGCGGCAGCAGCCGCGCGTCCAGGTCGCGCTCCCGGGCGGCGAGCGCGGCGCGCACGGCGCCGGGCGTGCTCGCGTCCACGCCGAGAGCGGCCAGGGCGAGGGTGACCGCGGTGGCCGAGGCCGCGACCGTGCGGTCCGGGGAGGGACTGTAGGAAGGGGCCACGCCGTACAGGGCGGCGAGGCGGGACAGGTCCTCGGGGAGCGGTTCGGCCGGCCGGGGAGCGGTCATCTAGAGCCTCGAGTGGTCCGGGACGAAGGCGGAGGGCTCGCTGGTCAGGGGGGCGGCTTCGGCGAGCGGCGGTTCGCTGGTGAGGGGCTCGGCGTCGGGCAGCGGCGGCTCGCTGGTCAGCGGCGGCTCGGTGCAGGCGCTCTCGGAGCTGAAGACGCAGTACCGCGGGTCGTGGTGGCGGGGGTCGTCGAGGTCGGCGGACGGGTCGTCCGCCACGGGTTTGGACGGGGCCGGGAGCGGAAGGAACGTCATCGCAGCCACGGGGGCCTCCTCGTCGGGTACGGCTTGCGGGTTATCGCAGCCCTACCCAGTCGGCGCGCGGGCAGACGCCCTTCGCCGGACATCGTGCTCCTGCTCACATTCCACTCCCCTCCACTGGTTCCATGTTCCGGCAAAAGCAGTCACATCGGCCACTCTCGTTGACACTCCCGCCGGGCGGGTGGTGGGCTCGTTCCGCCGGTCGAACACACCTGGAGGGGGCCTGTGGGACTGCGGCACGGGAAGCGGGCGGCGGCCCTGGCGGTCGCCGTCGTGGCCGGGAGCCTCGGGGCCGTGCCCGCGGCGGTGGCGGCTCCTTCCCCGCCCGGCCCGGCCGCGGCGCCGGCCCCCGGGATCACCGACGCGGGCCCGTCCGTGTGGCCGCGCCCGCAGTCCCTGCGCGGGAACGGCGCCCCCGTCGCCGTGCCCGGCCGGGTCGCGCTGGTTTCCGATGCGCACGCCGATCCGTACGCCCTGGACGCGCTGCGCGCGCTCCTGCGGCACGCCGGGGCACGCCGGATCACGGACACCGCCGGGCCGGGCGCCCTGGTCGTGCGCGCACGGACGGAACCGGCCCGCCCGGGCGACCGGCACGCCCTGCCGTCCGGGGGCTACGAGCTGTCCGTGGGCGGGAGCGGCATCAGCCTCGCCGGCACCGGCGCGGACGGCCTGTTCCACGCCGTGCAGACGCTGCGGCAGCTCCTGCGCCCGGACGGCTCGTTCACGGCGGCCGTCGTGCGGGACTGGCCCGGCACCGCCGTGCGCGGGATCACCGAGGGCTTCTACGGGACCGCGTGGACCCACCGGCAGCGCCTGGCGCAGCTCGACTTCCTGGGGCGCACCAAGCAGAACCGCTACCTGTACGCCCCGGGCGACGACCCCTACCGGCAGGCCCGCTGGCGAGAGCCGTACCCGGCGGCGCAGCAGGCCGCGTTCCGGGAGCTGGCCGAGCGGGCGCGCCGCAACCACGTCACGCCCGGCTGGGCGGTGGCCCCCGGTCAGGCGATGTGCTTCTCGTCCGACGAGGACGTGCGGGCGCTGACGCGGAAGCTCGACGCGATGTGGGCGCTGGGGTTCCGGGCGTTCCAGCTCCAGTTCCAGGACGTCAGCTACAGCGAGTGGCACTGCGGGGCGGATGCCGACCGGTTCGGTTCCGGGCCCGGGGCGGCCGCCCGGGCGCAGGCGCGGGTGGCGAACGCGGTCGCCCGGCACCTGGCGCTGCGGCATCCCGGCGCCGCCGGGCTGTCCCTGATGCCGACCGAGTACTACGAGGACGGCGCGACCGACTACCGGCGGGCCCTGGCGCGCGAGCTGGCCGAGGGCGTCCAGGTGGCGTGGACGGGCGTCGGCGTGGTGCCCCGCACCATCACGGGCCGCGAACTGGCCGAGGCGCGCGCGGCGTTCGGGCATCCGCTGGTCACCATGGACAACTACCCGGTCAACGACTACGCCCCCGGCCGCCTCTTCCTCGGCCCGTACCAGGGCCGTGAGCCGGCCGTCGCGACCGGCTCCGCCGCCCTGCTGGCCAACGCCATGCAGCAGCCGGAGGCCTCCCGCGTCCCGCTGTTCACCGCCGCCGACTACGCCTGGAACCCGCGCGGCTACCGCCCCGGGGAGTCCTGGCGGGCCGCGATCGCCGACCTCGCGGGCGGGGACGAGCGCCGCGAGCAGGCCCTGGCGGCGCTCGCCGGGAACGACGCGTCGTCGGTGCTGGACGACCGGGAGTCGGCGTACCTGCGGCCGCTGACCGAGGCGTACTGGCGCTCCCGTGCGGCCGGCGGGGCGGGCGGCGACGCCGAGCGGCGGCTGCGGCAGGCCTTCGCGGTGCTGCGCGAGCTGCCCGGGCGGCTGTCGGGCACCGGTCTGGCGGCGGAGGTCGCCCCCTGGTCGGAGCAGCTGTCCCGCTACGGCGAGGCGGGCACGGCCGCGCTCGGCATGCTGGACGCGCAGCGCGCGGGGGACGCGGCGGCGGCCTGGACGGCGTACCGGAGGCTCGGAGCCCTGCGGGACCGTCTCCAGTCGTCCCGCGTCGAGGTCGGCACGGACGTCCTGGACGCCTTCCTGCAGCGGGCGCAGAAGTCGTACACGGCCTGGTCGGGCATCGACCACGAGCCGCCGCGCAACCCCGGCGACGGCCGCACCCTGCGCTTCGCGCACGCCCGTGCGCTGACCGCCGTGACGGTCCTGGCCGAGCCGGGCACGCAGGGCCGTGTCGAGGTGCGGGTCCCGGGGCGGGGCTGGCGGGAGGCGGGCCGGCTGGACCCGTCGGGGGCGACCGAGGTGCGGCTGCCCGGCGGGGCACGGGACGGGCAGCCGGTGGACGCCGTGCGCGTCGGCGGCCCCGCCCCCTCCGGGGTGCGCCATCTCGTCCCCTGGTTCGCCGACTCGCCCGCCGCCTCCCTGGGGCTGGACCCGGACCGCGTGGACCTGGAGACCGGCCGTACCGAGCGGCTGACGGCGCGGCTGGACTCCCTGCGGCCCGCCGACACGCGCGGCCGGCTCACCGTCGAGGCACCGCCGGGCGTGCGGGTGCGGGTGCCGCGGGCCGAGTCGGTCGTGCCGCGCGGCACGACCGTCGAAGTGCCGGTCGAGGTGACCGTGGAGCGCGGCGCCCCGGCCCGGTCCCACGACGTCCGGCTGCGGTTCGCGGGAGCGGCCCGCACCCTCACCGTCCGGGCGTTCCCGCCCGCCGGCGGACCCGACCTGGCCCGCACGGGAACGGCCCGCTCCTCGGCCGACGAGACGCCCGACTTCCCCGCGTCGGCGGCGAACGACGGCGACCCGGACACCCGCTGGTCGTCCCCGGCCGAGGACGGCGCCTGGTGGCAGGTCGAGCTGCCCCGCCCGGCGCGGCTCGGGCGGCTCGTGCTCCGCTGGCAGGACGCCCACCCCTCGGCCTACCGCGTCCAGGTCTCGCCCGACGGCCGCCGCTGGCGCACGGCGGCCACGGTGCACGACAGCCGGGGCGGCCGCGAGAGCGTCCGCATGGACGAACGGGACGTGCGCTTCGTCCGCGTCCAGGGCGAGAAGCGGGCCACGCCGTACGGGTACTCGCTGTGGTCGGCGGAGGCGTACGCCGTCACGGAGTGACCCTGCGGACATCCCGAGCGGATCTCCTCCGGGCCTCACTATTCACTCAGTACATGTACTGAGTACATAATGGTCGGCATGAGCACCCGCCACATCCTGCTGGGGCTGCTCGCCGCGGGTCCGAGCCACGGCTACGACCTCAAGCGACGCCACGACGAACGCTTCCCGCAGGCCCGCCCGCTCGCCTACGGGCAGGTCTACACGACCCTGCAGCGCCTCGTCCGCGACGGTCTCGCCGAGGTCGACGGCACCGACTCGGACGGCGGCCCGGAGCGGACGACGTACCGCTCGACCGAGGAGGGGACCCGCGAACTGTCCCGCTGGGCCGCGCAGATCGCGCCGCCCGCGCCCTTCGTGGCGAACGAGATCTTCGCCAAGGTCGTGGTCGCGATCCTCTCCGGCGGTGACCCCGCCGGGTACCTGAGCGCCCAGCGCGCCGCCCACATGCAGCGGATGCGGGAGCTGACGGCCCTGAAGGCCACCCCGGGCGCCGACCTGGCGACCGTGCTCTCGGCGGACTACGCCCTCAACCACCTCGACGCCGATCTCCGCTGGATGAACACCACGGCGGCCCGGCTCACCACCCTGACCGCGGAGGTCGACGCAACATGAGCAGACCCGTGCCCCTCCTCACGGCCCGTGGCCTCACCAAGGCGCACGGCGGGACACCCGCCCTGCGCGGCGCGTCGGTCGAGCTGCACGCCGGGGAGATCCTCGCCGTGACCGGCGCGAGCGGCAGCGGGAAGTCGACGCTGCTGCACTGCCTGGCCGGGATCGTCCGGCCGGACGAGGGCTCGGTGACCTACGACGGCCGGCGGCTGGAGCAGCTGACCGAACAGCGGCTGAGCGCGCTGCGGCGCACCGAGTTCGGCGTGGTGTTCCAGTTCGGCCAGCTCGTCCCCGAGCTGACGGCCCTGGACAACGTCGCCCTGCCCCTGCTGCTGGCCGGCACCGGCCGGGCCGCCGCCCGGGCCCGGGCCGGCGAGTGGCTGGAGCGGTTCGGGGTGCGCGAGCGGGGGGAGCTGCGCCCGGGCGAGCTGAGCGGCGGCCAGGCCCAGCGGGTGGCGCTGGCCCGGGCCCTGGTCACGGGCCCGAGGGTGGTCTTCGCCGACGAGCCGACGGGGGCCCTGGACTCCCTCGCGAGCGAGCAGGTCATGACGGCCCTGGTCCACACGGCCCGCGCGTCGGGCGCGGCAATCCTGCTCATCACCCACGACGCCCAGGTGGCGGCGTACGCGGACCGGGAGGTCCTGCTGCGGGACGGGACCGTGGCGGCGCTGGGGGTGACGGCATGAGACACCTGCGTTCCGATCTGCGCCTGGCCTGGGAGCTGACCCGTGGATCCGGCCGCGGCGAGTGGTGGCGGATCGCCCTGACGGCGGCCGGGGCGGCCCTGGCGACCGGGTTCGCGCTGGCCGCCGCCGTCCTGGCCACGCTGCGCGGCAGCCACGACGTCCCCCTGGCCGCGGGGCTGCTGGACCAGCCCGGCACGCGGTCCGGCGTGATCACGGGCCTGCTGCTCCTGCTCGTGCCGGTGCTCGGGTTCCTCGGCCAGTGCGCCCGGATCGGGGCGGTGCACCGGGACCGGCGGCTGGCCGGGCTGCGGCTGGCCGGGGCGACGCCCTGGCAGGTGCGGCGGATCGCGGCGCTGGAGACCGGGCTCGCCTGTGCGCTCGGCTCGGTGGTCGCCACCGTCCCGTCGGTGCTGGTCCTGCCGCGCCTGGGGCACAGCCCCACCGCGCCGGCCGCGGCCGGGATCGCCCTGGTCGCCCTCGCGGTGCCGGTGCTGGGCGCGACGGCGGGCGCTCTGGCGCTGCGCCGGGTCGTGGCCTCGCCGCTCGGCTCCGTGCGCCGGGCCCGGCCGCGCGACGGCCGGCGCTCCGGGCTGGTGTTCCTGTGCGGTCTCCTGCTCGCCGCCGTGTCGGCGCTGCTGACCGCGGCCGGCGCCTCGGACGCTCCCCACGGATCGTCCGGCGGGCCGCCGCTGGCCCTGGCGGGCGCGGTCCTCGCGGTCGGCGCGGCCGCGGTGTGGCTGTCCGGGGCCACCGCCGGGCTGACCGGGCGGATCCTGGCTGGCCGGGCCCGCTCCGCGGCCACCCTGATCGCCGGGGAACGGCTGCGCGACGACCCGTGGTCGGCCGCCCGCGCCCATGCGGCCGTGCTGCTGGTGACGGCCGCCGGGACCGGCTTCCTGGGCATCCGGCAGGTGCTGGCCGACGCGGTGCGCGACCGGCCGGACGCGTCCTACTACCTCACCGGCCTGAACCTCACCGGCGCCGCCGTCGCGGTCGCCGCCGCCCTCAGCCTGTCCGCCCTGGCCGTCGGCACCGCCGAGTCCGTGGCCACCCGCCGCCGGGGCCTGGCCGCGCAGGTGGCCGCCGGGGTGCCGCGCGCGGTGCTCGGGCGGGCGCTGCTGCTGGAGACCGCGCTGCCGCTGGCTCCCGCGATGCTGCTCGCGGGCCTGGGCGGCACGGCCCTCGGCGCCTGGTACGCCCTGCTCGCCGGCCGGCCGGTCCCGTGGGCGATCGTCCTGCTGCCCCTCGCGGCCTACGCCGCCTGCCTGCTGGCCGCCGCCGGGTCACTGCCGCTGCTGCGCCGCTCGGTGCGCCCCGGGGAGCTGCGGTACGCGTGAGCGAGGGCGCCGCCGGGCCCGGGGGGACGGGGGTCCTTCGGGCCCGGCGGGGTGTCGCGCCCACACGAAGGCCCGGATCGTCGTCAGGCGGAAATGCCGTCGATCCGGGCCAAGGCGTCGTCCGCGCCGTACGGCTGCAAGTACGGCAACCAGCGCGGATCCCTGTGGCCGGTCCCGATGATGCGCCAGGCCAGGCCGGTGGGCGGGGCAGGTTTGTGGCGCAGCCGCCAGCCGATCTCGACCAGGTGCCGGTCGGCCTTCACGTGGTTGCAGCGGCGGCAGGACGCCACCACGTTGTCCCAGACGTGCTTGCCCCCGCGGCTGCGCGGGATGACGTGGTCGACGCTGGTTGCGACGCCACCGCAGTACATGCACCGGCCCCCGTCGCGGGCGAACAGCGCCCGGCGGGTCAGGGGGACGGGCCCTCGGTAGGGAACCCGGACGAAACGCTTGAGCCGGACCACGCTGGGTGCGGGGACTGTGACGGTCGCGCTGTGCAGATAGGCGCCGGACTCCTCGAGGCAGACGGCCTTGTTCTCGAGGACGAGGACGAGCGCGCGGCGGAGCGGTACGACGCCTAGCGGCTCGTACGACGCGTTGAGGACCAGGACATGCGGCACGGATGCCTCCTTGGACGCCGGCGGCGCGTGGCTCGCGCCGGGACGATTCGTAGCCAGTCTCCCCTCATGCCTGGTGGAAGCGCCACCATGTCCCCGTAACGGGCTGGGAGTGTTTTCGACCACATCTGAAGGATCCCCCCGATCATGGCCTGTTCAAGCCCAGGTGAGCCCGGTCTCTCCTTCACAGATCCGTCAAGGCCACACACAATGCCCCGTTAGTGTGGTGGTTCTGCCCCTTCGGTGACCGAGCCGTGACCTTGACCCCCCTGAACCACCGCACCGGGGCAGACCGCTGCACCTGGAGGTACCTGCCGTGTCCTTGTCCGTTGCGGACGCCGTCCTGCTGGCCGGCCCCTCACCGTCGCCGACCCCGTCGGATACGCAGTCCCCGAGAGTGCCCTCGCTCCAGGACGCCCAGGAGAGCGCGACGAACGCCGCCGGCTGGGTGGAGCAGAACTGGTCCACCTGGCTGGCGATCGGCCTGCAGGTCCTGCTGGTCCTGGTGATAGCGGCCGTGCTGAGGGTCGCGGTGCGCCGGGCGATCACCAAGCTCATAGACCGGATGAGCCGCACCGCGCAGAGCTCGGACGGCAGCCCGCTGGGCGGCCTCCTGGTCAACGTCGAGCGCCGCCGTCAGCGCTCGCAGGCGATCGGCTCGGTGCTGCGCTCGGTGGCCAGCTTCCTGATCATGGGCACCGCGGCCCTGATGATCCTGTCCGCGTTCAACATCAACCTGGCCCCGCTGCTGGCCTCGGCCGGTGTCGCGGGCGTGGCGATCGGCTTCGGCGCCCGCAACCTGGTCACCGACTTCCTCTCGGGCGTCTTCATGATCCTGGAGGACCAGTACGGCGTCGGCGACACGATCGACGCGGGCGTCGCCTCCGGCGAGGTGATCGAGGTGGGCCTGCGCGTGACCAAGCTGCGCGGCGACGACGGCGAGATCTGGTACGTCCGCAACGGCGAGGTCAAGCGCATCGGCAACCTCTCCCAGGGCTGGGCGACGGCCAACGTCGACGTCACGGTCGCCGCCTCCGAGGACCTCGACAAGGTCAAGGCCACCCTCGACGAGGTCGCCGAGAAGATGGGCGCCGAGGAGCCCTGGAACGAGCTGCTGTGGGGCCCGATCGAGGTCCTCGGCCTGGACAGCGTCCTGCTGGACTCGATGGTCGTGCGGCTGTCGGCCAGGACGATGCCCGGCAAGTCGCTGACCGTCGAGCGGGAGCTGCGCTGGCGCGTGAAGCGGGCCTTCGACGCGGCGGACATCCGGATCGTGGGCGGCGCCACGGCTCCGGTGGAGGAGACGCCGGCGGACCCGACGGCGGGCATGGCCGCGCCGTCGGTGTACGCCAGCACCACCTCACCGCAGTCCCAGGCGGCGACGCCCCTGACGCCGCCGAGCGTCACCAAGTAGGAACCAGCACGCCCCGGAGGGCTCCCGGCGACGCCGGGAGCCCTCCGTCGTTCCGGCGCCTCCCTCCCCCGAGGCCGCCTCCCCCGGCACCGCCTCTGCCGCCCCCTTGACGCGGACCCGTCGGCGCCCTACCGTCCTCGCATCCGACAGGTAAGTTTCCTAACAGTGCTCGGTGGACTTCCGCGCCCGGTCACTGGGAAGCTGGCAGCCGAAGGGCAGGTGTGGACACGCATGGCAGGAACCGCCGGAACGCCGGGCACCCCGCGCGTCCTGCGCGCCATGAACGACCGGGCCGCCCTGGACCTGCTGCTGGAGCACGGGCCGCTGTCCCGCACGCGGATCGGCAAGCTGACCGGCCTGTCCAAGCCGACCGCCTCCCAGCTCCTGGCCCGCCTGGAGGCGGCGGGTCTGGTCCTGGCCACCGGCACCACCGAGGGCCGCCCGGGCCCGAGCGCCCAGCTCTACGAGGTCAACCCGGCGGCGGGGCACGCCGCCGGACTCGACGTCACCCCCCAGCGCGTCCTCGCCGCGGTCGCCGACCTCACCGGCCGCACGGTCGGCCGCTTCGAACTGCCCACCCCCGGCAGGCGCACCGGCACCCCGGTCGTCCAGCAGGTCACCGACGCCCTGGACGGCGCGGTGAAGGCGGCGGGCCTGGCCCGGGACGACATCCACCGCGTGGTCATCGGCACCCCCGGCGCCTTCGACCCCACCACGGGCCGCCTGCGCTACGCCTCCCACCTGCCCGGCTGGCACTCCCCCACGCTCCTGGACGAACTCGCCGCCGCCCTGCCCATGCCGGTCGAGTACGAGAACGACGTCAACCTGGCCGCGCTCGCCGAACAGCGTCTGGGCGCGGCCCGGGGCCACGCGGACTTCGTGCTGCTGTGGAACGAGGAGGGCCTGGGCGCCGCCCTGGTCCTCGGCGGCCGGCTGCACCGCGGCTGGACCGGCGGCGCCGGCGAGGTCGGCTTCCTGCCGGTGCCGGGCGTGCCCCTGGTCCGTCAGGTCACCAAGGCCAACAGCGGCGGCTACCAGGAGCTGGCCGGCTCCCAGGCCGTCCCGCGCCTGGCCCGGGAACTCGGCCTCGACGACATCCCCCGGGGCCCGTACGCCGAGGCCGCCGCACAGCTGCTCGCCCGGGCCGCGCAGGCCGACGACGACACCCACCGCGGCTTCCTGCGGACCTACGCGACGCGCCTCGCCACCGGACTGGCCTCCCTGGTGTCGGTCCTCGACCCCGAGCTCGTCGTCCTGGGCGGCGCGGCCCTCACCTCGGGCGGCGAGCCGCTGCGCGCGCTCGTCCAGGCCGAACTGGAGGAACTGGCCGCCTCCCGGCCGCGCCTGGTCGTGGGCGAGGTCCGTGAACACCCCGTGCTGCGCGGCGCGCTGGAGAGCGCGCTCGCGACGACACGCGACGAGGTCTTCGACACCTCCCGCTGACTCCACCCCCCTTCCCCGCCTTCCCCCTTCCCCGCCTCCCCTTCCTTCCCCGCCTCCCCTTCCTTCCCGCCTTCCCTTCCTTCCCCTCAGCCCAGGGAGCTTCGCCATGCCCGGAATGCCCGGAAAGCCCAGAGGAGCGGCCCTCGCACTCGCCGTCTCCGCCTCCCTCGCCCTCCTCGCCACCGCCTGCACCGGCCAGCCGGACGCCGGCGCGAACGACGACGCCTCGAAGGAGACGACCCTGAAGTTCTGGCACGCCTGGAGCGCCCCCTCGGAGGTGAGGGCCGTCGAGGACCTGGTCGCCGGTTTCGAGAGGACCCACCCCCACATCCACGTCGACGTCGTCGGCACCATGACGGACGACAAGATCAACCAGGCCCTGCGCGCCGGCGGCGACAAGGCCCCGGACGTGATCTCGTCGTTCACCACGAACAACGTCGGCAAGTTCTGCTCCTCCGGCGCCCTGGTGGACCTCGACCCGTTCTTCGAGAAGTCGGGCGTCGACCCGGCGAAGACGTTCCCGAAGGCGATGAACGAGTACACCCAGTTCGAGGGCAACCGCTGCGCCGTGCCGCTCCTGGGCGACGCGTACGGCCTCTACTACAACAAGACGGCGTTCGAGAAGGCAGGCGTCACCGCCCCGCCGAAGACCTGGTCGGAGTTCGAGCGGGTCGCCAAGAAGCTGACGATCCCCCGGGGCGGCACCTTCCGGCAGCTCGGCTTCATGCCGAACTACCACGGCTGGGAGACCACCACCGAGCACTACCTGGGCCAGTTCTCCCCCACCTACTTCGACCGGGACGGCAAGTCGAACGTCGCCAAGGACCCGGCCTTCGAGAAGGCCTTCCGGATGCAGAAGAAGCTGGTCGACACCCTCGGCGGCTACCGCAGGCTGGAGACCTACCGCTCCGGGCTCGGCGACGAGTGGGGCCCGAAGCACCCCTTCCACACCGGCCAGGTCGCCATGCAGCTGGACGGCGAGTGGCGCCTGGGCATGGCCCTGGACACCAAGCCGGAGTTCGAGATCGGCGTGGCGCCGCTGCCCGTCCCCGACGACCAGGCAGACCAGTACGGCAAGGGCTACATCACCGGCACGATCGCCGGCATCGCCGCGACCAGCAAGAAGCAGAACGCGGCCTGGGAACTGGTGAAGTACATGACCACGGACACGGACGCGGTCGTGAACTTCTCCAACGCCATCCACAACGTGCCCTCGACGCTGGCGGCCCTGAAGTCCCCGGAACTGAAGTACGACCCGCGCTTCAAGACGTTCCTGGAGATCGCCGCCCACCCGCACTCCACGACGGCCCCCGCCTCCGTCAACGGCGGCGTCTACCTCACCACGATCCAGCAGTTCGGCTACGACTACGAGAGCGGCAAGGCGACCGACCTCAAGGCGGGGCTGAAGCGGGTGGCCGAGCAGATCGACACGGACATCGCGCAGGCGAAGTAGCCCATGAGCACCCTGACGTTGCGGGCGAAACACCGCCGCTCGACCCTGCGCACCCTGGCGTTCCTGTCCCCCTGGCTGATCGGCTTCTCGGTCTTCTTCGCCTACCCCCTGGTCTCCACCGTCTACTTCTCCTTCATGCGGTACGACGGCTTCAAGCCGCCGGTGTGGGCGGGCACGAAGAACTGGGCGTACGTCCTCGAGCACTACCCGCTCTTCTGGCCCGCCCTGCGCAACACCCTCTGGCTGGTGGTCGTCATGGTCACGCTCCGGGTCGCCTTCGGCCTGGGGGTGGGCCTGCTGATCACCAGGCTCAAGACGGCCACCGGCGTCTTCCGCACCCTCTTCTACCTGCCCTACCTCGCTCCGCCCGTGGCGGCCACGATGGCCTTCGCCTTCCTCCTCAACCCCGGCACGGGCCCCGTCAACTCGGTCCTCGACCGGGCGGGCCTGCCGTCGCCGGGCTGGTTCAACGACCCCACCTGGTCGAAACCGGCCCTGACCCTGCTGGCGCTGTGGGGCATCGGCGACCTCATGGTCATCTTCATGGCGGCGCTGCTGGACGTGCCGAGGGAGCAGTACGAGGCGGCGGAACTGGACGGCACCTCCCCCTGGCAGCGCTTCCGCTACGTCACGCTGCCGAACATCTCCCCGATCGTGATGTTCGCGGTGGTCACGGGCGTGATCCAGACCATGCAGTACTACACCCAGCCGCTGATCGCCGGGAAGGTCGCCTCGGGCGTCATCCAGGGCGCCGGAACCCAGTTCGAGCCCGGCTACCCGGACAAGTCCACCCTGACCCTGCCCCAACTCGTCTACAACCTGGGCTTCCAGCGCTTCGACTACGGCTCCGCCTGTGTGGTCGCCCTGGTCCTGTTCGCCCTCTCCACGGCCTTCACGGCCCTTCTGATGCGCCGCAGGGGCGGCCTGATCCAGGCGGGTGACCGGTGACCGGCGTACTCGGCAAACCCCGGGACCTGAACAGGACGCCCCCCACCCCCGCCGGACGCGCGGCCCGCCGCAGGACGGTCCTGGAGTGGATCGCGGTCCACTCCCTGGGCGTCGCGGCCGCCCTGTTCTTCACGCTCCCCTTCGTCTTCGTGTTCCTGACCTCCCTGATGAGCGACAGCCAGGCGCTCAGCCGCGACCTGGTCCCGCACCCCTGGGAGTGGCACAACTACGCCAGGGTCTTCGACACCCCCGGCTTCCTGACGTGGTGGCGGAACACCCTCCTCTACGCCGGCCTGGGCACGGTCCTCACGGTCGTGTCCTCCGTGCCCGTCGCCTACGCCCTGGCCAAGTTCCGCTTCCGCAGCCGCAACGCGGTCCTCATGCTGGTGATCTCGATGATGATGCTGCCGCCCCAGGTGGTCGTCATCCCGATGTACCTGTTCTGGGCGAAGCAGCTGGACCTGTCCGGCACCCTGTGGCCGCTGATCATCCCCATGGCGTTCGGCGACGCCTTCTCGGTCTTCCTCCTGCGCCAGTTCCTCACCACGATCCCCGACGAGTACCTGGACGCGGCCCGGGTGGACGGATGCGGCGAACTGCGCGCGCTGCTCGCGGTCGTTCTCCCGATGGCGAGACCGGGCATAGCCGCGGTGGCGCTCTTCCAGTTCTTCTACGCGTGGAACGACTACTTCGGCCCGCAGATCTACGCCTCGGAGAACCCGGGCGCCTGGACGCTCTCCTACGGCCTGGAGTCGTTCAAGGGCGCCCACCACACCGACTGGAACCTCACCATGGCCGCCACCGTTCTGGTCATGGCCCCCGTGATCCTCGTGTTCTTCTTCGCCCAGAAGGCGTTCGTCGAGGGTGTGACGCTCACCGGAGTGAAGGGTTAGACGCGCATGCAGCACAAACTCACCGTGGTCGGCGGAGGTTCGACCTACACCCCCGAACTCGTGGACGGCTTCGCCCGTCTGAGGGACACCCTGCCCATCGGCGAACTGGTCCTGACGGACCCGGCGCAGGACCGCCTGGACCTCGTCGGCGGCCTCGCCCGCCGCATCTTCGCCCGCCAGGGCCACCCCGGCCGCGTCACCACCACGACCGACCTCGACGCGGCGGTCGACGGCGCGGACGCGGTCCTGCTGCAACTGCGCGTGGGCGGCCAGGCGGCCAGGCAGCAGGACGAGACCTGGCCCCTGGAGTGCGGCTGCGTGGGCCAGGAGACCACGGGCGCCGGCGGCCTGGCGAAGGCCCTGCGCACCGTCCCGGTCGTCCTGGACATCGCGGACCGGGTACGCCGCGCCAACCCGCACGCGTGGATCATCGACTTCACCAACCCGGTCGGCATCGTGACCCGCGCCCTGCTCCGGGCGGGCCACAGGGCGGTCGGCCTGTGCAACGTGGCGATCGGCCTGCAGCGCAAGTTCGCGGCCCTGCTCTTCCTGGAGCCGTCCGGACTCCACCTGGACCACGTGGGCCTCAACCACCTCACCTGGGAAACGGGTGTGCGCCTGGGCGGCCCCGAGGGCGAGGACGTGCTCCCCCGGCTCCTGGCGGACCACGGCGCGACGATCGCGGCCGACCTGCGCCTGCCGCGCCCACTGCTCGACGCGCTGGGGGTGGTCCCCTCCTACTACCTGCGCTACTTCTACGCCCACGACGAGGTCGTACGGGAGCTGCGCTCCAAGCCCTCGCGGGCGGCCGAAGTGGCCGACATGGAGCGGCGTCTGCTGGCGATGTACGCCGACCCGGCCCTGGACGAGAAGCCGGACCTGCTCGCCCAGCGCGGCGGCGCCTACTACTCGGAGGCGGCGGTGGACCTGGCGGCGGCCCTGCTGGGCGGCGGCGGCACGCCGTACCAGGTGGTGAACACGTACAACGACGGCACGCTCCCCTTCCTCCCCGACGACGCCGTGATCGAGGTCCCGGCGGCCGTGGGCACCAAGGGCGCGGCCCCGCTGCCCGTGCCCACCGTCGACCCCCTCTACGCGGGCCTGATGGCCGGCGTCACGGCCTACGAGCACCTGGCCCTGGAAGCCGCCCTGCGCGGCGGCCGCGACCGTGTCTTCCGCGCGCTGCTGTCCCACCCCCTCATCGCCCAGTACGAGTACGCCGAGACGCTCACCGACCGACTGATCGCACACAACCGGGAGCACCTGGCGTGGGCCTGACCGCACGTGTCCTCGCGATCGACGCGGGCAACAGCAAGACGGACGTGACGATCGTGACGGCGGACGGACAGGTCCTGGCCACGGCACGCGGGGGCGGCTTCCGCCCGCCGGCCGTGGGCCTGGACACGGCGATGCGGGAGCTGGCCGCGCCCGTCACCCGGGCCCTCGCCACCGCCGGGCTCACCTCGGTCACCCACGTCTCGGCCTGCCTCGCCAACGCCGACTTCCCGGTGGAGGAGGAACAACTGGCGGCCGCGCTGCGGGCCCGCGGCTGGGCCGCGACGGTGACGGTCCGCAACGACACCTTCGCCATCCTGCGGGCCGGCGTCACCGAACCGCGCGGCGTGGCCGTCGTCTGCGGCGCCGGCATCAACTGCGTCGGCATGCGCCCCGACGGCCGCACGGCCCGCTTCCCCGCACTCGGCCGGATCTCGGGCGACTGGGGCGGCGGCTGGGGCCTGGCGGAGGAGGCCCTGTGGCACGCCTGCCGGGCGGAGGACGGCCGCGGCACCCCCACGGCCCTGTCCCGCACCCTCCCCGCCCACTTCGGCCTGCCCTCCATGTACGCCCTCGTGGAGGCACTGCACCTGGAACGCGTCCCGGCGCACCGGCGCCACGAGCTGACACCGGTCCTCTTCGCCACGGCCGCCGACGGGGACGCCACCGCCCGCGCGATCGTGGCACGTCAGGCCGAGGAGGTCGTCGCCATGGCGGTGGTGGCCCTCACCCGCCTCGACCTCCTGGACGAGGAGACACCGGTCCTCCTGGGCGGCGGTGTCCTGGCCGCGCGCCACGCCCGGCTCAACGGCCGCATCGAGCACCTGCTCGCGGAACGCGCCCCCAAGGCGGTGCCCCGGGTGGTGACGGCGAGCCCGGTGCTGGGGGCGGCACTGCTGGGCCTGGACCACCTCGGCTGCGGACAGGGGGCGCGGGAGCGGTTGCGCGGACACTTCGAGGGCTGAGCCGGCACGCCCTCCGGGCATCACACGACCACGGGAACCGAACAATCCCCCCGAACGTGTACCTGGACAGGGGTGGTGCTCCACGCCGCGATCCGAGCAAGATCGAGGCAAGCCCGGTGCGCAAGTCGGTCCCGGCGGCGATACTTGCGGCGACGGATGACCACGGGGGAGGTCACGGTGACGTACACGCCGAAGAGCAGCACACCACCAGAAGCGAGCTCCGGCCTGCCCATCCTGCCGGCCGTACCGGCCCAGCCCGCCCCGCCGGCCCCGGAGGGCCCGCCGGCCCCGCCCCCCTCCCCCACCCCCCGCTCCCCCCAGCGCACCGCGTTCGCCGAGGGCCTCGACCGGCTGCGCACCGCCGCCACCACCGAGCCCGGCCGGCTGCGCATCATCGGCGCCCTGCTGGCAGCGCTCGTCCTCGCCTTCGGCTCGGTGACGGCCTGGCAGACGACCGACCGCGCGGCCGCCGCCGACGACGTCCTCACCAGCAGCCAGCCCCTCACCTCCGACGCGGCCGACATCTACCGCTCCCTCGCGGACGCCAACACCGCGGCCTCCAGCGGCTTCCTCGCCGGCGGCCAGGAACCGGCCACGTCACGCGACCGCTACGAGAAGGACATCCGCACAGCCGCCGAGAAGCTCGTCAACGCGGCCGCCAACGCGGACCCGGACTCCCCCTCCACCGCGACGATCGCCGAACTCAACCGACTCCTCCCGCAGTACAAGGGCCTGATCGAACGCGCCCGCACCTACAACCGCCAGGGCTTCCCCGTCGGCGGCGCCTACCTCCGCTACGCCAACGAGAAGATGCAGCAGCAGATGCTCCCGGCCGCGGAGGACCTGTACGAGAAGGAGAACCGGCGCCTGGAGGCGGACTACGCGGACGCCCGCCCCTACCCCTGGGCGGCCATCGCCCTCGGCGTCCTCGCCCTCGCCGCCCTCGCCTGGTCCCAGCACCGCACGTACCGCCGTACGAACCGGGTCCTCAACCACGGCCTGGTCGCCGCCACGGCCACCGCCACGGCCGTCCTGCTCTGGCTGGTCGTCGGCCACAGCGTCGCCCGCGCCGCCCTCGACGACTCCCACGACCACGGCGTCCGCTCCCTGAACGTGCTGCACGACGCCCGCATCGCCTCCCTCAAGGCACGGGGCAACGAGAACCTCACGCTGGTGGCCCGGGGCGCGGAGACGAAGAAGGTCGGCGACCGGACCTACGACGCCTACGACTACGACTTCGGCACGGACATCAAGGCCCTGGGCGCCCACCTCGCCGCCGCCGGGAAGCTCGCCGACGACCCCTCGGGCGAACGCCCCGTCACCACCGCCGTGGGCAACATGAAGGAGTGGCAGAAGCGCCACTCGGCCGCCCGCGAACAGGACGAGAAGGGCAACTACCAGCAGGCCCTCGACCTGGTCATCGGCGCCGAGGGCGCGACCGGCGAGTGCTTCGACAGCGTCGACGCGAACCTGCGCGCGGCGCTGGCGCACGAGGAGAGGGAGTTCAAGCGCGCGGCGGGCGACGGCAGGGACGCGCTGACGGGCCTCCCGGCGGGCGCCGCGGTCCTGGCGGTCCTGGGCGCCGCGGGCGCGGTACTCGGCATCGGCCGCAGACTCTCGGAGTACCGGTGAACGGGCCACGGACGAAAGGAGGAGGCAGGATGCGCGGCAGTCTCAAGGGCTGGGGCGGGGTGACCGCGATGGCGGTCGTCTGCGCCCTGGTGGCGGTCCTCGCGCTCTGCCTCCCGAAGTCCGCCGTGCCCCCGGGGACCACCGGGACCGATCCCGTCTCGACCCGCACCACGGACACCACCGCGATCACCGAGGCGGCGGACGAGGACTGCGAGGCCCCCGAGAAGCAGACCCTCTCCCCCTCCTCCGCCGACGGCCCCACGATCCAGCAGATCAAGAACCGCGAGGGCGAGAAGCGCAAGCTGATCGTCGGCGTCGACCAGAACAGCTACCGCTGGGGCTACCGCGACCCCAACAGCGGCGAGTCCGCGGAGCTCGAAGGCTTCGACATCGACCTGGTCCACCGCATCGCCGAGGACATACTCGGCGACCCCGAGGCCGTCCAGTTCAAGGCGATCCCCACCGACCAGCGCATCCCGGCGATCCAGGACGGCCGCGTGGACATGGTCGTCCGCACGATGACGATCAACTGCGCCCGCATCAAGGACGTCGCCTTCTCCGCGCCCTACTTCAAGACGGGCCAGCAGGTCCTCGCCCCCAAGTCCAGTCCCGTCACGGGCTACGACGGCTCCCTCGCCGGCAAGAGGATCTGCACGGCGGCCGGTTCGACGGCGTACTCCACGCTGGAGGCGGACCGGAAGAGCGGTGACCTCCCGGCGACCACCGACATCTCCACCACCGTCCCGAACCAACTCGACTGCCTGGTACGGCTGCAGCTCGGCGAGGTCGACGCGGTCGTCACCGACGGCGCCCTCGCGGCGAGCCAGGCGGCACAGGACCCGACGGTCCAGCTCAAGGGCGACGCCTTCACTGCCGAGTACTACGGCGTGGCGATGAAGAAGGACGCCGACGATCTGGTACGCCGGGTCAACCGGATCCTGGTGGACTACCGCGAGGACACCGCGAACGGCTGGCAGGCGTCGTACGAGAAATGGCTGTCGGCCACACTGGGCAAGGACGCGGGGAAGTCGGAGCCCCCGGCACCGCGGTACCTCCGCACCGGCTGAGGGCGGCCGGGACCGAACAGTGCATGAGCCCCAACCCCCCTACCGGCACAACCGCAGCGAGAGGTGATCGATGGGCGTCACGGGATCCACCGGGCCGGTGATGGACCGGGACGAGGTGGACCGTGCGCTGGCGCGGCTCGGCGCGGAGCACGAGGCGATCGAGACCTCGCTCCTCGCCCTGCAGGACCACGCGGGCCGCAGGCTCCTGGAGGGCGCCGAGCTCACCGGCGTGACCCGGGAGCGCTGGGCGGCCACGGAGGCGTCGATCACGCTGCTGTGGACGTACTTCGACGCGTACACGGACGCGCTGCGCTCCGCCCGGGACATCCGGGCCCGCCGCCGCTGGTCCAGCCGCGAGGACCTGGCGGAGCTGACGGAGCTGTTGTCCGGCGAGTCGGTCACGGTCGCGGGCAGCGCGGCCGCGATCGCCAACGCCCCCACGCTGCACGGTGCTTCGGGCAGGCTCAGCGAGCGCTACTCGCTCGCCACGCTCGTCGAGCGGATGAACGAGCTGTACGCGACGAGCCTGAACGTGGTGGTCGCGGCGGACGCGGTCTGGTCGGCGCTGCCCGCCCGGATCGACCTGCTGGCGGCCGAACTGCAGCGCACCCGCCGCCTCGCGCACTCGGTCGGGGTGCGCCCCGGCGAGCATCCGGCGGGCGACGACCTGGAGCGCATCACACGCACGCTGACGAAGCTGCGCGAGCAGGTGGTCTCGGACCCGCTGGCGTTCTGGCAGCCCGCCGAGGGCAGTTCGGCACCCGGCGGCGGCCGGCCGGACACGACGGTGTACGACCGTGAGGCGCGCGCCCTGGAGGACGTGCGGCGGGAGATCGACGCGGTGCTGACGGTGCGCCAGGACGCGGAGAAGCGGATCGTGGCGCTGCGGGACGTCCTCAGCCGCGCGGACCGCACGCTCGCCGAGGCGCGCACCGCGCGCGGCGAGGTCCTGGCGAAGATCGCCGCGACGGAGGTGCCGGTCGTCAGCGGCCCGCCGACGGCGCTGCAGGAACAGCTGGCCACGGCCGCGGAGTACCGCAGGCAGGGGCAGTGGCACCGCCTGTCCCCGCTCCTGGAGTCGCTGGAGGAGAAGGCCGAGGACGAACTGCTGCGCGCCCGCGAGTCGTTGACGGCCGTCACCGCGCCCCTGGCGGTCCGCGCCGAACTGCGCGGCCGGCTCGACGCGTACAGGGCGAAGGTGGCCCGGCACGGCTTCGCGGAGGACGCGCTGCTGGTGGAGCGGTACGAGAAGGCGCGCCGCATGCTGTGGAGCGCCCCCTGCGACCTGCGCGCCGCCGAGCAGGCCGTGCTGCGCTACCAGCGGGCGGCCGCCGAACTGCTCGGCGGCCCCCGCGTGCCCGGCCAGGACGTGCCCGGGGACGACCGGAGGGGGCACGGCGCATGAGCGACGAGGGGGAGGCCATGAGTCAGGCACCGCACGAGCCGCCCGGCCCCGCGCGCAGCTGCCAGCGCCCCACCTGCGAGGGCGCGTACGAGGACGTGGGCGGCGGCGAGCTGTACTGCGACACCTGCGGCCTCGCCCCGGTCGTGGCGCCTGGGGATCCCCCCGCTGGGGGAGGCATGGTCGGTTCGCCTCCCACCGGCGTCACGGCGGGCGGCAAGGGCGGTTCCCGCGGGTCCTCGGGAAGCGCCGGTTCCCGCTCCAGCGGCCGCAGTTCAGGTACGTCGTCGCAGTCGTCGAAGTCGCGCCGGTCGGTGTCGGGACGTCTGTCGCGCTCCCTGTCGGGCGGGTCGGCGGGCCGCTCGGTGTCGGTGCGCAGCTCCGGTTCCGCCGCCGGTTCGTCGTCCCGGGGGCGGCTGGGAGCCGGCCTGGTGCAGGTGCCGCCGATCCCGCGGCCCGACCCGCGCGAGATGGTCCTGGACCACCCCGAGGTGCCCGAGCGCAAGCGGTTCTGCTCGCGCTCGGACTGCGGCGCGCCGGTGGGCCGGGCCCGCGGCGACCGGCCGGGGCGCACGGAGGGCTTCTGCACCAAGTGCGGCCATCCGTACTCCTTCGTGCCGAAGCTGAGGGCCGGGGACGTGGTGCACGGCCAGTACGAGGTGGTCGGCTGCCTCGCGCACGGCGGCCTGGGCTGGATCTACCTCGCCGTCGACCGGGCGGTCTCGGACCGCTGGGTCGTCCTCAAGGGCCTGCTGGACACGGGCGACCAGGACGCGATGGCGGCGGCGATCTCCGAGCGCCGCTTCCTCGCGGAGATCGAGCACGCCAACATCGTGCGGATCTACAACTTCGTGGAGCACCTGGACCAGCGCACCGGCTCGCTCGACGGCTACATCGTGATGGAGTACGTCGGCGGCAAGTCCCTCAAGGAGATCGCCAACGCCCGCCGCACGCCGGAGGGCAGGCGCGACCCGCTGCCGGTGGAGCAGGCCTGCGCGTACGGCATCGAGGCCCTGGAGGCGCTCGGCCACCTGCACGGCCGGAACCTGCTCTACTGCGACTTCAAGGTCGACAACGCGATCCAGACCGAGGACCAGCTGAAGCTGATCGACATGGGCGCGGTGCGCCGGATGGACGACGAGGAGTCGGCCATCTACGGCACGGTCGGCTACCAGGCCCCGGAGGTGGCGGAGGCCGGCCCGTCGGTGGCGAGCGACCTGTACACGGTCGCGCGCACCCTCGCCGTGCTGACCTTCGACTTCCAGGGCTACACGAACGTGTACGCCGACTCCCTGCCCGACCCGGACCACATCGAGGTCTTCCGGCAGTACGAGTCGTTCTACCGCCTGCTGGTGCGCGCGACGGATCCCGACCCGGCCCGGCGCTTCGCCTCCGCGCAGGAGATGACCGAGCAGCTGACGGGTGTGCTGCGCGAGGTCGTCTCCCTCCAGACGGGCCGGGCCCGTCCCGCGCTGTCCACCCTGTTCGGTCCGGAACTGCGGGTCACGGACACGGAGTTGTTCCCGGAGCTGGACGGCGAGGTGTCCCGGCTGGGCGCCCGGGTGGTACGGACCGGGCGCCGCCCCGCCGCCGTGGCGCCTCCCGCACCCGGGACGCCCGCGGCCGCGTTCCCCTCCGGGCCCGGGCCGGTCGGGCAGGCCGGTGGGGCGCACGCTCCGGCGCTCACGCCCGGCCCCACCGCGCCCGGACTCGTCAAGCCCGTCGACACGTCCGCCGCCGCCCTCGCCCTGCCGGTGCCCCGGGTCGACCCGACGGACCCCAACGCCGGTTTCCTCGCGGGTCTGATGACCTCGGCCCCGGCCGAGCTGCTCGGCGCCCTCGCCGCCGCCCCGGCCCCGTCGACCGAGACCCGGCTGCGGCAGACCCGGGCCCGGCTGGAGACGGGGGACCCGGGCGCCGCCCTGCGGACGCTGGCCGAGCTGGAGGGAGAGCGGCCCGACGACTGGCGCGTGGTCTGGTACCGGGGCCTGGCCGCCCTGGTCACCGGCGACGACGAGGGCGCCGCGCTGGCCTTCGACGCCGTCTACGACGCCTTCCCGGGCGAGATCGCGCCCAAGCTGGCGCTGGGCCTGTGCGCGGAGGTGCTGGGCCAGCTCGACAACGCCGCCGAGTACTACCGGCTGGTGTGGTCCACCGACCCGAGCCACGTGAGCGCCGCCTTCGGGCTGGCCCGGGTGCAGCTGGCCACCGGGGACCGGCGCGGGGCCGTACGGACGCTGGAGTCGGTCCCGGAGTCGTCCATCCACTACACGGCGGCACGCGTGGCGGCCGTCCGGGCCCGGCTGCGGCAGCGCGCGGCGACGGCCTCGGACACGGCCTTCCTGGAGGACCTGACGGCCGCCGCGGCGCAGGTGGAGGCGCTGGAGGCGTACGGTCTGGATCCGGCGCGCCGCGAGCGGCTGTCCGCCGAAGTCCTCGGTTGCGCCCTGGACTGGGTACTCTCCGGGGGCCAGGGTTCCGCCCCTCCCGCCGCCGGAGGACGGACGCTGCTCGGCAGCGGCCTGGACGAACGGGGCCTGCGCTTCGGCCTGGAGCGTTCGTACCGCACGCTGGCCCGGCTGGCGCGGGGCGGCGAGGAGAGGATCGACCTGGTGGAACGTGCCAATCGTTACCGCCCCCGGACGTGGGTGTAGTTGATGTCGCAGATGCCCCAGTTGTCCGCCTGCCCGAGTTGCGAGGAACCCCTCGAATCGGGTGACCGTTTCTGCGGCGCGTGCGGATACGACCTGTCCGCCGTGCCGGCACGGCCGGAGGACAACCCGACCATTGCCATGAACGGCTCGGTGCCCGCGCAGGGCGCTCCGGCCGGCGCGTATCCCGAGCCCCCGTCGGCGCCACCCGCCGGCGTGGCCTGGCCCGTCCCCGGGCCGGACGGCCCGGGCGCCCCGGGAGGGGTGCACCTGCCGACGGACCTGGCGGGCACCGGCCCGGGCGGCTCCGCCCTGCCGCCGGGCACGCCCCCGCCCCCGAGCGCCCCGCCGGCCCCGGCCGCGGGCGTCCGCTTCGACCGGCCGGCGGAGCCGGGCGGTCACGCCGCCGGGGCCGGCCCGGCCCAGCCCGACGAGTACCTCCTCCAGGCACCGGACCCACGGGTGTCCGCCGACCCCGCGGAGCCCGCGGGGTCCGGCGGCAAGGTCTGCGTGGCCTGCCGAGCCGGCCGCGTGGACGACGACGGCTACTGCGAGAACTGCGGCCACGCCCAGCCGCGCGAACGGGACCACATGGAGCAGGAGTCCGGCCCGGTGGCCGCGGTCAGCGACCGCGGCCTGCGCCACCACCGCAACGAGGACGCGTTCGCCATCGGCAGCACCGCGCTGCCCGACGGCTCGCCCGCCTCCGTGGCGATCGTCTGCGACGGCGTCTCCTCGGCGACCCGCCCCGACGACGCCTCACTGGCGGCGTCGCGGGCGGCGAGCGAGTCCCTGCTGGCCGCCCTGCCCCGGGGCACGCACCCGCAGCAGGCGATGCACGACGCGATCGTCGCCGCCTCCCGCGCGGTCAACTCGCTGGCCGGGGAGCCCGCCACGGCACGCGAGCACGCCCCGCACCAGAACGCCCCGGCGTGCACCATCGTCGGCGCGGTGGTGACGCCGGGCCTGCTGATCGTGGGCTGGGTCGGCGACAGCCGCGCCTACTGGGTGCCGGTCGACCGCGGCGCTCCCCCGGCCCGGCTCACCGAGGACGACTCCTGGGCGGCGCAGATGGTCGCCGCGGGCCTGATGAACGAGGCCGAGGCCTACGCCGACGAGCGCGCCCACGCGATCACCGGCTGGCTCGGCGCCGACGCCTACGAACTGGAGCCGCACACCGCCGCGTTCAAGCCGGACCGCCCGGGCGTGGTCGTGGTCTGCACGGACGGCCTGTGGAACTACGCGGAGGCGGCCGAGGAGATGGCCCGGGTCGTCCCGCTCGACGCGGCCACGCATCCGCTGCACAGCGCCCGGGTGCTCGTCGGCCACGCCCTGGACGGCGGGGGCCACGACAACGTAACAGTGGCCCTGGTGCCGTTCCCCGCCGTCCCCCAGGGGGCAGGATCGGCCTGAGGCCACGTACGGGGACGCCTCGGCGGACCGGAGGGGACTGGTCCGCCTACCGTCATCACCCTGCCGCGGCGGGGGCTTTGAAGGGGGATCGAAGCAGGCATGGCCAATTTCTCGAAGTCGAGCGTGCCCCGGTTCTCGGTGGACGTCTACCAGAACGAGTACCTGCCGGAGGGCTCCGGCGAGGTCAACGCCATCGTCACGGTGACGGCCACCGGCGGCGGCACGATCGGCAGCGCGGTCGCGGCGCCCCACCTCTACGCGCCCGGCGAGGGCCCGTCCGCCGCCGTGGCGGTCATGGTCGACTGCTCGGGGTCGATGGACTACCCGCCGACCAAGATGCGCAACGCCCGGGACGCCACGGCCGCCGCGATCGACACCCTGCGCGACGGCGTGCGCTTCGCGGTGATCGGCGGGACGCACGTGGCCAAGGAGGTCTACCCCGGCGGCGGCCGGGTCGCGGTCGCCGACGCCACGACCCGGGCCCAGGCCAAGCAGGCGCTGCGCTCGCTGAGCGCGGGCGGCGGGACGGCGATCGGCACCTGGCTGCGCCTGGCCGACCGCCTGCTGTCGTCGGAGGACGTCGCCATCCGGCACGGCATCCTGCTCACCGACGGCCGCAACGAGCACGAGTCGCCCGAGGACCTGAAGGCCGCGCTCGAGGCGTGCGCCGGGCGCTTCACGTGTGACGCGCGCGGCGTGGGCACCGACTGGGAAGTGAAAGAAGTCACAGGGATCGCCTCCGCCCTGCTCGGCACGGCCGACATCGTCGCCGACCCGGCGGGGCTCGCCGCCGACTTCACGCGGATGATGGAGACGGCGATGGGCAAGGAGGTCGCGGACGTCTCCCTGCGGCTGTGGACCCCGGTCGGCACGACTGTGAAGTTCGTCAAGCAGGTCGCCCCCACGGTCGAGGAACTGACCGGCCGGCGCACCGAGGCGGGCCCGCGCGCGGGCGACTACCCCCTGGGTTCCTGGGGGGACGAGTCCCGCGACTACCACCTCTGCGTGCAGGTGCCGCCCGCGCACCTCGGCCAGGAGATGCTCGCGGCCCGGATCTCGCTGGTCGTCCCGCAGCCCGACGGCAGCGTCCAGAACCTCGGCGCGCAGGGCCTGGTGCGGGCCGTGTGGACGGACGACATGGCCGCCTCCACGTCGATCAACCCGCAGGTGGCCCACTACACCGGGCAGGCCGAACTGGCACAAGTCATCCAACAGGGGCTGGACCTGCGCAAGTCGGGCGATATCGACGGAGCAACGGCCAAACTGGGCCGGGCCGTTCAGCTCGCGAGTGCGTCGGGGAACGCCGATACTGCGAAACTGCTTGCGAAGGTGGTGGACGTGGTCGACGCCGCGACCGGTACTGTGCGACTGAAGGCGAAGGTCGAGGAGGCCGACGAGATGACGCTCGAGACCCGGTCCACCAAGACCGTCCGCGTGAAGAAGTGACCTAGAAGAGATCGAAGGAGGGACGCGCCGACATGCCGACCTGCCCGAACGGACACCAGTCGGGTTCCGACGACTGGTGCGAGGTCTGCGGTCACCGCATGGCGGGTGCCGTGCCTCCGCCTCCGCCGCCGCCCCCGCCCGGCGGCGGCTACGGCTTCCCGCCCCCCGCCGGTCCCGGCGGCCCGGGCGGCCAGCCCGGCGGCCGCCCGCCGCACCTGTCCGCCGTGCCCAGCGCCGAGCCGGAGCTCTGCCCGCAGTGCCGTACGCCCCGTGAGGGCGGCGCGCCGTTCTGCGAGGAGTGCCGGTGGAACTTCCTGACGAACACGGCGACCTCGTACACGCCCGCGGCCCCGCCCCCGCCGGCCCCCGGCCAGGGCGTGCGCTTCCAGCAGCCCGGCCGGCCCGGCCCGTCGGGTCCGTCGTACGGCGGCGGGGACGGGTTCGACTACCAGAGCTCGCGGCCCTCGCAGATGAACCGCCCGGCCGAGCCGATCCCGCCCTTCGGCGGCGACCCCTCCGGCCGGCCCGGCCAGGGCGGCCCCGGCGGTCCTCCCGGACCCGGCGGCCACCCCGGCCAGGGCGGTCCGGGCGGCCGCCCCGGCCCCGGTGGTCCCGGTGGCCCCTCCGGCCCGCCCGGATTCGGTCCCGACCCGTCCCGTCCGGTCCCGCCACCGCCCGGCCCGGGCGGGCACGGCGGCCCGGGCGCCCCGCAGGCCTACCACCAGTCCGGCCCGCCGGCCCCGCCCGGATTCCCGCAGGAGACCCGGCGGCCGCCGCAGCAGGGCGGGCCGTCCTTCGGCGGCGGTGAGGACGACTGGGTGATCTCCCCGCCGACCACCGGCCCGGGTGGGCACGGCGGCCCGGGCGGCCCCGGTCAGGGTGGTGGCTACGGCTACCCGCAGCCCGGCGCGACCCAGGCCCCGCCCGGCCCGGGCGGCTTCCCGCAGCAGCCGCAGGCCCCCCAGGGCCCGGCGACCTGGACCGCGACGATCGGCCCGGACCGCGAGTACTTCATGGCGATGATGCAGCGCTCCGGCCCCGAGGCCGCGGGCCTGAACCTGCCCGCGTACTCGCCCGAGCAGCAGCGCACGCTCACCGGAAACCAGATCACGATCGGCCGCCGCCGGCACTCCACCGGCGACACCCCCGACATCGACCTGTCGACACCGCCGGAGGACCCGGGCGTCTCGCACCAGCACGCGGTGCTGGTGCAGCAGCCCGACGGCAGCTGGGCGGTCGTCGACCAGAACTCGACCAACGGCACGACGGTCAACGGCTCCGAGGAGCCGATCCAGCCGTTCGTCCCGGTACCGCTGCAGGACGGCGACCGGGTGCACGTCGGCGCCTGGACGACGATCACGATCCGCCGCGGCTGAGCCCGTCCGGCCGGCTCGTCAGGACGCTCGTCAGGACGGGAGGGGCCAGGCGTACGGCCCCTCCGGGTCGTCCAGCCAGGCCCACTCCCGGTCGCCGCTGACGGTGATGCCGTAGCGCTCCCGCTGCGGTCTGCCCTCCTGCTCCCACAGCGCGTGCGCCTCCTGCGGGGCGAGGGTGCCGCGGGTCAGGGCCAGCAGGAAGCGGAACAGGTCGTCCTCCCTGGCCCGGTGCGGCACCCCGCCCAGCTGGAGCGGTCCGGCCCCGGGCCGGCTCCCGCCACGCAGCGGCACGAAGTAGGCGGGCGTGTGCAGGAACCGTCCCTCGGCGTGTCCGGCGTCGCCGACCGTGAGCACGATCAGGCCGGTGGCGAGCGGCATGAGCACCCGGCCGCCGGGCCGGCACTGCGCGAGCCAGGCCCGGGGCACGGTGCTCAGGGCACAGGTGGCGATGATCCGGTCGAACGGCGCCCGCTCGGGCACGCCCCGGGCGCCGTCGCCGGTGACGACGACCGGGTGGTACCCGGCCGCCGCCAGGTGCCGGCGGGCCGACTCGGTGATCTCCGGGTCCAGGTCGACGGTGGTGACGTGGTCGTCGCCGAGCCGGTGGGCGAGCAGCGCGGCGTTGTACCCGGTCCCGGCGCCGATCTCCAGCACGCGGTGCCCGTCCCGCACGTCCAGGGCGACCAGCATGTCCGCCATCAGGGAGGGCTGGCTGCTGGACGACAGCAGCTCACCGTCCCGCAGCCGGGTGGCCAGCGGGGTGTCCTCGTAGGCACCGCGCAGCCACCGCTCGCGCGCCGCGCGCTCCGGGCTCTCCCCCCAGCGGCGTTCGAAGCCCCCGGCGACGGCGACGTAGTAGTACGGCACGAAGAGGTGCCGCGGCACCGCCGCGAACACCTCCCGCCAGACCGGGTCGGCGGCCCAGGCACCGCCCGCCTCGATCCGCCGGACCAGCGCCGCCCGCGCGGAGGCGGCGAGTGTGTCGAGTTCCCTGCCGGGTGCGTGGCCGCCCATGTCTCCACAGTAAGGCGAGGATCTTCGCCGGGGTCCTAGGTCTTGAGTCCTATGCCGGTGCGTCTGAGACCATGGACGGCGTGAAAGAGATTCGGCGCGGCACGCTTCAGGAGCAGACCTTCTACGAGCAGGTCGGCGGGGAGGAGACCTTCCGCCGGCTCGTCCACCGTTTCTACGAGGGAGTCGCCGAGGACCCGCTGCTGCGGCCCATGTACCCCGAGGAGGACCTGGGCCCGGCCGAGGAGCGCCTCACGCTCTTCCTGATCCAGTACTGGGGCGGCCCCACGACGTACAGCGAGAACCGCGGCCACCCCCGCCTGCGCATGCGGCACGCGCCCTTCACGGTCGACCGCGCGGCGCACGACGCGTGGCTGAAGCACATGCGGGTCGCCGTGGAGGAGCTCGGCCTGTCCGAGGAGCACGAGCACACGCTGTGGAACTACCTGACGTACGCGGCGGCGTCCATGGTGAACACCCCGGGCTGACCTGCCGGGGCCGGCGGGGGCCGGTCAGCGGACGCTGACGTCCAGCGCCCCGAGCCCGGCCCGCCGTACGGCGACCGACCCGTAGGGCGTGCGCAGCCGGAGCCAGGCCCCCGACGAGAACAGGGCGGGCGGCGCCCCGGGCCGCAGGAAGCCGAGCGACTGCGCCGCGTGCACCGCCCGGACGGGCAGCCGGGTCTCGCCGACGGTCCGGGACCAGATGTCCCGCCCGATCCGGTCCAGCTCGGCGCGGGTGCGCCGCTCGTCGGGCAACTCCCGCGTACGCGCGCGGAACTCGGCGACCGCGGCGGCCACCACGGACCGCAGCGCGTCCGGCGCGGGCAGCCCCGGCTCGGGCCGCCAGCCGCCGCGCGGCGGCAGCACACCGGCCCAGGGCGGCCCGGTCACGGCGCCCGGCACGACGGCCGTGGCGCCCTTCTCGTCCACCGACTCCAGGAGCTCTCCGGCGGACACGGTCACGTCGAGCGTGACGTCGAGCCCGTTCTCGTACGGCTTGGCCAGCCGTACCGCGCGGATCGCCAGCACCTCGAAGGACGGCGGCCGCCCGAACACGGCGAGCGCGGTGCCCGCGCCCTGGAGGCGCACCGCGGCCCCCCGGTCGTAGTGGAGCAGCCGGGAGAGGAAGGCCGCGAGATCCGCCGCCTCCCCCCCGTCGGCCAGGTGGAGCACCGTCATGCGGCGACGGCCTCCTCCTCGTCGTCGTCCATGTACTCGCTGAGGAACTCCCGCTCCTCCGCGGTGATCCGGCGCGGGCGCTGCGCCTCGAAGTCGAACGGCACGATGACCGTCGAGGCGCGCACGTAGACCTGGTCGCCGTCCTTCACCTCGTAGGCGAGGGTGAAGGACGCGGCCCTGATCTCCGTGACCCACAGCTCGACGTCCACCGGGTGGTGCCGGTGGACGAGCTGCCGCTTGTAGTCGATCTCATGGCGAGCCACCACGGACCCCTGCTGGAAGTCCTTCTCCGGGCGGAACAGGAAGTCGATACGGGCCTCCTCCAGGTAGCGGAGGAACACCACGTTGTTGACGTGGCCGTACGCGTCCATGTCCGCCCAGCGCAGCGGGCAGCGGTAGATGTGCCGCAAGATCAGCCCCGGGTCAGCTTCTTGTAGGTGGCGCGGTGCGGACGGGAGGCGTCCGGGCCGAGCCGCTCGACCTTGTTCTTCTCGTACGACTCGAAGTTGCCCTCGAACCAGAACCACTTGGACTCGCCCTCGTAGGCGAGGATGTGCGTGGCGATGCGGTCCAGGAACCACCGGTCGTGGGAGACGACCACGGCGCAGCCGGGGAACTCCAGCAGCGCGTTCTCCAGGCTGGAGAGCGTCTCGACGTCGAGGTCGTTGGTCGGCTCGTCGAGGAGCAGCAGGTTGCCGCCCTGCTTGAGGGTGAGCGCGAGGTTCAGGCGGTTGCGCTCACCGCCGGAGAGCACACCGGCCGGCTTCTGCTGGTCCGGCCCCTTGAACCCGAACGCGGAGACGTAGGCACGGCTGGGCATCTCGACCTGGCCCACGTTGATGTAGTCCAGCTCGTCGGAGACGACGGCCCACAGGGTCTTCTTGGGGTCGATGTTCTCGCGGCTCTGGTCCACGTACGAGATCTTGACGGTCTCGCCGACCTTGATGGAGCCGGAGTCGGGCTCCTCGATGCCCTGGATCATCTTGAACAGCGTGGTCTTGCCGGCGCCGTTCGGGCCGATGATGCCCACGATGCCGTTGCGCGGCAGCGTGAAGGAGAGGTCGTCGATGAGGAGCTTGTCACCGAAGCCCTTGGTGAGGTTGTTGACCTCGACGACGACGTTGCCCAGGCGGGGGCCCGGCGGGATCTGGATCTCCTCGAAGTCCAGCTTCCGCATCTTGTCGGCCTCGGCGGCCATCTCCTCGTAGCGGGCCAGACGCGCCTTGGACTTGGCCTGCCGCCCCTTGGCGTTGGAGCGAACCCATTCGAGCTCCTCCTTCAGCCGCTTCTGCCGCTTGGCGTCCTTCTGCCCCTCGACCTTCAGGCGGGCGGCCTTGGTCTCCAGGTACTTGGAGTAGTTGCCCTCGTAGGGGTAGAGGCGACCGCGGTCGACCTCGCAGATCCACTGGGCGACGTTGTCGAGGAAGTACCGGTCGTGGGTGACCGCGACGACGGTGCCCGGGTACTTGGCCAGGTGCTGCTCCAGCCAGTTCACCGACTCGGCGTCGAGGTGGTTGGTGGGCTCGTCGAGCAGCAGCAGGTCGGGCTGCTCCAGCAGCAGCTTGCACAGCGCGACGCGGCGGCGCTCACCACCGGAGAGGTTGGTGACGGCCCAGTCGCCGGGCGGGCAGCCCAGGGCGTCCATGGCCTGCTCCAGCTGGGCGTCGAGGTCCCAGGCGTTGGCGTGGTCGAGCTGCTCCTGGAGCTTGCCCATCTCGTCCATGAGCTCGTCGGAGTAGTCGGTCGCCATCTGCTCGGCGATCTCGTTGAACCGGTCGAGCTTGCCCTTGATCTCGGCGACACCCTCCTGGACGTTCTCCAGGACGGTCTTCTCCTCGTTCAGCGGCGGCTCCTGGAGCAGGATGCCGACCGTGTAGCCGGGCGTGAGGAAGGCGTCACCGTTGGACGGCTGCTCGATCCCGGCCATGATCTTCAGGATCGTCGACTTGCCGGCGCCGTTCGGGCCGACGACGCCGATCTTCGCCCCCGGCAGGAAGCTCGTCGTCACGTCGTCGAGGATCACCTTGTCGCCGTGCGCTTTGCGCGCCTTGCGCATGGTGTAAATGAACTCAGCCAAGAGAAACCGTCCGGCAGCTTGAAACTGGCAGTGGGCAGATACACCCCATCTTGCCGTACCGCCACCCCTGGGTGGAAACGCGTATGAGTGGGGGGCTGTGACCTGCGGCTTCGTGGTTGGCGGCCGAGACTCGTTTGTCACTGTCGGTCGCCGTTGATCGGCCTCGGGCACCCTCGCACGGCCCAGAGACGGCCCAGGGGTGATCATTCGGTGGCAGCAATGTCCGGGGTTGGGTCACCGTCGCGGCGTGAACGGCAGGGCTCGCCCTCACCCTTGCAAGACGTGGACGCACTGAAGCACCGGCACAGTCCGCCCGCGCGAAAGTCTGTGCCTACCGGTTGATCGGGATCTCGTAGACGATCTCGCAGTGAGCGGCAGGCACGACGATGTCCGCTGTCTCGACGGGCCGCCCCTGGTCGCTGTAGTACGTCCGCCGGATGTGCGTGACGAGTGCGGCCTTCTGGATGCCCAGAAGAGAGGCCTCCTCGGCGGTCGCCTGTCGCGGTTCCGGCTGCTCCACGGCGTGGCTGACGGTGACACCGATCGCGGCCATGCGGTTCACGACACCGGCCCCAGCGTGCGGGCCTCCCTCGGGGAGAACGACGAGGGTGCCGGCGGTGAGGTCGTAGGGCTCCCAACTCGTCGACAGCTGCACCGGCCTGCCGTCAGCCAGGAACTCGTATGACGTCCTGACGCACAGGTCGCCCTCGCTGATGCCCAACCGCGCCGCGATGTCGGCCGGGGCGGGGACCTTGGCGTCGGTCCGGCTCTCCCAATCTCCTTGCCTGCCCACGGCCTTCATGTCCGCCCGGAAGGGAGATCCGCTGGGCTGCTCGCGCGCAGACGACCGGACAACCCGCACCCGTTGTCGAGGCTCGGCGACGTAGGTCCCTGATCCGGCGCGGCCTTCCAGCACGCCCTGGGAGATCAGCAGTTCCTGGGCCCGGCGAACCACGTTCTCGCCCACGCCGCACTCCTGGCCGATCTGGGCACGGGAGGGCAGCCGGTCCCCCGGCTCCCACACGTGCTCCGCGATCCGCCGCCGGAGTTCGTCGGCGATACGGAGGTAGGGCGGCTGCTCAGACATATGGAAAATCTAGTCCACTAGCTCTAATCTAGTTAACTAGCTTCACTCAAAGTGATCGCCGGTGACGGAGGCTGCCCTGTGCCCGCTTCGGGAGTTCGTGCGGCAGCCATCGCTGCCCGGCTGTCCGACCTCGGGCTTCCCGCGCGCTTGGAAGAGCACGACCGGCACACGTCGGTCGAGGCGGAGGTACCGGAATCACTCACTGCCGACTTATGGCGGGAGGTCCTTGAAGCGGTGGCTGAGGCCGATCGATTCGGGCTTCTCGCCACCAGCCTGAATGGCCGCACCCTCTGGGCGGTCGTACGCAAAGCGGTCCCCACGACGGGCGATGTCGGGGGACCGAGCCATCAGCGATAGGAGCTGACCAGCGTGCTCAACCGTATCCGCCGTGCCGCCTCGCTCACCCGAGCGCGGTACTTCCCCAAGGGCAGGCACCGCCGCCCCTTACGGCCGTCCCGGCCGACACCCGCCCCCGCTTCCTCTGCATTCGCTGACGAGCCGACGGCCGTCCTGGGCCAGGACCTCGACAGGGCGAGTTGCTGGCAGCCGCTCAGGGGCGAGGACACCGCACTCGTCCGTCCCTACGTACTGGCGCACGAAGAACGCGCACGACGGCACCCGACGGTCGTCATCGCTCCGCGGATGCCGACCGACGCCTGGACGACACTCCTGGGGGTCCACTGATGCCCTCGCAGCGGCAGACTCTTGGCCCGGACGCCTCGGCCACCTCGTACCGCTCGACCGCTTGCCAGATCGGCACGCACTCCGCCTGCGCGGAGTCGTCTCCGGAATCAGCGCCGGTCGACCTGCCCTTGATCTACGAGGCGTGCGAATGCGTGTGCCACTCGGCACCGGGGCAGTCCGGGCCCGGGAGTAGGGCTGTGAGCGACTCCGCATCCACTGGCACGCCGGCTCCGAACGTCGAGATCACCGAGAGGCGCACGCAGGGATGACAACACAGGACGAACTCAGACTTCTCCCGTGGGCGGGACCGGACGGCAAACCGTGCTACCTGAGCACCGATGACCAAGGCGGCTACGTGTCCCGCCTGGCGGACCACATCGAGGCCTTCCAACTCGGGATGGCGTCCCAACTGCTGGAGCACTCAAACCAGGTACTCGACGACGAGACCGAAGACCTAGAGGAGCTCCATCTTCTCGCCGCCAATTTGACCAGCGCTTTGCGGGACGTGCTGCGAGTAGCGACCAGCCGAGGACGAGGACCCGTCGCGCGGGCGCGCCCCTGAGCGGCACTTAGTTGCTGCACAGCCACAACTGATCATCGGCGGCCGTGACCTGCGGCCGTCTTATCTGTCGACTTCCTGACCTGCTGCCGAGCTGTCGGCACCTGTCGACGTTGGTCACCATTGAGTGCCCTTCCACGGCCCGAGGACGGCCCGGGAGGGCGCTCGCGCGTGAGCACCGCATTAGGAGTTCGATCGCTCCTCGGTACCCCCGGGGCGCTACCCGGCCAGGCTGGCCATGCCAGACCGCTTGAGAGTGCTGACCTCCGGAGCCGTTGATGTCACTCGTGGATGTCAGGACGGTGTAACCGCGTGGGCTCGCTGGCACGCTGGTTCCGTCCTTGATCTGTAGCGCATCAAGGCAAGGACCGTGGCGACTAACGCTCGCCAGGTATCAACGGCGTCCTTGAACGCATCTTGAGGGCCGTACCGTGACGGCGCAGGAACCGAAAAATCCGCCCATGTGTCTGACCGGCTGGCGCTACGCTCCCGCTCATGACGACTGCTCCACGCCAGCGCTTCTCCACCCGCGCTGGCCTCGCCGACGCATTCAGCGATGGTGCCCCTTACGAGGGCGTGCCGTCGCACCTTCGTCAGCCACTGACGGCCTGGTTGCACGCTCAGCTCGGTCGTGGCGAGTACCGAGAGCAGCCGGACCACGGCCTGGCCATGGTGCTTAGCCTTCGACTCCGCATAGACCCTTCTCCGTACAGCAGCTCTCTCGACCGACTGCTGGGGGCCGAGGGGGCGGAGTTGCTAGACGTGATTGATGCGTTGCTGGCCTACCGGGCGGATCAGAGGCAGAGCGCGAACTCACGCAATGCCGCGCATGTCCTTGGCGTGCTGCTGACCGAAGGAGGGTCTGCCTATCGGGTGGCTGATGACTTGAGTGGACTAGAGATGCGCGTAGCCACGGCTGTCCGGGGCGCCGTGCAACAGACAGTCTCTGACGCTGCGAGCTCCCTTCCTGCCGGCTCTGCTGCCGACCATCTGGCTGCAGCGTGGGCGGCGGCCTACGGGCTGCATCCCGATCCCGTGCGGGCCTATAGTGAGGCCATCAAAGCGGCTGAGTCCGCTGCCCATGCCGTCGTTGAGCCGAACAACGCAAAGGCGACGTTGGGCACGATGATCCGCGTGATTCGTAACTCGCCCTCACGGTTCACCACTGCTCTCTTCAGCCCTGCTGGCAAAGACCCCGTCGTGCCTGTGGAGGCGATGATGCGCGCCCTGTGGGAGGGCCAGACCTCTAGGCATGGCGCGCAGACTGGCACGGTGCCGGAGACGCCCGAGGCGGCCCAAAGTGCCGTGCATCTCGCTGCGACGCTCGTGCAGTGGTTCACCTCCGGCGCCGTGATACGGACTCCGTAATAGCTATGGCGGAATCGCACCCATGATCTCTTCGTCCCGAAGCAACTTGGGATGCTCGCTGTCCTTGAGTCGCTGCGCCTGCCACCTGGGCTGATAATTCGCTGACGTCCACGGTTTGTTCGCCGTTGTTCGTGGGCTTTATCACGCAGTCAGACACTCACCCGATGCTGTGCTCGTGCGGAGGAATCACCGGTGAGACGCTTCTGAGCGCTGCCCTGCGAGCACCTTGCCCGCGTCGTCTGGCCTGGCGAGTGCCGTAGGCCCTGCACCACGGGGGAAGGCTAGGCAAGCACGCTGCGGGGCAGACTACTTGGCGGCACAGACAGAGGAGCCATTGGGCAGTTCGTTCGAGGGTACCGGTCGATTTGGGGGACACGTGAGCTTGGCGGTTCAACTTCCAGCCCTGATAGGCGTAGTGATCGGCGGGGTCGTCTCCTTCGCTGGCAGTGCACTCTCTGAGCGATTCCGGTGGAAGCGGGATGTGCAACGGGAGTGGAGCCAGCGCAGATTCGAGGCGTATCGAGAGCTAATCCATGTAGCACATGTTCAGGTTGGGGCTGCGCGTTCGCTTGCTACGACAAGAGGTCTTCTCGAAGGCCCCCCTCCTGCCTCCATTGAAGACGGAATGAAAGAGATCGCCGAATCTGATAGGCGTCTGGCGCTCGCATACGAAACGGTACAACTGCTCGGAGATGAGCAAGTAGGTAGGGCTGCACATGCCTTCCGTTCTGCGTTGTGGGAACTAAGTGACTACGCCCGCGGATTGATTGACGTGGACGCAACGGAGTGGGAAAAGGCATACAAGAGGTATCGGATATCGCGCGACGAGTTCCATGCAGCCATACGTCGCGATCTCGGTATAGCCGGGGGAAGTTACCGGCGTAATACGGAAGGTCTTTCCTCTCGTCCCCCCACTGCTGGGTCGCCGTGAGATGGCAGATACTGCTATCCGAGCTCGCCACTGTGAAAGCCCCGCTTTAGGAGAGAGGCTGGGTGATCTGGGGGCTGAGCTGCGGCTTGGCCAGTCGAGGAAGCGAGCGGGTGCCCGACCGCGGGGCGCCGGTGCTGACCGTGGCTGACCCCTGCATCTGGCACGCTTGTGGCACGAACCTCAGCCGACGACAGTCAGCTACGACAGCGGGCGCGCCGACCGACCAGGCGCGCGTGTGCCTCGCTGCACCCCCACCGGTAGCAGCCACGTCGCTCTACGCGACCGAGGAGCAAGCCGCATGACGCATCATCCGACGAGGTGAAGGGCGCATCACCGGCCGTTGCCACGCTACCGTGTTGAGATGGCGGTACGCCTGAATGGGGCTTGAGGAAGAGGGGGCTATGCCACAGAGCGCCAGCAGCAACAAGATCAACCCGCGTGCTTACATCGCTCTGGCCGACGCACTCACGGTGATCTTCTGGAACAAGCCACCCTTTGAGCGGTATCTCCGGGGGATGCTGCAAGACCACAGCGAGCTTTTGGCGCGGCTCGACTTCAGCACCACCAAGCGCGAAACCTCTGGTCACCTGGTTGATCTCCTCCGGGCCAATGAAGCCCGGTACCGAGACCTGACCATCAAGCTCATGCTTGACATCGCGGAGATGAAGCGGTTTTCGAACCTGGAGCAGCAAGTAGACCGGGACGAGATGGTGGCCCGTGCCGAAGCCGCCGTGGCCGAGCTGCGCGAGTGGACCGAGCACCAGCGGTCCGTCATCCAGGAGCACGAGGACCACGCAGCCACCATTGCCGACAGCGCCAGGCAAGCTGAGCAGGCCCGGCTGTTCAACGCCGACCATGAGGCCCTGAAGCTACGCTTCTTCGAGCTGCACACGTCCAGTGACCCGCACCGGCGCGGCACCGACTTTGAGGACTTCATCAACAAGTTGTTTGGGCTGTACGACCTCGAGCCCCGGGCGTCGTACAGCCTTGACCATGAGCAGATCGACGGCGCGTTCACCTATGCCACTGACCACTACGTCCTTGAGGCCAAGTGGTGGAAGGAGGCCATTGGCCGCCGGGAGCTGGACGTGTTCAAGAACAACATCGAGCGCAAGGGCAAGAACACGCTGGGCCTGTACGTCAGCATGAGCGGCTTCACCTCAGATGCACTGGCCGTCTACAGCTACAGCACACCCTTCATCACGATGGACGGCAGTGACTTCATGGCGGTCCTGGAGCAGCGCATCCGCCTAGACGACCTGATCGCTCGCAAACGCCAGCACGCCAGCCAGACCGGCCACTGCTATCTGCCGGTGTCGGCCATCTTCTCGGGTACTGACTGACTGGCCGGTTTAGACCACATTGAAGCCCTCGATCTCTTGGACCTGCATCACTAGGAAGCCTGTGAGCTGTATGTAGGCCCTCATTGCGCGGTTCGTGGCGCGTGCTCCCGGTCGACGACACTGGCAACGTGGCTGAGGCCCTCTGGCCGGCACACGACGACTGTGCCTGAGCCCTCAGCCTGGGAAGCTGCGAGCATGTGCAACCTGGCCGGGCGCTGACCTGGGTGAACACTCCCAGCACGGACGTTTCAGGACGGGCTTGCTTTCGCCGTGATTCCCCGCTGCTCTCCGCTCGATCTGGTGCGGTTGTGGTGCAGTGACTGCGGCTTGGATCTTGGTAGTTGTCGGGCGGCGGCGCGTTGGATGCCAGAGGCCTGCAACCCGAAGGTGGCTTGGGGAGGGGGGCCGGTCGGTCACCTGCCCTACCTGAGAACCGAGTTGCCAGTTCTCGATGCCATGCTTGGTTCGCGTTCACATCTAGGGGGCCTCATGCCACTCGTCGTCATCCAGCCCGCGTACGGCAATCCTGCCGCTCGACGCCACTGGAAGGACACCCTCGACATCCCGGTCGACTTCACCACAGATCCTCGGGCCGACCTGCTCACGCCCGACCAGCGCAAGCAGCTCAACGAGTTCCACCCGAGCGGAGCCGCCCGGTTCTGGGGAGCAACCAGCGCCCAAGACACAACGCATCTCACCGCCAGGTCCGCGCCCGTGTCGCGCACGCTTTCGCCCACATGAAGGCTTGGAAGATCCTCCGTGACTGCCGCCTGAAGGGCGACGGCGTCCATCAAGCGATGAGCGGAATCGCCCGCCTACACAATCTCGCAATCGGCAGATAGACGAGCAGTAGACGAGTATCTACCCTGCCCAGATTTCCGGCCCCTGTTTGACGATGACGAGTCCGTGAGCCCGGTCGGATGGCCAGAGATCCACCTGATACAGGAAGTGGTCACCAGGACCGCCCTTGGTGTCGGCCGACGGTGGTCCGGCTGGGACGTAGGAGACCCGAGCACGTAGCAATCCAGCGGGAACAGTCATGCGCGGCCCGTCGGCAGGGTCGGTCCCGGGGCTAGGCAGTTTCGTTTGGATCACCGGGCGGACCAGAGGAAGATGCCCGCGATGTGGAGTCCGGCCAGGTAGATGGCGGCGGTCTTTTCGTAGCGG
>NZ_JBWKIF010000020.1:0-157430 GCF_056432865.1 Streptomyces sp. NPDC044921
CCCGCCCACAGCCTGACATCAGCAAGGTCCCCACCCATAACCACACCAACGACCGACCTGGCCATCAGTCACGGCAAGGACCGTTGCAGTACTAGTCTGGTGCACACCTCAACCACGCGACCCACGGCACCAGTGAGTAGCCCTCGCCCGACCCGCCTGGGTCGGCAGTCGCCTCGGCGGTGAGAAACAGCGCTCGGGCGGTAGCCGGGTCGATGCTCGGCCGACCATTCGGATGGCGGGCGTTGACATTCGGCTGGTCAAGCCGTCCGGGCCTGGGTCAGGTCGGCGAGGGAGGCGGGCGCGCGCCCTGACGTTAGCGCATCCTCTCCCGCATGTTGAGCAGGTGTATTCGGCCTAGGCTGGCGTCAGGTCCTTCAATGCGCCCTGAAGGGCCGCCCCGGTCACCGGTGCCGCCTCAGCAACCTTCCGAAGATCTTCACCGGTCAAGTACCGGTAGCTCTGCGGTGGATGGAACGGTCCCGAGGCTCGCAGCGCGGCCAGCGTTACCGGGTCCTCGAAGGTGATCGGTTCCTTGAGCAACAGACCGCTGGCCTGAGTCGCTCCACTCATGTACTCGTCGTACTCGCGACGACTGATCCCGGCACTCGTGCGGCTGGCCGACCAGACCTCCCGCGGGGAGGCCACTTGCACAGAAGCGATCCGAGCCATGCCCACGATGGCCATCGTGGGCGCGGTCGCATAGAGGAGTACTGGAGTTCCAGGCAGGACGGCGACGCGCTGTCGGCGGACCTCGACCGTCTTTGTTCCGGCCAGGATCGCCGTGGCGAACCTAGGGTGGACGGACAGCAGCATCGCGCGCTCCGGATCACTCACGTCTTTCGGTGCCCCTCTTCGTACATGGCCTGGAACAGCGCGTTGCTGATCTTTGACAGCTGCATTGGCGGTACCCACCGTAGCCCCAGCCCCTTGGCCAACGCGGTCACTCGTGCATGCGTCACCTGTACGGGAAAGATCTCCGTGTCCGAAAACCTCAACGCCATGGCCTTGCCCGACACATCGGCTGCGGCACGCACTTCGGCATGACCATATACGCCCAGGTGTTCGAATCGCGAGAAGAGGGTGTCGGGGTCGTCGATGACCACCTCGTCGAGGCGCGAGCAGCCGATGACCATCTTGCCCTGCTGCCCAGAAGTCCCCTCACTGACGTACCACAGGATTCGGGCGGGAACGCTCTCTCCGCGGTGTCCGGACGAGCGGTAGTAGACATGCTCGCGGTTGATGCCCAGTACGTCGTCACGGGGAACCAGCATGGCCGGAACGTCGAAGAGCTCCGTGGACCAGCGCGGCTTGATGGGCGCGATGAAGGAGGGGAGGGCCGTGTCGATCAGTTTGGCCGGCCACCACACCCGCTCGGCCACGCTCGCGATCTCGGGCGACACACGAGCATCCAGCCGTGGCGTCGACCGCCTCATCCGCCCCGCGATCTCCGCAGCCTTCTCCGAGACCGCTTCAGCAGGTCCGCAGACGTCGACCAGAAGCGCGGTGAAGCCGCTCTCGTCCTCGGTGAAGCCGTCGGCGCCGGCAGCCGCCATAGCCGTCGGAGACAGGAACGGATCGGTGATACGGACCGCCTGCGCCCCTCGCTCCCGGCCAAGGCGCTTGAGCATGAACAGCAGTTGCCGTGCAAGTGTCTCCTCCAGCGGGTGCGACGCCGTACGGAGGAACGCGACGTTCAACGTGCGGCCGTCCATCGCCCAGACGTAAAGGGCCACCGGGTGCCCTTCTCCATCCCGGAGCAACTCCCTGCGCCACAGCACCCCGTCATTGGCGAGGCTTTTCAGCCGCTCCGCGAAGCCCGTTCCACGGTCGCCCTCAGCCTGGTCGAAGAAGGCGACCAGCTCTCCTTCACCGCCTGGCGCGATCTCCTCGGCGGAGAAGGCAGTGCCCATGAGATCCGCAGGACGGTACACCTGGGCCTGGCGCAATTCGTCCACATGCAGCGTGACCACCGCCGGGGAGACGACCTTGACCCGTGCGACGTCCCAGGCGATGTCCGCTAGAGCCGCTAGTGCGGGATCGCGCGTCACCAGCACCTGGAGCCCGGCACACGACGTCTCGGCCACGTAGCGCAAGCGGGCACGCTGCCGATCATCGAGGGGAACAGCAGGCAGCTCCTTCCTCGCTGCCGCGGCCAGCTCCTCCAAGCGGATGGCCACGGCAGCGCTGTCGGGAGACAGTGACCGCAACTCGGCAAGCCCCGCACGCTGATGATTGCGCGCCGCACGCTCCTCGACATCACGCACATCGTGCAGAAGCTGCGGAGTGAACGCGAGCTCGATCAGGTCGGCAAGCCATCCTGCCGCGAGAGCACGGGACTCCTCAACGGCGCGTTCCGTTCCCGCACCGCGCAGCCCGGCGAACACGCCATGATCGACGGTCACCACCAGAAGCGCATCACTCTGGGCCTCGGCGAACAGATCCTCGTGTCCCAGATCGAGCCACCACGTGTCCAGCGTCTCCTTGTCCTTGCCCCGCCCCAGGCTCTCACCCTTGGGAACGAAACCCAGCGCTGTCCACATGCCGCTGAGCCCGTAGTCGCGCCGGCACTTGGCACGGATACCGAGCCGATGAGCGTGCCGCGCGCGGATCGCGTCGATCAGCTCACGAGCGACACCCTTACCTCGGTGTTCCTCAGCCACACACAAATGAGCCAGCCGCACATACAGACTCCGCTTGGGCAGCCCGAAGAGCGCGTAGCCGACGACCTCTTCGTCATCCACGGCCACCAGCAGGCCGCCGTCCTCGGCGTGCTTACGGTAGGCAGGAGGCGTGAGCAGCCCGAGATACTTCGTATACCGGTTACCCAAAGCGATAACCGCGTCCAGCAGCTCCGACTGTTCCGCAGACACCGGCAGCACTCTGATCGCCATGTTCCCCCTCCGGTTCCCTCAACCGACAATGCCCCAGGACGGCATACTGCCCAACAGCGTCAGTGGCGAGCCACTGATTGATCAAAACCGGCTAACTGGCGGGAACCCATCCGCTCTTGTTTCGTTCACCGCCGCCATGGCCGACTCGCCAGCAGGTCAGGGAGGCCGAGCTGACGGCAACGGTGATGACGCCGACCGCACGGACTTAGACACGGTCCACGTCACTCCCGCTCGTTCGAGCGACTTTTTCGAACCAACCGTCGCTGAGGAACGAAACTGACAACATGCCGCCGTCGTTCGTCAACCTCGAGTTGAAGGCGGGCCATTGGAACGGCAGGTCAATGAACGGCAACTGTCGGTGCTGCAGTGGGTGGAAGACGGGTGCCCTGCGGGCGTCTGGGAGACCAGCTCCTACAAGACCACCTGTCAGGCACTGCAGAACCGGGGCCTGGTCACGGTCTCCCGGAAGGGAGGGCAGTGGAGCGCAGCCCTTACGAGTGCAGGCCGACACTATCTGGCGCACGGCACCTACCCTCCCCGTGAGTTTCGCCCGAGGAAGGCCCAAGCCACCGCTCCACGACCCCAGTCCACCCGGGCGCAGGAGACTCCGGCCGCCGCACGTAAGCCAGGCCCTCCCGCACAACCTCGTGTGACGTTCACGGAGCAGCTGTTGCAGGAGCTCGCGGACGCCGGCGGGCGGATCGTCAAGAGCGGTAACGGGCCGGAGTTGGAGAAGTGGCCGTCCCGCGTCGCCGCGGCACGCAGGTCCGGAAGGGTCCCGGAGACGAAGGAGTTGTACGGGGGCTGGTGCCCTGGCGGGTACGAGATCAAGCTCGTCGACATCCCCTCCTGGCGCCTCGCCGTCCTCGAACCCGTCCCCGTCCCCTCCCGGCTCGCGCGGCCACACACCGTGGTCCGGGCCATGCAAGCCGAATCCCAGCCGCTGGGCCTGACCAAGCCCGTCCAAGGACGTGCCCTCCGGCTCATTCATGCACTGGTCACCGCCGTCGAGGCCAATGGGCACTCCAGCTCAGCCGGACAGACCGACTTCGCGCCGCCATCTCATCGCCGCCGCAGCGCGTCTCCCCATTTCACCATCACCGCACAGGGCCAGACCGTGGGGTTTCTCGTCCTACAGGAGCAGGACCGGACCGAGCACGTCGCCACCGAGAAGGAACTCGCCGCCGCCCCGAAGAACTCCTGGATCAGGATCCCCCGCTACGACTACACCCCGTCCGAACGACTCCGCTTCGTCCTCAGCGGCGGCCAGCCGCACCGGTCGAGCGAATGGGCCGACGCCCCCAACCATCCTCTCGAAGACCAGCTCGCCGAAATCGCCCAAGAGGTCAGGCTCCGTGGCGAAGCCGCCGAACGCAGACGCCTCGACGAGATCGAAGCAGCGCGCCAGAAGCGCATCCGCTGGGAAGCCGCCATGGAAGAAGCCCGCATCCGCTACGCCGAGGCGTACCGCGTCAGGCACTTCGAGGCGCAGGAAGCGGCATGGCGCCACGCCACCCGACTGACGGAGTACGTAAGCGCCGTACGCACGCGTGTCGACGCCATGCCTCCGGGCCAGGCCAGGATCGAAGCCGAATCATGGATCAGTTGGGCAGCGGCCACCATCGAGCGCCTCGACCCACAGAGCACACCGCCCCGACTGCCCGACATCCCCGAACCACGAGCCGACGATCTGAAGCCCTTCCTCGGGCACTGGAACCCCTACGGGCCCACCTACTGAGCGCCCGCTCCGCGAAACGTCCAGCCCGCCGAAGTACGGCCGTCCGGAACTCGGTTGATTTTCGTTCAAGTTCCCGCAAAGCCAGCCTTCGGAAGCACCGCTTCCACCCAGCAGGATCTGCACGATCAGTTAGGTGACACACCATCAGAACGAGCGTCAAATGAGCGTCACGAGCGTCATTTCAGCGTCAAGATATCGCCCGTAACGCCCACACCGCACATAATGCGCACACACAAAACCGCAGGTCAGGAGCCCTTCGCGGCCGGTTCAAGGATCGCGACACACTCAACGTGGTGGGTCATCGGAAACAGATCGAACGCCCGCAACGTCCGCACCCGGTACCCCCCGTCCCGGAAGTACCCCAGATCCCGAGCCAGCGCAGCGGGATCGCACGCCACGTACGCGATCCGCCGCGCCCCCAGCGACGACAGGTGCTCCACCGTCTTGCGTCCCGCGCCGGCCCGCGGCGGGTCCAGGACGATCAGGTCGACCTCCGTGATGCCGGTGCGCGGCAGCACGCTCTCGACCTTGCCCTGCTCGATCCGCACGCGGTCGAAGTCGGCGAGGTTGTGGCGGGCGTCCTCCACCGCGCGCTTGCCGGACTCGATGCCGAGGACCGCGCCCTGTTCGCCGACCCGGTCGGCGAGGGCGCCGGCGAAGAGGCCGACGCCGCAGTAGAGGTCGAGCGCCATGTCGCCCTTGCGCGGCAGCAGGCCCTGCATGACCGCCGTCACCAGGGTGTCCGCGGCCTTCGGGTGGACCTGCCAGAAACCGCCGTTGGCCACGCGGTGGGTACGGCCGTCCGCGCGCTCGCGGACGAACGGGCGGCCGTGGACGCGGTGGACGCCGCCGGAGCGCTCGTCGACGCGCAGCACGGACACCGGGCGGTCCAGCTCGACCAGGGGCAGGCGCGCGCCCGGCTTCGGCGTGAGGATCACCTGCCGGTCCTGGGAGCCCGTCGCCGCGATGGCCTCGACGGAGTCCATGCCGGTCCAGTCGCGCTTCTCGATGCCCAGCTCGCTGACGCCCTCGGCCGCGATCATGCAGTGGTCGATCGGCTCGACCTCGTGGGAGCGGTGCCGGCGCAGACCGGCGCGGCCGTCGGCCGTGACGGCGTACTGGACGCGCGTGCGCCAGGCCGGGACCTGCCCCGCGGGCACCTTGTCGCCCTCGGCGGGCACCACCGTGCCGTCCCAGCCGGCCTCCTCCGGGGTGAGCCCGGCGAGCCGCTGGAGCTGCTCCGCGATCACGTCGGCCTTCAGCCGCCGCTGCGCCCCCGGCTTGGCGTGCTGCCAGTCGCAGCCGCCGCAGCGGCCCGGCCCGGCATAGGGGCAGGGCTCGTCGATCCGGTCCTTGGAGGCGTCGAGTACCCGCACCGCGTCGGCCCGCAGGAACCGCGCCCCCTCCTCGCCCTCGGTGACCCGGGCCACGACCCGCTCACCGGGCAGCGCGTGCCGTACGAACAGCACCTGGCCCTCGGACGTGCGGGCGATGCAGTGGCCGCCGTGGGCGACGGGGCCGACCTCGACCTCGTACTCCTCCCCCACCAGCGACTTCCTCGGTTCTGCCTGCATGGCGGGGTGACTCCATAACGCGTGAGGGGGAAGGGCCGCACGGAAACGGCCGGACAACAGCCCACCAGTCTACGTGGCTGCCGCCCGGCCGGTTCACACCAGCCGCCGGCTCACGACTTGTGCTCGGTGGTCTCCTTCGACCGCACCTGCGCGGGACCCCGCCGCACCGAGCCGGGCGCGTTCCACTCCTGCTGCCTGCGGGCGCGCCGCTTGGCCGCCTCGGAGGACTGCAGCTGGTACGGCACCGAGGTGACCATGATCCCCGGCGTGAAGAGCAGCCGGCCCTTCAGCCGCAGGGCGCTCTGGTTGTGCAGCAGGTGCTCGTACCAGTGGCCGACGACGTATTCGGGGATGATCACGGAGACCGCGTCGCGCGGGGACTCCTTGCGCAGGCTCTTGACGTACTCGATGACCGGGCGCGTGATCTCGCGGTAGGGCGAGTCCAGGACCTTCAGCGGTACGTCGATGCCGCGCCGGTTCCACTCCTCCTGGAGGGCCTTGGTCTCGGCCGGGTCGACGTTGACGCTGAGGGCCTCCAGGGTGTCCGAGCGCATCAGCTTGGCGTAGGCCAGGGCGCGCAGCGTCGGGCGGTGGATCTTGGAGATCAGCACGACCGAGTGGACGCGGGAGGGGCGCACGCTGTCGTCGCTCGGGCCGTCGGGGGCGGCGATCTCGGCGGCGACCCGGTCGTAGTGCTTACGGATGGCCGTCATCGTCCCGTAGAAGATGACCATGCCGAGCAGGGCGACCCAGGCGCCGTGCGTGAACTTGGTGACGAGGACGACCACCAGTACCAGGCCGGTGAAGAACGCGCCGAAGGCGTTGATGGCGCGCGAGCGGATCATGTGACGGCGCTTGGCCGGATCCTTCTCGGTGGCCAGGTGGCGGTTCCAGTGCCGGACCATGCCGGTCTGGCTGAGGGTGAAGGACACGAACACGCCGACGATGTAGAGCTGGATCAGGCGTGTGGAGTCGGCGCCGTAGACGCCCACCAGCAGTCCGGCGGCGCCGGCCAGCAGCACGATGCCGTTGGAGAAGGCCAGCCGGTCGCCGCGGGTGTGCAGCTGACGCGGCAGGTAGCGGTCCTGGGCGAGGATCGAGCCGAGCAGCGGGAAGCCGTTGTAGGCGGTGTTGGCGGCGAGGAACAGCACCAGCGCGGTGGCGGCGGCCAGGATGAGAAACAGGAAGCTGTCCGCGCCGAAGACCGCCTCGGCGACCTGCGCGATCACGGGGTGCTGCACATAGTCCGGGCCGAGCGGGACGCCGTTGTGGACGAGGTCCTTGGCCGGGTTCTCGGCCATGCGCACGTCGGTGGCGGCGGCCAGCGCGATGATGCCGCAGAACATGGTGACGGCCAGCAGGCCCATCATGGCGAGGGTGGTCGCGGCGTTCTTCGACTTGGGCTTGCGGAAGGCGGGGACGCCGTTGGAGATGGCCTCGACGCCGGTCAGGGCGGCGCAGCCGGAGGAGAAGGCGCGCAGGAGGAGGAAGACCAGGGCGAAGCCGGCCAGGCCCTGGTGCTCGGGCTTGATGACGTAGTCCGCGGTCGGTGCCCGCATGGTGTCGTCCAGGACGAGGCCGCGGAAGGCGCCCCACGCCAGCATCGTGAAGACACCGGCGACGAAGACGTACGTGGGGATCGCGAACAGCGAGCCGGATTCCTTCACCCCGCGCAGGTTCATCAGCGTCAGCAGCACGATCACGCCGAGCGCGCAGGCGACCTTGTGCTCGACGACGAAGGGGATCGCGGAACCGAGGTTCTCGATGCCGGAGGAGATCGAGACGGCGACGGTGAGGACGTAGTCGACGAGCAGCGCGCTGGCGACCGTGAGGCCCGCCTTCGGGCCGAGGTTGGTGTTGGCCACCTCGTAGTCGCCGCCGCCGCTGGGGTAGGCGTGCACGTTCTGCCGGTACGAGGCCACGACGGTGAACATCAGCACGACGACCGCGACCGCGATCCACGGGCTGAAGTGGTACGCCGTCACGCCCGCGATCGACAGGACGAGCAGCACCTCGCCGGGTGCGTACGCCACGGAGGACAGCGGGTCGGAGGCGAAGACGGGGAGTGCGATGCGCTTCGGCAGGAGCGTTTCCCCGAGCCGGTCACTGCGCAGTGCGCGCCCGATCAGGATCCGTTTGGGCACGTCGGTCAGTTTGGACACAACAGAGGATCGTAAGCGTTCGAACGCGGGCTCGCCCACCCGCCACCCCTCATCGGCGTTCCCTCTGCTCTCCGAGTGAATTCAGGGGCCCCCGCGGCTGCGGATTCCGCAGGTCACGTCACTTCCATGCCTATATGACTAAGCCCGTCCCCGACCTGGCCGTCACCGCCCCAGGAGGCCCTCATGCACGCGCCCGCGGAACTGATCGGCGCCGCAGCCACACTCGTCGTCCTCGGAATCCTCACCCTGGCGAGCGTGCGCAGCATCAGTCGCCGCAAGGACGTGGCCCCGGGGGCCCGATAGGAGCAGCAGGAGGGGCCGTGAACGAACACCACTGCCGATTCCCATGGGAGACCGACGTCCAGCCGGGGCAGACCGCCACCGGCGAGTAGCCCACGACGCCGAAGACGACGAAAGGCATCGAGCTCGACATCACCGGCTTCAGTCGCACGACCGGTTTCCGGCCACGGACGCCTCGAGCGCCGCGACCCCGGCCTTCAGTTCCTCCGGTCCGATGCTGTCCGTCCGGGTCGCGGGCACCGTGCAGGCGTAGGCGCCGGCCACCGCGCCGTGCAGGGCGCAGCGGTGGGGCGGTTCGCCGGCGAGCCAGGCGTGGAGGAAGGCGGCCGCGAAGGCGTCGCCCGCGCCGTTGGAGTCGACGACGGGGGCCGGCGGCGCGGCGGTGGGTACGCGGGTCAGTTCGCCGTCGGCCAGCAGGTACGCCCCGTCCGCCCCGGCGGTGGCGACGACGGCCCGGGCGCGGCCGCGCTCGGCGATCCGCCGCATGGCCGGCTCCGGGTCGGCCAGGGCGGCGGCGGAGAGGAACACCAGGTCGGCCTGGTGGGCGAAGGGCTGGTGGTACGGGTCGGCCCCGTCCCAGTCGTGCAGGTCGGTGGAGATCGTGACGCCCGCCGCGCGCAGGAGCGGCAGCGCGTGGCCGCACGGCTGGGTGATGACGACGTGGGCGTGCCGGCTCACGGCCGCCAGTTCCCGCACCGTGGCCTCCGGCAGCCGGTCCGTCTCCGCCGAGCGCGTGGCGTCGTACAGGGACAGCCGCCGCCCCTCCGGGTCCACGAGGTTGACGGCGCGTTTGGTGCCGAGCGGCTGCGGGACGGCCGTGAGCGGGATGCCCCGCTCACGGTGCAGCGCCCGGACGAGCTCGCCCTCGGGGTCGTCGCCGAGCATGTCGAGGTGGTGCGTGCGCAGTCCCAGAGCGCCGGCCGCCAGTGCGACGAAGTCCCCGCTCTGGCCCGCGCGCGTCACGATCCCGGGCCGGATCATGTGGCTGTCCGCGTAGGGCACCGGCAGTGCGGGCACGTGCACGATCGTGTCCACGCCCGCGCCGCCCAGCACCAGGACGTCGATCTCGACGGTCATGGCAGATTCTCCCCCTCCCGAGGCTGTGCCCGGGTCCCGGCAGGGCCCCCGGCAACGCCCCCGGCTTTGCCGATACGTTGGAGTCGGGCAGCCGGACGCGGCACCGCCCCCGGAGGGCATCATGGCGTGATTCCACCGGCATGATGGTGCCTGGCGGCCCGCACTCAGGCCGCGACGTGTTGCCTGGCGAGCCGAAAGAGAGACATGGGCACGACATTCATGAAGGTCAGACGGCCTGCAGGAAGCGCGGTGTGACGCGATGCATATTGTCATCATGGGTTGCGGAAGGGTCGGCTCCGCCCTGGCCCAGAACCTGGAGCAACAGGGCCACACCGTGGCCGTGGTCGACCAGGACCCCACCGCCTTCCGCCGCCTGGGCTCCTCCTTCGGCGGCCGCCGCGTCACCGGCGTCGGCTTCGACCAGGACACGCTGAAGGAGGCCGGCATCGAGGAGGCCGGCGCCTTCGCCGCCGTCTCCAGCGGTGACAACTCCAACATCATCGCCGCCCGCGTGGCCCGCGAGATGTTCGGCATCGAGAACGTCGCGGCGCGCATCTACGACCCGCGCCGCGCCGAGGTCTACCAGCGCCTGGGCATCCCCACCGTCGCGACCGTCCGCTGGACGGCCGACCAGATGCTGCGCCGGCTGCTCCCCTCCGGCGCCGAGCCGCTGTGGCGCGATCCGACCGGCGGCGTCCAGCTCGCCGAGGTGCACACCTCCACCGCCTGGGTCGGCCACAAGATCAGCCGGATCCAGGAGGAGACCGGCGTGCGCGTGGCGTTCCTGACCCGGCTCGGCGAGGCGGTCCTGCCCACCTCGCAGACCGTGCTGCAGGAGGGCGACCTGGTGCACGTGATGATGCGCACCGACGAGGTCGACAAGGTCGAGGCGGCGTTCGCCAAGGGTCCCGAACAGGAGGGCGGTCACTGATGAGGGTCGCCATTGCCGGAGCCGGCGCGGTCGGCCGCTCGATCGCGGGCGAACTGCTGGAGAACGGCCACGAGGTCCTGCTGGTCGACAAGGCGCCGACCGCCATCTCGGTCGAACGCGTCCCGCAGGCCGAGTGGCTGCTGGCCGACGCGTGCGAGATCACGTCCCTGGACGAAGCGGCCCTGCAGCGATGCAACGTCGTGATCGCCGCGACGGGCGACGACAAGGTCAACCTCGTCGTGTCCCTGCTGGCCAAGACGGAGTACGGCGTCCCGCGCGTCGTCGCCCGGGTGAACAACCCCAAGAACGAGTGGCTGTTCAACGAGTCCTGGGGCGTGGACGTCGCCGTCTCCACGCCGCGTCTGATGTCGGCCCTGGTCGAGGAGGCGGTGAGCGTGGGCGACCTGGTCCGCCTGCTCCGCTTCAGCCACGGCGACGCCAACCTCGTCGAGCTGACCCTGCCGGAGGAGTCGGCCCTGGCCGGCACGCAGGTCGGTGACGTCGAGTGGCCGGAGGACACGTCCCTGGTGACGATCATCCGCGGCACCCGCGTGCTGACCCCCACCCGGGAGGACTCCCTGGAGGCGGGCGACGAGCTCCTCTTCGTGGCGGCCCAGGCCCGCGAGGAGCAGCTGGAGGACCTGCTGTCGGTGCGCCGGGACAGCGCGGCGGGCTGACACCCGGCCCGCGCGTCCGGCGAAGGAGGGGCGCCCCCGCAACGGGGGCGCCCCTCCTTCGCCGGATCCGGCACTCACTGCTCGGCGGACCGGGCGGCGGCCTGCCGTTCCCTCTCCTCGGCGGCCTTCTCCTCCGCCTCCATCTCCGCGAACACGTCGATCGGCGCGGGTGCCTTCGCCAGGAAGACCCAGGTCAGCCAGACCGCGAGCAGGAACGGCGGGATCTTCAGGGCGACCAGGACCCAGCCGAGCTGCGTGGTGTCGGCCCACCAGTACAGCGGGAAGAGGATCGCGCACTTGGCGAGCAGGATCGCGCCCCAGGCGTAACTGGCCTTGGTGTACGCCGCCTTGCGTCCCGGGTTCCGGGTGCGCCAGGAGAGGTTCTCCTTGAAGACCGGCCCGAGGATCAGGCCGATCAGCGGCACCCCGCACAGTGCGGTGATCACGTAGGCGAGTCCGAGGCCCAGCGTGTAGAGCATGCCGGGCAGGTAGAAGTCCTTGGCGTTGCCGGTCATCATCGCGAAGACGACACCGAAGGCCACACCGAAGACACCGCTGAAGGCGTGCTTGACGGTGTCCTTCATCACCAGCCGGACCACGACCAGCACGAGCGACACGGCCAGCGCCGCGATCGCCGACAGGTGCAGGTCCTTGTTGATCGTGTAGATGGTGACGAACAGCAGGCCGGGCACCACCGTCTCGACCATGCCCCGCACGCCGCCGAACGCCTCGAACAGGGCGGCCTCGGTCACCGCCCGGGCGTCGTCCGCAGAATTCTCTTCGGTCGGCTTGTCGAGCGACGTCACCGGCTACTCCCGTCCGAGGGGTCTGAGTTCGTACTTGGGATTGAACAGCACCCGGCGGCCCCGGCTCATCGAGATCCGGCCCGATGCGATCAGCTTGCGGCCCGGCTCTATGCCCACGATGGAGCGCCGGCCGAGCCACACCACGTCCAGCGCGGCCGAGCCGTCGAACAGCTCCGCCTCCAGGGTCGGCACTCCGGCGCGCGGCCGCAGGGTGACCGTGCGCAAGGTACCAGTAACCGTGACTATCTGGCGGTCCTGGCAGTCTCCGATCCGGGTGCAGCCGGCCGTCTCGGCGTCCTCCCGCAGTTCCTCGGACTCCAGGTCCTCCTGCGACGAGGAGAGCCGGTCGAGCATGCGCCGGAACCGGCCCACCGGCTTTTCGGAACGAGGAACAGCACTCATATCTGAAGCGTACCGGGGCGTGCCGACATCCCCGTAGCCCTGTGGCAGGGCCCCCGGCCGGGCGGGCGCCGGTCACTTCTCGAAGCGGTACCCCATCCCCGGCTCCGTGATGAAGTGCTTCGGGTGGGAGGGGTCCGCCTCCAGCTTGCGCCGCAGCTGCGCCATGTACACCCGCAGATAGTTGGTCTCCGTCCCGTACGACGGCCCCCACACCTCCTGCAGCAGCTGCTTCTGGCCGACCAGGCGGCCGCTGTTGCGCACCAGGACCTCCAGCAGGTGCCACTCGGTGGGCGTCAGCCGGACGTCCTTGCCGGCGCGCTGGACCTTCTTCGCGGCCAGGTCGACGGTGAACTCCCCGGTCTCCACGATCACGTCGCCCTCTCCGCCGCCGGCCGGCTCGGCCCGGCGCACGGCGGCCCGCAGCCGCGCCAGCAGCTCGTCCATGCCGAACGGCTTGGTGACGTAGTCGTCGGCGCCCGCGTCCAGCGCCTCCACCTTCTCGTCGGAGGAGTGCCGCGCGGACAGCACCAGGATCGGCACCCGCGTCCAGCCCCGCAGGCCCCGGATCACCTCGACGCCGTCCATGTCGGGCAGCCCGAGGTCGAGGACGACCACGTCGGGGTGGCGGGCGGCGGCGAGCTGGAGGGCCGTGGCACCGTCGTGGGCCGCGTCGACCTCGTAGGTGCGTGCCTTGAGGTTGATCACGAGGGCGCGCACGATCTGCGGCTCGTCGTCGACCACCAGGACGCGGGTCATGAGGCCTGCCTTTCCGGTTCTGCCGGCGGTTCTGCCGGCGGGAGCAGGGGCTGCGGGCGTGTTCCCGCCGCGCGGAGGGTGAGGACCATGGTCAGTCCCCCGCCGGGGGTGTCCTCGGCGTTCAGGGTGCCGCCCATCGCCTCGGCGAAGCCGCGGGCCACCGCGAGCCCCAGGCCCACACCGGCTCCGCGCGGGGCGTCGCCGTAGCGCTGGAAGGGTTCGAAGATACGTTCCTTGGCCGGGTCCGGGACGCCCGGCCCCCGGTCCACCACCCGCACCTCCACCCGGTCGGCGAGCGCGCTGGCGGAGACCAGCACGGGCACCCCGGGCGGACCGTACTTGACGGCGTTCTCGACGAGGTTGGCCATCGCCCGCTCCAGCAGCCCGGGGTCCACCCCGACCATGGGCAGGCTCTCCGGCACGTCCAGGTCGACGCTGCCCTCGGGCACGCCGCCCAGCGCCATCGGCGCCACCTCGTCGAGGTCGATCTCGCGGATGAGCGGGGTGACGGTGCCGGTCTGCAGGCGGGACATGTCGAGCAGGTTCCCGACGAGGTGGTCGAGCCGGTCGGCGCCCTCCTCGATGCCCTCCAGCAGCTCGGCCCGGTCCTCCTCGGACCACTCGACGTCCTCGGACCGCAGCGAGGACACCGCCGCCTTGATCCCGGCCAGCGGCGTGCGCAGGTCGTGGCTGACGGCGGCCAGCAGCGCCGTACGGATGCGGTTGCCCTCGGCGAGCCCCCGGGCCCGGTCGGCCTCCTCGCGGAGCCGGCGCCGGTCCAGGACGACGGCGGCCTGGGCCGCGAAGGCGGCCAGCACCCGGCGGTCCTCGGCGGGCAGGACGCGGCCGGCCAGGGCGAGGGCCATGTGGTCCCCGACCGGCATGTCCACGTCCGCCTGCTCGGGCCGCTCGACGGGTCGCCCCTGGCCGACGCGGCCCGCGCAGGTCCACGGCTCGACGTCGCTCGCCCGTTCCAGCAGGGCCGCGGACTCCATGCCGAAGGTCTCCCGGACCCGTTCCAGCAGTTCCTCCAGGCCGGTCTCGCCGCGCAGCACGTTCCCCGCGAGGAACGAAAGGATCTCCGACTCGGCCCGCAGCCGGGCCGCCTGGTGGGTGCGGCGGGCGGCGAGGTCGACCACGGACGCCACCGCCGCGCCCACGGCCACGAAGACCACGATGGCGACGATGTTCTTCGGGTCGGCGATGGTCCACCGGTGCAGGGGCGGTGTGTAGAAGTAGTTCAGCAGCAGCGACCCGACGGCCGCCGAGGCCAGGGCCGGCAGCAGCCCGCCGAGCAGGGCAGCCGCCACCGTCAGCGCCAGGAACAGCAGCATGTCGTTGGCCAGGCCGAGGTCGACGGTGCTCAGCAGCGCCGTGAGGACCGGCGGCCCGGCCACCCCGGTGATCCAGCCCCACACCCGCCGGGACCGCCCGAGGCGCGCGCCCCGGGCCACCGGCAGACCGCGGCCCTTGGCGACCTCCTCGTGGGTGACGATGTGCACGTCGAGGTCGGGTCCGGACTCCCGCGCGACGGTGGCGCCGACGCCGGGTCCGAAGACGTACTGCCAGCTCTTGCGGCGGGAGGAGCCCAGGACGATCTGGGTGGCGTTCACGCCGCGGGCGAAGGAGAGCAGCGCGGCCGGTATGTCGTCGCCGACCACGTGGTGGAAGGTGCCGCCGAGGTCCTCGGCCAGGGTCCGCTGCAAAGCCAGTTCCTTGGGCGAGGCGGAGGTGAGCCCGTCACTGCGCCCTATGTAGACGGCGAGCACCTCGCCGCCGGCACCCTTCTCGGCCAGCCGGGCGGCGCGGCGGATGAGCGTGCGGCCCTCGGGACCGCCGGTCAGGCCGACCACGATCCGCTCGCGCGAGCCCCAGATCCGCGACACCCGGTGCTCGCTGCGGTACCGGGTGAGGTGGGCGTCGACCCGGTCGGCCACCCACAGCAGGGCCAGCTCCCGCAGGGCGGTGAGGTTGCCGGGGCGGAAGTAGTTCGACAGGGCCGCGTCGACCTTGTCGGGCTGGTAGATGTTGCCGTGCGCCATCCGCCGCCGCAGCGCCTCGGGCGACATGTCGACCAGCTCGACCTGGTCGGCCCGCCGCACGACCTCGTCCGGCACGGTCTCCCGCTGCCGTACGCCGGTGATGGACTCGACGACGTCGCCGAGGGATTCCAGGTGCTGGATGTTGACGGTCGAGACGACGTCGATGCCGGCCGCGAGCAGTTCCTCCACGTCCTGCCAGCGCTTGGCGTTGCGGGAGCCGGGGACGTTGGTGTGGGCGAGTTCGTCCACCAGGGCGACCCGGGGGCGGCGGGCCAGCACGGCGTCGAGGTCCATCTCCGGGAAGACGCCGCCGCGGTACTCGAGCCCCCGGCGCGGCACCTGTTCCAGACCGCGCAGCATCACCTCGGTGCGCGGGCGGTCGTGGTGCTCGACGAAGGCGACCACGCAGTCCGTGCCCCGCTCGACGCGGCGGTGCGCCTCGGACAGCATCGCGTACGTCTTGCCGACGCCCGGTGCCGCACCGAGGTAGATCCGTAGCTTGCCGCGTGCCATGGCCCCATTGTCTTCCGGTTGTCTTCCGGTCCGCTGCCTGCGCAGCGTCGACCCTACGGCGCGCCGGGGCGGCGTGCCGGTGCCGGGCGGGTCCGCGGAACCGTCTTTGACGGAACCCTGACGCGCCCGGCCGGGCGGGGGCTTCAGGCGGGGTTGTCGCCGTGGGTGAGGGTCTCCCAGGCGACGAAGAGGTTGTTGCTGCCGGCGGGGCGGCCGCGCAGGGTCAGCGTCGCGGTGTTGGTCATGGCGTGCCCGAGGCGGTTGGCGAGGGCGTTGTGGCCGACCTCGGTGACCGGGCCGAGTCCGGGCTTGAGGGAGCCCCCGCACAGCCAGCTCGGGACGGCGCCGCCGAGTTCGTACCTGGCGTGGAAGCCGAGGCCGTGCCGCAGCCGCTCCCCGACGTCCGTACCGTAGAGGTCCTGGCCCTGGATCCGGCTGGTCTCGGCGACGTGCGAGATGGCCGAGAGGCCGTAACCGGTGTGCGTGAAGTCGCGGCAGGTCTCCTGGCTGAGCCCGTTGACGAAGGTCGACTGCCCCTGCCAGTACCTGACGATCTTGTCGCGGGTGTCGAGGTTCTGGCTGGGGACGGTCTTCGGCAGCGCGCCGTCGGACTCCAGGTAGACGTAGGCGGCCGTCCGGGTGCGGAACTTCGCCATGGCCTTGTCGTAGGAGGCCTTGTCGTCCAGGAAGACGGAGATGCCGACGGCGGCCTCCATCATCGACAGTTCCCAGTTGCCGTTGGAGTTGGAGCCGTTGATGATCTCGGGCAGGTAGACGGTGCGGAGCATGGTGGCGAAACGCCCGGAGTGGGCCCAGGTTCCGGTGTAGGTGTACTTGACGATCTCGGCGGCCCGGGGCCAGGTGGAGCCGGCCCAGCCGGTCTGCAGGGGCGCGTTGCTGTTGGTGTGGTCGCGGAGCACGGCGGACCAGGCGTCCATCAGCTCGATGGCCTTGCGCGCGTGCCGTTCGTCGCGCGTGATGTACCAGGCCAGGGCGTGGGTGTACGCGGCGATCGCGTCCTCGCGTTCGTCGGTGCAGCCGTGGTTGGGGTTGGAGTACGAGCCGCACTCGACGACCGCTCGGGGCTTGGGCGTGCGGTTCAGGTCGGCGTACCTGCTCGCCGTCATCTGGTCGAAGGCGCCCTTCCAGGGCTGGGCGCCGGCGGTGACCCGGGACCGGGCGAGGTCCAGCTGGCCTTGGGAGACGGTGACGCCGGGGTGGACGAAGGCCGCGGGGGCGGCCGGGGCGGCGCCAGCGGGACGGGCGAGGACTCCGGCGACGAGGGCGGCCGCGGCCGCGAACAGAGCGGTTCTGCGCATGCGTGGGGGGCCTTCCGTTCTCGTATGTGAACGTGAAGCGCCTTTATGAACGGGCGCGTTGACCGGAGACGGTAGGTACAGACCAATACGGCGTCAAGGTTCCGCACATGAGAAAGGGCCGCGCCCCCGGTGGGGTGCGGCCCTGGTGTGCCTCTGCGGATCAGCGGACCTCGGTGATCTCCGGTCCGCGCTGGAGCTGGCCCATTCCGCCCGCGAAACGGGAGCCCTCCTCCTGCTGCACGCCCTCGGGGACCATCTGGGCGTCGTTCGGCAGCTTCAGGACGATCGGGTCGCGGGGCGCCATCGGGCCGTCGCCGCGGACCACGACCGTGTCCCGGAAGATCTGCTCCAGCAGCCCGGCGGCCTGCGGCTGCACCGCGCCCTGGCCGGAGATGACCCCGCGCAGGAACCAGCGGGGACCGTCCACGCCGACGAACCGCACCACCTGGAAACCGCCCGTGCCGTCCGGCAGCTGGACGGGGACCTGGGCACGCAGCTCCCAGCCCAGCGGTCCCTCGACCTCGTCGACGATGCCGCCCTGCTGGGTGATGCCGGTGCCGATCTCCTCGCGCACCTCGCCCCAGATGCCCTCGCGCTTGGGCGCGGCGAAGGCCTGCAGCTGGATGGCGCTGTCGCGCAGCACGACCGTCGCCGCGACGATCGCGTCACCGGCGACCTCGACCCTGAGCTCCATGCCGTCGACACCCGGCACGAACAGGCCACCCAGGTCGACCCGGCCCTCGGCGGGGTCGCGTACCTCGGAGCTGTCCCAGGGACCGTCGGGGCGCGGCGCCGGTTCGAGCCGCAGGCGCCCGCCCTCTTCGTCCGCCTCGGTGTCGACACCGTCGACGACCTGCTCGGCCTCGCCGGCCGCGTCCTCGGCGGCATCCCTCTTCTTGCGACGTCCGAACACGTCACTGTCCTTCCCGGTCGGATACGACCGAAGCGTATCGATTCCCACCCGTCCGACCGCCCAGGGCGGCCTGACCGCTTGTGCCGCTCGTCCCGTCCACCGCGGCGTGCCCTCCGGTGGACCCGAAGCCCCCCTCGGCCCGCACGGAATCGGGAAGCTCCGCCACCTCCTGGAAGCGGACCCTCTCGACCTGCTGGACGACCAGTTGGGCGATCCGGTCGAAGCGCTCGAACCGCACGGCCTCGCGCGGGTCGAGATTCACCACGATCACCTTGATCTCCCCACGGTACCCGGCATCAACCGTCCCCGGGGCATTCACCAGGGCGACGCCGCAGCGCGCGGCCAGGCCGGATCGCGGGTGCACGAAGGCCGCGTACCCCTCCGGCAGCGCCACAGACACCCCCGTGGGCAGCACGGCCCGCTCCCCGGGCGCCAGTTCACACGCCTCGGTGGTGCGCAGATCGGCCCCCGCGTCACCGGGGTGCGCGTACGACGGGAGCGGTACGTCCGGGTCGACGCGCCGGATCAGCACGTCCACGGGCCGGCGGCTCACGGGTTCACCTCGAAGGCACGGGCCCGCCGGACCTGGTCCGGGTCGTCCATGGCCGCCCGGATCTCCTCCTGGCGGCCGTGGGCGACGAAGTGCTCGACGGCCACCTCGATGAAGAGCGCGTCGGCGCGCACGGCGACGGGCCCTTCGGGGCCGCCGACCCGGCCGGTCGCGGTCGAGTAGATCTTCCGCCCGGCCACGGCCGTCACCTCCGCCTCCAGGTGCAGCGTGGTGCCGACGGGCACGGGCCGCACGAAGTCGGTCTCCAGCCGCCCGGTCACGGCGATCGTGCGCAGCAGCCAGTTCAGCGCGCCGAGGGTCTCGTCGAGAGCGCTGGCGAGCACACCGCCGTGCGCGAGGCCGGGTGCGCCCTGGTGGGCGGGCCGCACGGTGAACTCGGCGGTGAGGCAGACGCCCTCGCCGGCCCGGGCCTCGAGGTGCAGCCCGTGCGGCTGGTCCCCGCCGCAGCCGAAACACTGGCCGTAGTGCGCGCCGAGGAGCTCGCCGGGCGCCGGGGCGTCCGGATGCCGCACCGGTCGCACGGCGTCCGCCGGGGGCTGAAGAGCTGCGGAAGTACCACTCACAGGCGCAGACCTTACCCGCGCGTCGGCCCGCCGCGGACACCGTGCCAAGCTTGGCCCCATGCAGCTCTCCGCCGCCCCCTACGAAGAACGCCTCACCGCCCCGCGGACCTGGTGGCTGATCTCGTTCCTCGTGGGCGTCTCCATGGCCCTGGTCCTGCTCCCGTTCGGCACGCTGCCGATGCTCGGCGGACTGGCCGGGGGCACCGCGGTCGCGGCCGTCGCCGCGAGTTCGTACGGCTCGGTCCGCATCCGCGTCGTGGGGGACGCGCTGATCGCCGGGGAGGCGCGGATCCCGGTGGCGGCGCTGGGCGAGGCGGAGGTGCTGGACGCGCAGGAGGCCCGCGCCTGGCGCACCCACAAGGCCGACCCGCGCGCCTTCATGCTGCTGCGCGCCTACATCCCCACGGCCCTGCGCGTGGAGGTCACGGACCCGCAGGACCCGACGCCCTACCTGTACCTGTCGACGCGCGAGCCGGAGCGGCTGGCGCAGGCGCTGCGCGCCGCGAAGCCGCAGTAGCACAGCCGCTCGGGGCCTCACCCGGGAGGCGGGCCTCCCCCGAAGGACGGACGGCGGGTCTCAGCGCCCGCCGTCGCGCTTGCCGTCTCCCCTGCCCTCGTCCGCGCGGTCGTGGCGGCCCAGCGGATCGTCGGTGATCCCGGTCATCTCCAGGGCGTCCGCCGGCTGTTCCAGGGCGGGCAGGGCGTCCAGGGCGTCCCAGGGCACCTGGATCTTGCGCAGGTCGGCGCGGATCCGCCCGGCGAGCTTTCTCGTCTCGCTGCGGTTCATGGCCGCGCCCACGACGGCACCCACCAGGAACGGCATCAGGTTGGGCATGTTGCGGACCATCCGCTTCATGATCCGCTGACGCAGCTCGCGCTTCATACGGCTGTTCAGCGCGGTGCTGAAGGTCGAGGGCTTGGTCGCGTCGATGCCGCGCTCCCCCGACCACGAGTCGAGGTACGCGGTGCTGCGCTGCTTGAGGTTGCCGGGCGGTCGTACGCCGTAGACCTCGTGCAGTTCGGCGATCAGCTTCAGCTCGATCGCGGCGACGCCGGTGACCTCGGCGGCCAGTTCCGTCGGCATGGCCGGCGGCACGGGCAGCATGGCCGCCGCGCCGACGCCGGCTCCGACCGTCGCCGTCGCCTTCGCCGCTCCCGCGACGAGCCGGTCCGCGAGCTCCTCGGGCCCCAGGCCCGGGAACTGCCTGCGCAGCGTCGCCAGGTCCCGTACGGGGACCCGCGGGGCCAGTTCGATGATGCGGTCGGCGAGATACGCGAGCCCCGCCCGGGCCCTCTCGCCGCCCTTGCGGGCGCCCCGTCTGGCCCGCTCCCGGATCGCCCCCGCCCGCCGCGGGGCGACGGGTGCGGGGACGTCCACGGACGCCGGGAGGTCACCCCGGTCCGCCGCCGGTTCGAGCGAGGCCGCCCCCGTACCGGTGGAGCCTCGCTCGTCGTCACGCGCGCCGTACTGCGGGCCGTCGTCGATCGGCCCTTCGTCCGCCCTCCGCCGGGAGAAGCGGCGCTTCCAGGGAGGGGTCGAGCCAGTCACGGCCGACCCGCCCTCAGTCGCAGTCGCGGCAGATCGGCTGGCCGTTCTTCTCCCGGGCCAGCTGGCTGCGGTGGTGCACCAGGAAGCAGCTCATGCACGTGAACTCGTCCTGCTGCTTCGGCAGCACCCGGACGGCCAGCTCCTCGTTCGAGAGGTCCGCCCCGGGCAGCTCGAGACCTTCGGCGGCCTCGAACTCGTCGACGTCCACGGCGGAGGCCGACTTGTCGTTCCTCCGGGCCTTCAGCTCTTCGAGACTGTCCGAGTCGACGTCGTCGTCGGTCTTGCGTGGAGTGTCGTAATCGGTTGCCATGTCGCTCTCCCCCTCTGGGTGTCTGCGGTGTCTCCAGCGCACGTAACGCGTGAGAGGCCGGACTTGTGCCCGACCTTGAGGCGGAGATTTTGCCTCACATCAAGGTCTGTTACTCAATCGACACCCAACCGGACTCCTCACGAGTGATCGGCTTGGATGGCGATGGGGACCGTACACGGTCCTAATGCCGCACTTCAAAGGCGTCTCACCGTGTACTTCCCGTGATCAAGACCCTCGAAAACCGGGATTTTCCCGGCTTTCCGACAGGGTGCATGATCACGGAGAGTAGATGTCCGGAAAGGCGCTCCTGTGATCGATCACACACGGACCCGGTGCGGCGAACCTCGCGAAATTCCGCGCAAAGCGAACATCCCCGTCTGTCGCCGAGTTGATCGGCGCCATGATCTCAGACGGGCAGCGTGACCCGCATCACGAGCCCCCCTCCTTCGCGGGGCTGGGCGTAGATGTGCCCGCCGTGCGCCCGGGCCACGGACCGGACGATGGACAGGCCCAGCCCGACGCCCTTGTCGCTGCCCGTGCGCTCGGTGCGCAGCCGCCGGAACGGCTCGAAGAGGTTGTCGATCTCGTACGCCGGCACCACCGGGCCCGTGTTGGACACGACCAGGACCGCCTGGCCGTGCTGGACGTCGGTGGTGACCTCGACCCAGCCTCCCTCGGGCACGTTGTAGCGCACGGCGTTCTGCAGCAGGTTGAGCGCGATCCGCTCCAGCAGCACGCCGTTGCCCTGGACGACCGCGGGCTTCTGCTCGCCGCGGATGGTCACGCCCTTGCTCTCGGCCTCGCCGTGCACCTGGTCGATGGCCTGTCCGGCGACCTCGGCCAGGTCCACCGGGCCCCGCTCGACGACCTGGTTGTCACTGCGGGCGAGCAGCAGCAGGCCCTCCACCAGCTGCTCGCTGCGCTCGTTGGTGGCCAGCAGGGTCTTGCCGAGCTGCTGGAGCTCCACGGGGGCGCCCGGGTCGGACAGGTGCACCTCCAGGAGGGTGCGGTTGATCGCCAGGGGCGTTCTCAGCTCGTGCGAGGCGTTGCCCACGAAGCGCTGCTGGGCGGTGAAGGCGCGCTGGAGCCGCTCCAGCATGTCGTCGAAGGTGTCCGCCAGCTCCTTCAGCTCGTCGTCCGGGCCGTCCAGCTCGATCCGGCGGGAGAGGTCCGAGCCCGCCACCGCGCGGGCGGTGCGGGTGATCCGGCCCAGCGGCGACAGGACCCGCCCGGCCATGGCGTAGCCGAAGGCGAAGGCGATGACCGCCAGGCCCAGCAGCGCCAGCAGCGAGCGGCTGAGCAGGTTGTCCAAGGCGTTCTGGCGCTGCTCGTTGACGCAGTGGTTCATGGCGTTGTTGAACTCGCTGGGCGAGGCCTGGTCGGGCAGGTTGCAGATGTCGCTGGTGACCTTGCCCTCGACGATCTTGAACGGCAGGTCGCTGCCCACGTTCAGCGCCTGCGCCGCGAGCAGGTAGATGATCGACAGCAGCAGGATGCCGGCGATCAGGAACATGCCGCCGTACAGCAGCGTGAGCCGTATGCGGATGGTCGGGCGCAGCCAGGGGAAGGGCGGAACGGGCCTTCTGGGGTCCCAGGTGGGCTTCGGGGGCGCCTGCGGAGGCGCGGGGGTCGCTGTCACGGGGATCAGATCCGGTAGCCCGAGCCGGGGACGGTGACGATGACGGGCGGCTCGCCGAGCTTGCGGCGCAGGGTCATGACCGTGACGCGGACGACGTTGGTGAACGGGTCGGTGTTCTCGTCCCAAGCCTTCTCCAGCAGCTGCTCCGCCGAGACGACGGCGCCCTCGCTGCGCATCAGCACCTCCAGGACGGCGAACTCCTTCGGCGCGAGCTGGACCTCCTTGCCGTCGCGGAACACCTCGCGGCGGTTGGGGTCGAGCTTGATGCCGGCGCGCTCCAGCACGGGCGGCAGGGGCACGCTGGTGCGCCGGCCCAGGGCGCGCACCCGGGCGATGAGCTCGCTGAAGGCGAACGGCTTGGGCAGGTAGTCGTCGGCGCCGATCTCCAGGCCCTCCACACGGTCGCTGACGTCGCCGGAGGCCGTGAGCATCAGCACGCGCGTGGGCATGCCGAGTTCGACGATCTTGCGGCAGACGTCGTCGCCGTGCACGAGCGGGAGGTCGCGGTCGAGGACGACCACGTCGTAGTCGTTGACGCCGATGCGTTCCAGGGCGGCCGCACCGTCGTAGACGACGTCGACCGCCATGGCCTCCCGGCGCAGTCCGGTGGCCACCGCATCGGCGAGCAGTTGCTCGTCCTCGACGACGAGTACGCGCACGTCCCTTGTCCTTCCTGGTGTCCACCCGCGCGGCGCTCTTCGGGCGCACGCGGGCAGGGGTCTTCGACGGTGTCGGTGTGTTGCCCTCCATCCTGCCCTTTTCGGTCATAAGTCGGGGGTAAGGCGGCTGCGGGGACGCGGGGCCCGGAGGGAATAGGAGATTTTCTCCGGCGGTTAGGTTTCCACGGAAGGGAGCTTGGGGAGGACGGCTTTACATCCCACGATCACCCTCTGCAGGTGTGGACCACCATGCGGTGCTGCACCATCCGCTTTTCCGCAGGGCGGGCGTGGGTGTCCGGCACCGCCGCCGCCCGGCCGAGCGGCGCTGGGCATCCGCAGGAGACGTGATCGTCCCTTCCGAACGGCACACCCCCGTGCCATCGACCCACGACCCAGGACGAGGGGGCGCAGCATGGACGCATTCACCGCAGGACTTCTGCAGCGCATAAGGGCGACCGAGTCCGATCTGTCCCGGGCTCGCGACGAGGGCGACGAGTTCCTCGTCGACGTGGAGCAGGGTGAGCTCGACGACCTGCGCCGTCTCGCCGCCGAGCACGGTGTGGAGGTCGGCGCGACGAGCGTCTGAATCAAGGCCTGAGCGACGGGCCCCGGCGAATCCAGCGCCGGGGCCCGTCGCGTCGTCCGCGCCGGTGTTCACGCGGTGTCCGGCGGGCCGCCGTCCGTCGTTCGCCGGAGGGCGGTGCCATCCCGGCCCTCCACCGCCCGGGGGTGGCCCGCCCTCAGTCGTGCCAGGCGCCGAAGTCCTCCAGCAGGCGCTGGAGCGGCTCGAAGACGCCCGGTGTCCCGGCGACCGTCAGCTCGCCCGAGGGGCGCTCTCCGGGGCGTCCACCGGTCAGCGCGCCCGCCTCCCGGGCGATCAGGTCGCCCGCCGCGAGGTCCCAGGCGTGCAGGCCGCGCTCGTAGTACCCGTCGAGGCGTCCCGCGGCCAGGTCGCACAGGTCGACCGCGGCCGAGCCGCCGCGGCGGATGTCGCGCAGCAGCGGGATCAGCCGCCGCGCGACGTCCGCCTGGTGGGCGCGGACCTCGGCGACGTAGTTGAAGCCCGTGGAGACCAGGGCCTGGTCCAGGGGCGGCGCGGGGCGGCAGGCCAGCCGGCGCTCGCCGTCCCAGGCTCCGGTGGCCCAGGCGCCGCGGCCGCGCACCGCGTGGAAGGTCTCGCCGCGCATCGGTGCCGCGACGACTCCGACGACGGTCTCGCCGTCCTGCTCGGCGGCGACCGAGACGGACCAGGTGGGCAGCCCGTAGAGGTAGTTGACCGTGCCGTCGAGCGGGTCGATCACCCAGCGGACACCGCTCGTGCCCTCGGTGGAGGCGCCCTCCTCACCGAGGATCCCGTCGTCCGGGCGGCGCTCTGCGATCAGGCCGGTGATCAGCTTCTCCGCGGCGATGTCCATCTCCGTGACGACGTCGATGGGGCTGGACTTGGTCGCGGCCACCGCCAGGTCGGCCGGGCGGCCGTCCCGCAGCAGCGCGCCGGCCCGGCGGGCGGCCTCCTGGGCGAGGTCGAGCAGGTCCGAGTGCAGGGGGTCGGTCACGGGGCTCCTCACGCGTAGGGGCTGTCGGCGCCCGCGGCGGCGGGCCGGGGGGCGCGGGCCGGGCAGCAGCCGACCGGGCAGAGGTCGTGGCTCGGGCCCAGGGAACCCAGGGCGCACGGCCTGACCTCCTGCCCGCGCTCGGCGGCGGCGCGCTCCAGGACGAGCTCGCGGACCGCGGCGGCGAACCTGGGGTCGTCCCCGACGGTGGCCGAGCGCCGCATCGGCAGCCCCAGCTCCTCCGCCTTGGCCCTGGCCTCCGTGTCGAGGTCGTACAGGACCTCCATGTGGTCGGAGACGAAGCCGATGGGGGCGATCACCACGGCCGGGACGCCGGCCGCGTGGCGCTCCTCGAGGTGGTCGCAGATGTCGGGCTCCAGCCACGGGATGTGCGGCGCGCCGGAGCGCGACTGGTAGACGAGCTGCCAGGGGTGGTCGACGCCGGTGCGCTCGCGGACCGCCCCGGCGATCAGCTCGGCCACGTCCAGGTGCTGCCGCACGTACGCGCCGCCGTCGCCGTGGTCCTCCACGGGCCCGGAGGTGTCGGCGGCGGACGTCGGGATGGAGTGCGTCGAGAAGGCCAGGTGCGCCCCGTCGCGGACGTCCTCGGGCAGCTCCTCCAGGGAGCGGATCACGCCGTCGACCATGGGCTCCACGAAGCCCGGGTGGTTGAAGTAGTGCCGCAGCTTGTCGATCCTCGGCAGCTCCAGGCCCTCGCCCTCCAGGGCGGCGAGCGCGTCGGCGAGGTTCTCGCGGTACTGGCGGCAGCCCGAGTACGAGGCGTAGGCGCTGGTGGCCAGGACGAGGACGCGGCGGCGTCCGTCGCGGACCATCTCGCGCAGGGTGTCCGTGAGGTACGGCGCCCAGTTGCGGTTGCCCCAGTAGACGGGCAGGTCCAGGCCGTGCTCGGCGAAGTCCTTGCGCAGGGCGTCCAGCAGGGCGCGGTTCTGGTCGTTGATGGGGCTGACCCCGCCGAACAGGAAGTAGTGCTGCCCGACCTCCTTGAGGCGCTCCTTGGGGATGCCGCGTCCGCGCGTCACGTTCTCCAGGAACGGGACCACGTCGTCCGGGCCTTCCGGGCCGCCGAAGGAGAGCAGGAGGAGGGCGTCGTAGGGGGTGGCATCGCGCGCGTCTGGCATGACTCCGATCCTGCCACCCTGCGCTGACAGCCGGGAAACGGCGGGTGGCACCCGCGCGGCGCCGGGTTCGGGAGCCGTTGCGGGAGCGGTCGAACGGGTGCACTACGGACGTCCGGAGTCGTAAGCTGTGTCGACTGCGTTCGCAGCTTACTGAGCCGTTCGGAGACCCCGTTGCCCAGCCCTTACCGCGCTCTGTTCGCCGCCCCCGGCACCAAGGGCTTCTCCGCCGCGGGCTTCCTCGGCCGGATGCCGCTGTCGATGATGGGCATCGGCGTGGTCACGATGGTCTCCCAGCTCACCGGGCGGTACGGCCTGGCCGGTGCCCTGTCGGCGACGATCGCGCTCGCCGCGGCGGTGGCGGGGCCGCAGGTCTCCCGGCTGGTGGACCAGTACGGGCAGCGGCGGGTGCTGCGTCCGGCGACGCTGGTCTCCCTCGCGGCGGCGGCCCTGCTGCTCCTCGCCGCGCACTACCGGTGGCCGGACTGGGTGCTGTACGTGGCCTGCGTCGGCATCGGCTGCGTGCCGAGCGTCGGCGCGATGATCCGGGCCCGCTGGGCGACCCTGTACCGGGGCACGCCGCAGCTGCACACCGCGTACTCCTTCGAGTCCGTGGTGGACGAGGTGTGCTTCATCTTCGGGCCGATCATCTCCATCGGCCTGTCCACGGCCTGGTTCCCCGAGGCCGGTCCGCTGCTCGCCGCGTGTTTCCTCGCGGTGGGCGTCTTCTGGCTGACCGCGCAGCGCGCCACCGAGCCGGAGCCGCATCCGCGCGAGCGCAAGGGCGGGGGCAGCGCGTTGCGCGCACCGGGGCTGCAGGTCCTGGTGGCCACGTTCGTCGCCACCGGGGCGATCTTCGGCGCCGTCGACGTGGTGACCGTGGCCTTCGCGGACGAGCAGGGGCACAAGGCGGCGGCGAGCGTCGTCCTCGCGGTGTACGCGGCGGGTTCCTGTGTCGCGGGCATGGTCTACGGGCTGATGCACTTCGCCGGGGCACCGGAACGTCGGTGGTTGCTGGGCGTGTGCGCCATGGCCGTGAGTATGATCCCACTCCTACTGGTCGGAAACTTGCCGTTCCTGGCCGTGGCGCTGTTCGTTGCGGGTCTGTCCATCGCGCCGACGATGATCACGACGATGTCCCTCATCGAAGAGCACGTACCACGCGCGCAGCTCACCGAGGGCATGACCTGGGTGAGCACCGGGCTTGCGGTGGGGGTCGCACTCGGCTCCTCCGCGGCCGGCTGGGTGATCGACGCCGCCGGGGCGCGCGCCGGGTACGGGGTACCGGCGGTGTCCGGGGCCGTCGCGGTCGCGGTGGGTTTCCTCGGTTATCGCCGGCTCAAGCGGCCGGCTCCGGGTCGGGGAGGCTCCGTTGGGCAGCACAGCGAACGGAAAGAACGGCACGTGGCGTAACTGGGGCGGCAACGTCTCCGTGCGCCCCGCGCGGGAGGTCACCCCGGCCTCCGTCGACGAGCTGGCCGCCGTCGTGCGGCGGGCCGCCGAGGACGGCCTGACGGTGAAGGCCGTCGGCTCGGGGCACTCCTTCACGTCCATAGCGGCGACGGACGGTGTGTTGATCCGCCCTCAACTGTTGACCGGCATCCGCAGGATCGACCGGGAGAACATGACGGTCACGGTGGAGGCCGGCACCCCGCTCAAGAGACTCAATGTGGCCCTGGCCCGCGAGGGCCTGTCGCTGACGAACATGGGCGACATCATGGAGCAGACCGTCTCCGGCGCCACCGGCACGGGCACGCACGGCACGGGCCGCGACTCCGGTTCGATCGCCGCTCAGATCAAGGGCCTTGAGCTGGTCACGGCGGACGGCTCGGTCCTCACCTGCTCCGAGAAGGAGAACCCGGAGGTCTTCGCGGCCGCCCGCATCGGCCTGGGCGCCCTGGGCGTCGTCACCGCGATCACGTTCGCCGTCGAGCCGCTCTTCCTGCTCACGGCCCGCGAGGAACCGATGCCGTTCGACCGGGTCCTCGCGGACTTCGAGGAACTCTGGGCCGAGAACGAGCACTTCGAGTTCTACTGGTTCCCGCACACCGGCAGCACCAACATTAAGCGCAACAACCGCAGCGCGGGTCCCGAGCAGCCCGTACCGCAGCTCAAGGGCTGGATCGAGGACGAGTTCCTCTCCAACGGGGTCTTCCAGGTGGCCAACTGGGTGGGCCGGGCGGTGCCCGCGACGATCCCCGCGATCGCCCAGATCTCCAGCAAGGCCCTCTCCGCGCGGACGTACACCGACATCCCTTACAAGGTCTTCACGTCTCCGCGCAGGGTGCGCTTCGTGGAGATGGAGTACGCCGTTCCGCGCGCGGCCGTGGTGGAGGTGCTGCGCGAGCTGAAGACCATGGTGGACCGCTCGGGGCTCAGGGTCAGCTTCCCGGTCGAGGTGCGCACCGCCCCGGCCGACGACATCACGCTCTCCACCGCCTCCGGGCGCGACAGTGCCTACATCGCCGTGCACATGTTCCGGGGCACGCCCTACCACCGGTACTTCACCGCGGCCGAGCGCGTCTTCACCGCCCATGAGGGCCGTCCGCACTGGGGCAAGATCCACACCCGGGACGCGGAGTACTTCTCCCGGGTGTACCCGCGCTTCGGCGAGTTCACGGCGCTGCGGGACCGTCTGGACCCTGACCGCCTGTTCCGCAACGACTACTTGCGGAGGGTTCTGGGGGCGTAGGCGACGCGCTGGGGATGGTGCGCCCCGCGTCCTCGCTCCCGGTGGCGCTCGGGGTCGGGGCCGGTGCGGAAGCCGTGCCGTCCGGGTCGCCGGGGGCGGGAGAGACGCCCCCGCCCGGCGCGGGGCCGGTGGAAGGAACGCCGGTGCACCGCCGTCACCTTCCGAACCCCCGTCGGAACCCTCGGGCGTCGCCGGGTCGCCGGAGGTGCCCGGTTCCTCCGCTCTTCCGGGGGTGGGCGAGGAGCCGCCGCCGGAGAAGGCGTCACCGACGGTGGTGCTGCCCCCGCCGCCGAGGGTGTGGCCGGACGCCGGCTCGTAGGCGGTGATTCCGGCCATCGCGACGCCGAAGAGGACGGCCGCCGCGAGCACCGGCCGCTTCCAGCCCCCCGGCCCCGGCGCGGTGGACGGTGCCCCGGGTGAACTCGCCGGGCGGCGGGGACGGTTGCGCCGCCACGCCCGCCGGCCCAGGGGACAGGACCGCCGCGCCGCGCCCCCGCTCGCCGGTGCGCTTGAACAGGTGCTGGAAGGGCGGACTTCGCCCATCTCGCCGTTCTGGCGATTACGTGAACTTCCCCACGTTCAAGATCGGGGAACGGGGGCAAGAGGCGTCCAAGCCTCCCTCTTGCGAGAAGTTGGGCGGCGTGCCAATCCACGCACGTGGCCCAAATGGAGTACTGTTGCGAGCCCTGGGTCCGGTCTCCCGTCAGGGTGCCCGGGACCATGAAGGACCGCCGGGAGGGGGCTAGTTGCACAGGGTGATGAAGTTCGTCACTTAGCGTTGCGAATAGGTAACCGTGCCATAACGGCGATCCAGGGCCCGCGCCCGACACGCCGGGCAACTCGGCAAGGTTGTGGCAGGCTGCACCCGGGCAGGCCACACTCGACTAGCGGAAGCAGCGACGCACGTGACGTCGGCAGGCACCACCCGGGAGGTCCCCATGCCCGAACTGCGTGTCGTGGCCGTCTCGAATGACGGCACACGGCTGGTGCTGAAGGCTGCGGACAGCACGGAGTACACGCTTCCGATCGACGAACGGCTCCGCGCCGCCGTGCGCGGCGACCGTCCCCGCCTCGGCCAGATCGAGATCGAGGTGGAGAGCCACCTCCGCCCCCGCGACATCCAGGCGCGTATACGGGCCGGTGCGACCGCGGAAGAGGTCGCGCAGATGGCCGGCATCCCCGTCGACCGGGTCCGCCGCTTCGAGGGCCCCGTGCTCGCCGAGCGGGCGTTCATGGCCGAGCGGGCCCGCAAGACCCCCGTCCGCCGCCCCGGCGAGAACTCCGGTCCGCCGCTGGGCGAGGCCGTGCAGGAGCGGCTGCTGCTGCGCGGGGCCGACAAGGACACCGTCCAGTGGGACTCGTGGCGTCGCGACGACGGCACGTGGGAGGTCCTGCTGGTCTACCGCGTCGCGGGCGAGCCGCACTCGGCGAGCTGGACGTACGACCCGCCCCGGCGGCTCGTCCAGGCCGTGGACGACGAGGCCCGCTCGCTGATCGGCGAGTCCGACGACCTGGCCGCGCCCGAGCCCAGCTTCCCGTTCGTGCCGCGGATCGCGCGGCTGCCGCGCGACAGACCGCTGGACCGTCCCGGCGACCGCGAGCGGCCGAGCCTGCCCGCGCAGGCCTCCGAGCCCGACGAGGAGGCCCTGGCCATCACGGCCTCGACCGAGCGGGACTCGCTGACCAGCCTGCTGGAGGCGGTGCCGAGCTTCCGCGGCGACCTCGTGGTCCCGGAGCGGCCCGCGCCGGAGCCCGACGAGGAGCCCGTCGCCGAACCCGAGGAGGAGGAGCCCCCGGCTCCCGCCGCCTCGGCCGGTTCCGCGTACGCCGACGTCCTCATGCCGCGCTCCGTCGGCAGCCACCGCGACCGGCTCATCGGCGCCACCGACCGCCAGGCGGAGGCCGACGGGGTCCGCCCGGGCCGCAGGGCGGCGGTGCCGAGCTGGGACGAGATCGTGTTCGGGACCCGGCGCAAGAAGCAGGAGTAGCCGAGCCGGCCGTCCTCAAGGTCCGCGTACGGGTGAGGGCCGCGCCGTGCCGGGCGCGGCCCTCACACGTGAAGGTCACCGGGGCCGCGACGGGCGGACGGTCACTGCGGGTCGGCCCCCACGGCGACCGGACGGTCCGGGTCCGAGGACCACTCCGACCAGGAGCCCACGTACAGCTCGGCCGGGATGCCCGCGACCGCGAGGGCCAGCACCTGGTGCGCGGCCGACACGCCCGAACCGCAGTACACGCCGACCCGCGACCCCTCCGACACACCGAGGCCCTTGAAGCGTTCCCGGAGTTCCCCGGCCGGCAGGAAACGGCCGTCCGCGCCCACGTTCTCCGTCGTGGGCGCCGACACCGCGCCCGGAATGTGCCCGGCCACCGGATCGATCGGCTCCACCTCGCCCCGGTACCGCTCCCCCGCCCGCGCGTCCAGCAGCACCCCGGACCGTGCCAGCGCCGCCGCGGCGTCCGCGTCGAGCAGCCCCACCGCACCCGGCTCGGGCGTGAAGTCGCCCTCCACCGGAGCCGGCACGGTCGTCTCCAGCGGCCCCTCCCAGGCCGGCAACCCGCCGTCGAGGACCCGCACGTCCGGATGACCCGTCCAGCGCAGCAGCCACCACGCCCGGGCCGCCGCCCAGCCCTGGCCGCCGTCGTAGACGACCACCGGCGTCCGGGCCGACACGCCCGCCCGGCGCATCGCCGCGCCGAAGCGCGCGAGGTCGGGCAGCGGATGCCGGCCCCCCGGGCCGGGGGCCGAGGCCAACTCCCGGTCCAGGTCGACGTAGACGGCCCCGGGCAGGTGCCCCGCCTCGTACGCGGCCCGGCCGTCGAACGGTGGTTCGCCGGACGCCTTGGCCGCGGTGAGCTGCCAGCGGACGTCGAGCAGGACCGGCGGGGTCGGGCCCGCCAGATGGTTCGCGAGGCCGGATGCGGAGATGATGGCGTTCATGGCCCCCATCCTCGCGCACCGGGTGGCCGAGCCGTCACCGTCCGGCTACTCTGCTCCGCCGAACCGGGTCGATCACGTGGCGTGCGGGAACAGGCACATGCTGTACAGCTGAACGACACCTGCCGACAAGCGCGCCGCAAGGGACAGCGCCCCACACATCGGGCATTCTCCCGGACAAGGGTCGTCCCGCGGGACGAGCCCCACGAGGGCTGCGGAGACCACGGCCACCACGAGGCCGAGAAGAGAGTGACGATGAGCGACGCACCGGCGTCCGCCGGCCCGAACGGCGGGACACCCGCGCACCACACGCCCGGCACGCCCTGCTGGGTGAGCCTGATGGTGCACGGCCTGACCGCGACCGAGGATTTCTACGGGGCGCTGTTCGGCTGGGAGTTCCGGCCCGGCCCCCAGCAGCTCGGCCCGTACGTGCGCGCGCTGCTCGACGGGCGCGAGGTGGCCGGCATCGGGCAGCTGCCACCGGAGCGGCACCTGCCCGTCGCGTGGACGCCCTACTTCGCCTCACGCAACGCCGACCTGACGGCCGAGACGGTGCGCAGCTGCGGCGGCACGATCGGCGTGGGCCCGCTGGACGCCGCCGACGCCGGGCGGCTGGCGATCGGCTCCGACCCCTCCGGGGCGGTCTTCGGCGTCTGGCAGCCGGCCGCGCACCTCGGCACGGCCGTCTCGGACGTGCCCGGCACCCCCGCCTGGAACGAGCTGCTGACCTTCGAGTCGGCGACCGTCGCCAAGTTCTACCGGACGGTCTTCGGTTACGAGGAGGAGCCGGTGGTCTCCGCCGACTTCGACTACGTGACCCTGCACCTCGGCGGCCGGCCCGTCGCCGGTGTCCACGGCCTCGGGCAGTCGCTGCCCCGGGACCGGGGCGCGCACTGGGTGACGTACTTCCTGGTGGACGACGTCCGGGACGCCGCGGACCATCTCGTCCACCTGGGCGGAACCGTCCTGCGGCCGGTGCGGGACACCCCGCAGGGGCGCGTGGCGGCGGTGGCGGACCCGCAGGGCGCCCGCTTCGCGCTGCTGCAGCGGCCGGACTGAGGGGCGGCGGGACCCGCGCCCGGTACGGGTGGGTCAGGCCGACGTGACGGGCAGCACGTCCGGGGAGAGGGCGGCCGCGCGGGCCGTCGCGGCCGTCATCCGGCGGCGGTGGTGGCGGCGGCACAGCACCTCGTAGCCGACCTCGTCGGCGGAGTGGGTGACGTCGCCGACGACCACCTGGGCGCCCTCGACGACCATGACGCCGCCTATCGTGCGGGCGTTGTGCGTGGCGCGTGCGCCGCACCAGCACAGGGCCTCGACCTGGAGCACCTCGACCCGGTCGGCCAGTTCCACCAGCCGCTGGGAGCCGGGGAACAGCTTGGAGCGGAAGTCGGTGGTGATGCCGAAGGCGTAGACGTCGAGTCCCAGGTCGTCGACGACGCGGGCGAGTTGGTCGATCTGTTCCGGGGCGAGGAACTGCGCCTCGTCGGCGATCACGTAGTCCGCGCGGCCGCCCTGCGAGAGGTGGTCGACGAGGTAGGCGTAGAGATCCTGCCCGTCCTCGACCTCCACGGCGTCCGTGACCAGGCCGAGGCGGGAGGACAGCTTGCCGTGGCCGGCGCGGTCGTCGCGGGAGAAGATCATGCCCTGCAGGCCGCGCGCCGAGCGGTTGTGCTCGATCTGGAGAGCCAGCGTCGACTTCCCGCAGTCCATCGTTCCGGAGAAGAACACCAGCTCGGGCATGGGGGGTTGAGCACCTTTCGGTGGAAGGGGTCGGCGTGCGGTCTCAGGAGCGTACTTCGAGCAGGGGGACCAGCTGCTCGGCGGGGGTCATCGAACCGTGGTTGCCGACCATCGCCGACTCCTTGGGCTCCCGCTCGGAGGCGATGAGCAGGACGTCGTCGCGCGCGGCGGCGACCACGTCGCCGATCCGGTCGTACACCCGCGCGTCGACGCGCGGGCCGAACCAGCCCGCCTCGATGGCCTGGTCCCGGGAGGCGACCCAGAACTGCTCGCCGAGCACCTCGCGCCAGCACGTCAGCACGTCGTTCGCGGCGCCCGGCACCGCGTAGACGTGCCGGGCGCGGCCCTCGCCGCCGAGCAGGGCGACTCCGGCGCTGAGCTCCCAGTCCTCGTCGAAGTCGATGCGGTGCTGCTCGCCGAAGGGCACGTCGATCATGCCGTGGTCGGCGGTGACGTACAGGGCGCTGCGCGGGGGCAGTTGCTCCGCGAGGCGCTGGACCAGGCGGTCGGCGTACATGAGCTGGCCGCGCCAGGCGTCGGAGTCCACGCCGAAGCGGTGGCCCGCGCCGTCGACCTCGGCGAAGTACGTGTAGACCAGCGAGCGGTCGTCCGCGGCCAGTTGCTCGGCGGCCAGGTCCATCCGGTCCTCGCCGGTCAGCCGTCCGAGGAACGTTCCGCCGCTGAGCGCCACCCGGGTGAGCGGGGTGTTCTCGAAGGTCGGGGAGGACACCTGCGCGGCGTGCACGCCCGCCTCGTGGGCCAGCTGGAAGACCGTGGGGTACGGCTGCCAGGGGCCGGGCGGTGTCCAGGGCTGCCAGCGCAGCTGGTTCATCAGCTCGCCGGTGTCGGGGTTGCGCACCGTGTAACCGGGCAGGCCGTGCGCGCCGGGCGGCAGGCCGGTGCCGACGGAGGCCAGGGAGGTCGCCGTGGTGGCCGGGTAGCCGGCGGTGAGCGGACGTCCGGTGCCACCGCGCGAGGTGGCGAGCAGGGACGTCATGAACGGGGCGTCCTCGGGATGCGCCTTCAGCTGCTCCCAGCCGAGGCCGTCGATCAGGAACACGCAGTTGCGGTCGGCGGGGGTCAGCTCGGGGATCGCGGCGGTCATGCCCGGCACGTCCATCCCGGCGGCCAGCGTGGGCAGCAGGTCGGCGAGGGAACCGCTGCCGTACTCGGGGACCGGCGCGGAGGCCACGGTGAGCGGTTCGGGGTGGTGGTCCCAGGCCGTGTTCGGCTGTGCCATCAGCGGGCGCTGTCCGCGGTCGCCTCGGAGAGGGCCTGCGCGAAGGCCAGGGCCTGACGCACGGTCTCCGGTCCGTCCCCGGCCTCGCTGACGCGCAGGCTGAGGTCGTCCGCCGTGGAGTTGCCGGTGTAGCCGTGGTCCGCTTCGCAGTTGGGGTCGCCGCAGGCGGCCGGCTCCAGGTCGATGCGGGAGACGGCGCCCCAGCCGATGGTGAGCACCACCTCGCGGGGCAGCGTGCCCGGCTTGTACGACTCGGGATTGGCGACCACGCGGCTGACCACGATCGACGAGATGCGGCCGATCTTCACCGACTCCGTGGACGTCGTGGCGTACGGCGTCGGGGACGTGCTGTCGGCGGCCTGTTCGTCGGTGTGGCTGACGATGAAGCGGTTGTCCGTGAGGACCAGCACCGTCACGTGCCGGCGCACCTCGTTCTGGTCGAACGTCGTCTCCTGGTGGACCAGGTACGACCGGATGGGCTCGCCGCCCACGGCGGCCTCCACCGCCTCGGCCACGAGGGCCGGGTAGTAGCCGCTGCGCTCGATCGCCGCCCGCAGCCCCTGGGTCGTCGTACTGGTCTTGGCCATGACGCCCATCCTACGGGGGACCGCTGACTGCCAGGCACCGCTCGCCCCCGGTCCGTGCGGAGGACGGGGGCGTGACCCGGGCCCGTTCAGTACGCGGGGAGGGTCCGCGGGCCGAGGTCGTCGCGGACGGGTGGTGGCGCGAGGCGGATGGAGGCGCCCAGGACGCTCAGGCCCTGCGAGGCGACGACGACCGGCTCCAGGGTGACCGCCACGACCTCGGGGTGGTCGTCGACCAGCCGGGACACGCGCAGCAGCAGCTCCTCCAGGGCCCGGGTGTCGACGGGGGCGGAGCCGCGCCAGCCGAACAGCAGGGGCGCCGTGCGAATGGAGCGCACCAGCGAGCCGGCCTCTCGGTCGGTGACGGGGATCAGCCGGTGCGCCGTGTCCCCGAGCAGCTGCGAGGCGGCCCCGGCCAGCCCGAAGGAGAGCACCGCGCCGGCCGCCGGGTCGATGACCGCCCGGACGACGACGTCCACGCCGCGCGGCGCCATCCGCTGCACCACCGGGCGCAGCTCGTCCGGAGCGCCGAAAAGATCGGTCAACTCGACGTAGGACCGGCGCAGTTGCGCCTCGTCGGCGAGGTCGAGCCGGACACCGCCCAGGTCGGATCGGTGCCTCAGATGGGGGGCGGTGGCCTTCAGGGCGACGGGGTAGCCGAGGGTGCGGGCTGCCTCCGCCGCGGCGTCCTCGGTCGGGGCCGGCAGGGCGCGGTGGACACGGATGCCGTAGTGGCCGAGCAGGTCGCAGGTCGCGTCCGCCCCGAGCGTGAGCCCCTGCCCGCTCGCGAGCAGCCCGTCGATGAGGGCGGCGGCGCCCTTCTCGTCGATGTCGTCGTACTCGGGCACCTTGCCCGGGTCGGCGGCGTCGCGCCGCCACCGCGCGTACGCGAAGGCCTGACCGAGGGCCCGGACGGCGCGTTCGGCGGCGGGGTAGGCGGGGATGAGGTGGGTACCTTCAGGAGTCTCGGCCACGGGGGGTCGTGCCACGGTGACATCCGGGGCGGACACCGGGCCGGGGACGGACGCCGGGCCGGGGACGGGCATCGGGCCGGAGGGGAGCTGCGGGCCGGAGGCGGACGCCGGGCCGGAGGCGGACGCCGGGCCGGAGGGGAGCTGCCGGCCGGAGGCGGGCGCCTGGTCAGGGGCCGTCGCCGGGCCGGAAGTGGGCTGCACGGATCCCAAACCGGAGCCAGACGCCGGGCCGGAAGCGGACGCCGGACCGGAGGCGGACGCCGGGCCGGGGGCAGGCTGCGGGCCAGATGCGGGCTGCACGGATCCCAAACCGGAGCCAGACGCCGGACCGGAGCCAGACGCCGGGCCCGAGGCAGGCGCCGGGCCCGAGGCGGGCTGCGCGGGGGGTCCCGTCTCGGACTGGGGTGCCGTGCTCGCCGCCGCCGACAGGGCCTCCGCGAGGCCGCCGAGCTCCACGTGGACCACCAGGACCGGCTTGGCCGACGCGGCGGCCGCGGCCGAGCGGAGCGCCTGGGCGAGCGCGGCGTCCCCGACCGAGCCCTCCCCCACCGCCGGAATGGCCGTGACGACCACCGCGTCGCACCGGTCGTCGGCCAGCGCGCGCGACAGGGCCGCGTGGAAGTCCGCGGCGGAGGCGGCCGTGGTCAGGTCCCGCGGCGGATGGGGCCGCAGCCCCTCGGCGAGGCAGGCGTCGTACGTCAGCAGGCCGAGTGACTCCGAGTTGCCGAGGATCGCCACCCGCGGTCCGGCCGGCAGGGGCTGGCGGGCGAGGAGCAGGCCGGTGTCCACCAGCTCGGTGATCGTGTCGACCCGGATCACGCCGGCCTGCCGCAGCAGCGCCGACACCGTCGCGTGCGGCAGCCGGGTCGCCCGCACGGCGTGCCCCTGGGGGGCGGCTCCGTGCCGGGCGCCCTGCACCACGACCAGCGGCTTCGCGGCGGCGGTCCGGCGGGCGAGGCGGGCGAACTTGCGGGGGTTGCCGATGGACTCCAGGTACATGAGGACGACGTCGGTGTCGGGGTCCTCGTACCAGTACTGCAGGACGTCGTTGCCGGAGACGTCGGCTCGGTTGCCCGAGGAGACGAAGGTGGAGACACCGGTCACGCCCGTGACGCCCCCGCCGCGCCGGTGCAGCCGGGACAGCAGGGCGACGCCGATGGCGCCGGACTGGGCGAACAGGCCGATCCGGCCGGGGCGCGGCACCTCGGGGGCGAGGGAGGCGTTGAGCCGCACCCGGGGCGAGGTGTTGATGATGCCGAAGGCGTTCGGGCCGACGACGCGCATGCCGTACGTGCGCGCCTGGCGCACCAGGGCGCGCTGGCGTTCGCGCCCCTCGGGGCCGCTCTCGGCGTACCCGGCGGAGACGACGACGAGCCCCTGCACTCCGTGTTCGCCGCACTCGGTGACCACCTCGGGCACGTGCTCGGCGGGCACGGCGACGACCGCGAGGTCGACCGGGCCGTCGATGTCCCGCACCGACCGGTGCGCGGGCACCCCGTCGAGCTCCTTCTGGCCCTCGGGCAGGGCCTTGTTCACGGCGTACAGCCGGCCGGTGAAGCCGGCGTCCCGGATGTTGCCGAGGACGCTGCGGCCCACCCCGCCCGGGGTGCGACCGGCACCGATGACGGCGACCGCGCCGGGGGCGAGCAGCCGCTGCACGGACCGGGCCTCGGCGCGGTGCTCGCGCGCGTACTGCACGGCGAGGGAGCGGTCGGTGGGCTCCAGGTCGAACTCCAGGCGGACCACGCCGTCCTCGAAGCTGCGCTTCTGGGTGTACCCGGCGTCCGTGAACACCTTGATCATCTTGGTGTTGGCGGGCAGCACCTCGGCGGCGAAGCGCCGGATGCCGCGCTCCCGGGCGACGGCGGCGATGTGCTCCAGCAGGGCGGAGGCGACGCCGCGGCCCTGGTGGGCGTCCTGCACCAGGAAGGCGACCTCGGCCTCGTCGGCGGGCGCGGACGCGGGCGTTCCGTCCGGGCCGATCCGGTCGTAGCGTACGGTGGCGATGAACTCGCCGCCGACCGTGGCCGCGAGTCCCACCCGGTCCACAAAGTCGTGGTGCGTGAAGCGGTGGACGTCCTTGGCGGACAGGCGAGGGTACGGCGCGAAGAAGCGGTAGTACTTCGACTCGTCGGAGACCTGCTCGTAGAAGCTGACCAGACGCTCGGCGTCATCGACGGTGATGGGCCGGATGCGCGCGGTACCCCCGTCGCGCAGCACCACGTCGGCTTCCCAGTGGGCGGGATACTCGTGCCGGTCCGGCGAGGTCTGCATGGGCCCCAGAGTACGGCTAGCGCCTGACAACGGCGCGAGGCAGTCTGTGGAGGGCGTCAGTCGGGTCGAGGCCGCGATCCGACGGCACCCGCGGGGCGGAACGACAGGTCCGCTCCGGGCTTCACGTATGGGAAACTGGTCTAGACAACCCTGAACAGCGAAGGGCAGCAACACATGGCTGAGCGCCGCGTCAACGTCGGCTGGGCCGAGGGCCTCCACGCCCGCCCCGCCTCCATCTTCGTCCGAGCCGCCACGGCCGCAGGCGTCCCGGTGACGATCGCCAAGGCAGACGGCAACCCCGTCAACGCGGCCTCCATGCTCGCCGTCCTGGGCCTCGGCGCCCAGGGAGGCGAGGAGATCGTCCTCGCCTCCGACGCGGAGGGTGCGGACGCCGCCCTGGACCGGCTGGCGAAGCTGGTCTCCGAGGGCCTCGAGGAGCTGCCCGAGACCGTCTGAGTCGTTCGAGCGGTTTTCCGCGGGTGAAGCCGCGCCGGCCTATCGGCCGGCGCGGCTTCACTCTTCTCCGGCCCCGCCCTCAATCAATTTGAGCTCAAGAATTCACGCGGGCTGCCGGAAAATCGGCAGCAGAAATAATCCCCCGGCGGATCCCCTTCTTTGTATACGGCTTCCGTGTTAATGCCGCAGGCCCGCCGTGTTTACGGGATGTTGCGAGTTCCTCACACGCTCGGCGGCGACGCCGAGCCGGAGCCGGTGCGCGGACGTGGCGCGCTCGGTGTGCTGCGCCGTGACCGCCCGCGCGCGCTCGCTGTCGCCGCGCGCCACCGCGTCCACGATCGCGCCGTGCTCGGTCCAGGACGCCACCGGATCGGCCGGCGCGTCCACCGCGTACATCCAGGCGATCTTGTGGCGCAGCTGGGTGAGCATCGCGATCAGGGCGGGGCTGCCGGAGGCCTGCGCCAGCGTCTCGTGGAACCAGCCGCCCAAGGAGCGCAGGTCGTCGCTGGTGCCGCGGCGGGCGCGCTCCTGGCCGAGCCGGACCAGGCCGCGCAGCACCTTCAGGTGGGCCTCGGTACGGCGCTGGGCGGCGCGTGCGGCACCGAGCGGCTCCAGCAGCGCGCGCATCTCCAGCAGGTCGGCGGCCTCCTGCTCGGTGGGTTCGGCCACGCACGCGCCCGCGTGCCGCCGGGTCACCACGAAGCCCTCGGCCTCCAGCGTGCGCAGGGCCTCCCGCACGGGGACGCGCGAGACGCCGTAGCGGCGCGCGAGGAGCTCCTCGGTGAGGCGGCTGCCGCGCTCGTGCACACCCGCGACGATGTCGTCCCGGATGGCCGTGCACACCGAGTGCGCGGGAATACGCATGACCCGACCTCCGCTTAATCCCCGTGAAACGCCGACGCGTGACGCCTGTTCCGTGACTCTATTGCAATCAGCCGGAATTTCCGACGGCAGCCCGGAATCCATGGATATTTTTTGGACAGCGGCACCGGGAATGCCGAAAGGCCCCGGCTCGGTGAGCCGGGGCCTTTCGGATGCGCAGCGGGTGGCGTCAGAGGCTCACGCCGTGCGAGCGGAGGTAGGCGAGCGGGTCGATGTCCGAGCCGTACTCGGGGCTCGTCCTGGCCTCGAAGTGCAGGTGCGGGCCGGTGACGTTGCCGGTCGCGCCGGACAGGCCGATCTGCTGGCCGGGGGTGACCTGCTGGCCCACCGAGACACCGACGGACGACAGGTGGCCGTACTGGGTGTACGTCCCGTCGTTCATCTTGATCACGACCTGGTTCCCGTAGGCGCCGCCCCAGCCGGCCTCGACGACCGTGCCCGCGCCGACCGCGTGGACGGGGGTGCCGCTGGCGGCGTGGAAGTCGATACCGGTGTGGCTGCCGGAGGACCAGACGGCGCCGCCTGCCTTGTAGCCGGTGGACACGTAGGAGCCCGGGATCGGGGACACGTAGCTGTTGAGGCGCTTGCGCTCGGCCTCGCGGGCGGCGCGCTCCTTGGCCTCACGGGCCTTCTCGGCGGCCTCCTTGGCCTTCTCGGCCAACTCGGCGGCGCGCTCGCGGGCGGCCTCCTCGGCCTGCTTGCGGGCGGCGGCCTCTTCGGCCGCCTGCTTCTGCGCGACGGCCTGGGCGTCGATCTGCCGGGCCACGGTGTCACCCATGGTGACGACCGGGGTGAGGCCGGTCTGCTCGACGGCGGGCTCGGAGGCGGCGAAGGCCGGGGCGGCCACGGTGCCGATCACACCGGTGGTGGCGAGAGCCGCGACGCCCGCCGCGCGGGCCGTGCCGCGCTGGATCCTGCTGGGACGGCGATGCTTGCCGGTGGCGCGTGTGAACGCCATGAAGTGGCTGGTCCTTTCCTTCCCTCTCGCCTACCGGGTTAGCTGACGGGTTCGGAGCAGGAAGGTCTCCTACGGACTCCCTCGCGACTCGCGCGGGCGTCCGATTCACCCCAGGGACTGCGGTTGGGTCCCCGGCTCCCCTGGCTCGCGCCGTACGGGGACTCGGCGATGACTGTCCGGTGCCGCGGGTGCGGCGCACTGCCTGACGAACAGCCCGGACGACGCTAAGCGGGGGCACTTTCAATTCCCAAACGGATCGGGCGTTTTGTAGCGCATCCCACAGGGCAGACAGGCAACTCCCGCCTCAATTCGGGCATAAAGGGGCCCTGGTGCCTTGGAAGACAACCAGGGCCCCTGCGCGCGTGCCGCTACTCGGCGGCCACGACCTTGACGTCACCGATGCCCAGGGCCTCCACCGGTGCCTTGATCTGCGCCGCGTCGCCCACCAGGACGGTCACCAGACGGTCCACGGGGAAGGCGCTGACGGCCGCCGCCGTGGCCTCCACCGTGCCCGTCGCGGCGAGCTGGCGGTACAGCGTGGCCTGGTAGTCGTCGGGCAGGTGCTGCTCGACCTGGTCGGCCAGCGTGCTCGCGACGGCCGCGGCGGTCTCGTACTTCAGCGGGGCCACCCCGACCAGGTTCTGCACGGCCACGTCCCGCTCGGCGTCGGTCAGCCCCTCCGCGGCGAGGGTGCGCAGCACCGTCCACAAGTCCTGGAGGGCCGGGCCGGTGTTGGGGGTGTCCACGGACCCGCTGATGGCGAGCATCGAGGCACCGGACCCGTCGGGCGCGGACCGCAGCACCTGGGCGAAGGACCGCACGCCGTAGGTGTAGCCCTTCTCCTCGCGCAGGACGCGGTCCAGCCGGGAGGTGAGCGTGCCGCCGAGGCAGTATGTGCCGAGCACCTGGGCGGGCCAGACGCGGTCGTGCCGGTCCGGGCCGATCCGGCCGATCAGCAGCTGCGTCTGTACGGCGCCCGGGCGGTCCACGATGACGACCCGGCCGGTGTCGTCGGCGGTCACCGGCGGCACCGGGCGCGGTTCGGCCGAGGAGCCGGTCCAGGAGCCCAGGGTGTCGCCGAGCAGGGCGTCCAGGTCGATGTCCGTGAGGTCGCCGACCACCACGGCCGTGGCCGTCGCGGGGCGGACGTGCTTCTCGTAGAAGGCGCGGACGGCCGCGGAGTCGATCGCGGCGACCGTCTCCTCGGTGCCCTGCCGGGGCCGCGACATGCGCGAGTCCGCCGGGAACAGCTCCTTGGAGAGCTCCTTGGCGGCGCGCCGCGAGGGGTTGGCCAGCTCGTGCGGGATCTCGTCGAGGCGGTTGCGGACCAGCCGCTCGACCTCGCCGTCCGCGAACGCGGGCGCCCGCAGCGCGTCGGCGATCAGACCGAGTCCCTTGGCGAGCCGGGAGGCCGGGACCTCCAGGCTGATCCGGACGCCGGGGTGGTCGGCGTGCGCGTCGAGGGTGGCGCCGGCCCGCTCCAGCTCGGCGGCGAACTCCTCGGCGGAGTGCTTGTCGGTGCCCTCCGAGAAGGCCCGCGCCATGATCGTGGCCACGCCGTCGAGACCGGCCGGCTCGGCGTCCAGGGGCGCGTCCAGCAGCACCTCCACGGCGACGACCTGCTGGCCCGGGCGGTGGCAGCGCAGCACCGTCAGGCCGTTGCCGAGCGTGCCGCGCTCGGGGGCCGGGAAGGCCCACGGCCTGGCCTCGCCCGCCTGCGGCCGGGGGTGGAAGTCCATCGTGGCGAGCTCGGTCACTTGGCCGCCTCCTCGTTCTCGTCGCCGGCCGCGGCTGCGGTGCCCCCGGCGGTGTCGGCGTCGTCAATCTCGTCGGCGACGGGCTCGTAGACGAGCACCGCGCGGTTGTCGGGGCGCAGGCGGGCCTTGGCGACCTCCTGGACCTCCTGCGCCGTCACCTCCAGCACGCGCTGCACGGCGGTCAGCGCCAGCTGCGGGTCGCCGAACAGCACGGCGTACCGGCACAGTTCGTCGGCGCGGCCCGCGACCGTGCCGAGCCGGTCCAGCCACTCGCGTTCCAGCTGGGCCTGGGCGCGCTCCATCTCCTCGGCCGTGGGGCCCTCCTCGGCGAACCGGGCGAGCTCCTCGTCGATCGCGGCCTCGATGACGGGCACCTCCACGTCGCCGGAGGTCTTCACGTCCAGCCAGCCCAGGGAGGGCGCTCCGGCGAGCCGCAGCAGGCCGAAGCCCGCCGCGACGGCCGTACGGTCGCGCCGCACCAGGCGGTTGTACAGGCGGGACGACTCGCCGCCGCCGAGGACCGTGAGGGCCAGGTCGGCCGCGTCGCACGCGCGCGTGCCGTCGTGCGGCAGGCGGTAGGCGGCCATCAGGGCGCGCGCCGGGACGTCCTCCTCGACGACCTCGCGCAGCTGCTCGCCGATGATGTCCGGCAGCGAGCCGTCGCGCGGCGCGGGCTTGCCGTCGTGGCCGGGGATGGAGCCGAAGTACTTCTCGATCCAGGCCAGGGTCTGCTCGGGGTCGATGTCGCCGACCACGGAGAGCACGGCGTTGTTCGGCGCGTAGTAGGTGCGGAAGAACGCGCGCGCGTCCTCCAGGGTGGCCGCGTCCAGGTCGGCCATGGAGCCGATGGGCGTGTGGTGGTACGGGTGGCCCTCCGGGTAGGCGAGGGCGGTGAGCTTCTCGAAGGCGGTGCCGTAGGGGACGTTGTCGTAGCGCTGGCGGCGCTCGTTCTTCACGACGTCCCGCTGGTTCTCCATCGACTCCTCGTCGAGGGCGGCGAGCAGGGAGCCCATCCGGTCGGCCTCCAGCCAGAGGGCGAGTTCCAGCTGGTGGGCGGGCATGGTCTCGAAGTAGTTGGTCCGCTCGAAGCTGGTGGTGCCGTTCAGCGAGCCGCCCGCGCCCTGGACGAGCTCGAAGTGGCCGTTGCCCTTGACCTGGGCGGAGCCCTGGAACATCAAGTGCTCGAAAAGGTGAGCCAGGCCGGTGCGCCCCTTGACTTCGTGGCGCGAGCCGACGTCGTACCAGAGGCAGACCGCCGCGACGGGGGTCAGGTGGTCCTCGGAGAGCACCACGCGCAGACCGTTGGCCAGGCGGTGCTCGGTCGCTGTCAGGCCCCCGGAGCCTGCCTGGGCTGTGGCCGTGTGACCCATGGGCATGTACGTCCCTTCGATCGCGGAGCGGTCTTCACAACCGCGGATTCCTGCCGGTCCTGCCACTGTATGCAAGCGCGCGGAGCGCTGGTGAAGTTCCCGGCGGTGACGTGGTCCGCGGACCGCGGAAGGCCTTTTGGAACCGGGTCCTGGTCCCGGTTGTCACCGCGTCGGTCCACAATGGTCGGCGTCAGATCCGGATCGCAGCAGCAAGGAGCCGGCAGCGATGGCCCGCCGCAGCACGAAGACCCCGCCGCCCGACGACTCGTACGAGGAGCGGATCCTCGACATCGACGTCGTCGACGAGATGCAGGGCTCCTTCCTCGAGTACGCGTACTCGGTCATCTACTCCCGGGCCCTGCCGGACGCCCGCGACGGCCTGAAGCCGGTGCACCGGCGCATCGTCTACCAGATGAGCGAGATGGGTCTGCGCCCCGAGCGCGGGTACGTCAAGTGCGCCCGTGTCGTCGGCGAGGTGATGGGCAAGCTGCACCCGCACGGCGACGCGTCGATCTACGACGCCCTCGTGCGCATGGCGCAGCCCTTCTCGATGCGGGTCCCCCTGGTCGACGGCCACGGCAACTTCGGTTCGCTGGGCAACGACGACCCGCCGGCGGCCATGCGGTACACCGAGTGCCGGATGGCCGAGGCCACGAGCCTGATGACGGAGTCGATCGACGAGGACACCGTCGACTTCAACCCCAACTACGACGGCCAGGAGCAGGAACCGGCCGCCCTGCCCGCCGCTTTCCCGAACCTCCTGGTCAACGGCGCCTCGGGCATCGCGGTCGGCATGGCCACGAACATGCCGCCGCACAACCTGCGCGAGGTCATCGCCGCGGCCCGCCACCTGATCAGGCACCCGAACGCCGACCTCGACGCCCTGATGAAGCACGTCCCGGGTCCCGACCTGCCCACCGGCGGCCGCATCGTCGGCCTCTCCGGCATCCGGGACGCCTACGAGACCGGCCGCGGCACGTTCAAGATGCGCGCGACCGTCTCCGTGGAGCAGGTGACGGCCCGCCGCAAGGGCCTGATCGTCACGGAGCTGCCCTTCGCGGTCGGCCCGGAGAAGGTCATCGCCAAGATCAAGGACCTGGTCGGTTCGAAGAAGCTCCAGGGCATCGCCGACGTCAAGGACCTCACCGACCGCGCGCACGGGCTGCGCCTGGTCATCGAGATCAAGAACGGTTTCGTGCCGGAGGCCGTGCTCGAGCAGTTGTACAAGCTGACGCCGATGGAGGAGTCCTTCGGCATCAACAACGTCGCCCTCGTGGACGGCCAGCCGCTCACGCTGGGTCTGAAGGAGCTGCTGGAGGTCTACCTCGACCACCGCTTCAACGTGGTGCGGCGGCGCTCGGAGTTCCGTCGCGGCAAGAAGCGCGACCGGCTGCACCTCGTCGAGGGCCTGCTGACGGCCCTGCTGGACATCGACGAGGTCATCCGGCTGATCCGCTCCAGTGAGAACTCCGCGCAGGCGAAGCAGCGCCTGATGGAGCAGTTCTCGCTGAGCGAGGTGCAGACGCAGTACATCCTGGACACGCCGCTGCGCCGCCTGACCAAGTACGACCGCATCGAACTGGAGACGGAGAAGGAGCGGCTCACCGCGGAGATCGAGGAACTGACCCGGATCCTCGACTCGGACGCGGAGCTGCGCAAGCTGGTCTCCTCCGAACTGGCCGCGGTCGCCAAGAAGTTCGGCACCGACCGGCGTACGGTCCTGCTGGAGTCGGGTGGTGCCCCGGTCGCGGCCGTGCCGCTGCAGGTCGCCGACGACCCCTGCCGGGTGCTGCTGTCCTCGACGGGCCTGCTGGCCCGCACGGCGAACGGCGAGCCGTTCCCGGAGGACGCCACGGCCAAGCGCGTGAAGCACGACGTGATCGTCTCGGCCGTGCCGGCCACCGCGCGCGGCGAGATCGGCGCGGTCACCTCGGCGGGCCGGCTGCTGCGGCTGAACGTGATCGACCTGCCCCAGCTTCCGGAGTCGATGCCCACGCCGAACCTCGCGGGGGGTGCCCCGCTGGCGGAGTTCGTCTCCCTGGAGGACGACGAGACGGTGGTCTGCCTGACGACGCTGGACGAGTCGTCGCCGGGCCTGGCGCTCGGCACGGTCCAGGGGATCGTGAAGCGCGTCGTGCCCGACTATCCGGCCAACAAGGAGGAGCTGGAGGTGATCACCCTCAAGGAGGGCGACCGGATCGTCGGCGCGGTCGAGCTGCGCACGGGCGAGGAGGACCTGGTCTTCGTCACCGACGACGCCCAGCTGCTGCGCTTCCAGGCCTCCCAGGTGCGCCCGCAGGGCCGCCCGGCCGGCGGCGTGGCCGGGATCAAGCTCTCCGAGGGCGCGAAGGTCATCTCCTTCACGGCGGTGGACCCGGCCGCGGACGCGGTGGTCTTCACGGTCGCGGGCTCGCGCGGCACGCTGGACGACTCGGTCCAGACGACGGCCAAGCTCACGCCGTTCGACCAGTACCCGCGCAAGGGCCGGGCCACCGGCGGTGTCCGCTGCCAGCGGTTCCTCAAGGGCGAGGACTGCCTGTCCCTCGCCTGGGCGGGCCCCAGCCCCGCGCTGGCCGCCCAGAAGAACGGCAGCCCGGCCGAGCTGCCGGAGATCGACCCCCGCCGGGACGGCTCGGGTGTGTCGCTGGCGAAGACCGTCGCGGTGGTGGCCGGACCGGTCTAGGCCGGTTCCGCGGGCTCCTCCTCGGGTTCGCGCACGTACCGCAGGACGCCCCACATGCCGTGCTCGTCGGCGTGCGGGGCGTCGCTCCGGCAGGCGTCGAGCTGCTCGTGGAGCGCGGGGGCGTCGATGCCCGAGCCGATGAGGACCAGCTGGGTGAGGCGCTCCTCGCCGGCCGGCCAGGGCTCCGGGTAGAAGCGCAGGAACCGCCCGACGGCGTGCACGGCGTAGCGGTTGCGGACGTCGTACGGGCCGAAGTCGACGTATCCCTTGATCCGGTACAGGCCCTCCGGGCGGCGATCGAGGAACTGCATCAGCCGGCGCGGGTCGAGGGGCTGCGGCGAGGTGAACGACAGGCTGTCGTAGGCGCTGTGCAGGTGCCCGGCGTGATCGTCGTGCTCGCCGTGCTCGTGCAGGTCGTCGAAGGACAGCTGCCCGACGCGTTCCTCGCTCGGCCGGCAGTCGAAGAGGAACTCGGGGTCGATCCGGCCGTAGGCGGCCGGGACGACGGCGGCGCCGTCGACGAGGGACCGGACGAGCCCGAGGACGCGTTCGCCGTCCGCCGCCCGGTCAAGCTTGTTGACCACGACGAGGTCGGCGAGCGCGAGGTGCCGGTCGATCTCGGGATGCCGGGCCCGGGTGGCGTCGAACTCGGCGGCGTCGACGACCTCGACGAGCCCGCCGTACACGATGCCCGGGTGCTCGCTGGCGAGCAGCATCCGTACGAGTTCCCGCGGTTCGGCGAGGCCGCTGGCCTCGATGACGATGACGTCGATGCCGAGGGAGGGTGCCGCGAGCTTCTCCAGGTACTGGTCGAGTTCGCTCGCGTCGACCGCGCAGCACAGGCATCCGTTGCCGAGCGAGACCGTCGAGTCGCCGAGCGCGCCGGCCACGGCCATCGCGTCGATCTCGATGGCCCCGAAGTCGTTGACGAGCACGCCGATCCGGCTCCCTCCGCTGTGGTGGAGGAGGTGGTTGAGCAACGTGGTCTTCCCCGAGCCGAGGAATCCGGCCAGGACGACGACCGGGATCTGCTGCGGCTGCGGACTCGGCTGACCCACCGTACGACCTCTTTCACACCGACGCGCGTACCGGCTCACGCCACCGGCACGCGTACGAGCTGGGATGCGGCCCCAGGATACGAGGCCGGGTGGATCGCACAGGGGGTGACGCTCGTCGGTGGCGCTCGTGTGCGGATGCCGGGTGCTTGGGCGGGCGCCGGGTGCGTGTGCGGACGCCGAGTGCGAGCGCCGGGTCCGCGTGCGGGCACCGGGTGCGTGTGCGGGCGCCGGGTGCGTGTGCGCGTACGGACGCCGGGTGCGGGCGCCGGGTGCTTGGGCGGGCGCCGGGTACGTGTGCGCGACGCGGTGACGTCCCGCGGCAGCGGCCCGTCAGCGGCCCGCGAAGGCCCCCGAGGCGGGCACCGGCGCCGGTGCCTCCGGCCCCACGTAGCGCGCCACCGGCCGGATGATTTTCGTGTCCTCCGCCTGTTCCAGGATGTTGGCGCTCCAGCCCACCGCCCGTGCGGCGGCGAAGGTCGGGGTGAACATCTCGCGGGGCAGACCGCAGAGTTCCATGACCACACCCGCGTAGTACTCGACGTTGGTGTGGAGTTCACGCCCGGGCTTCAGCTCCGCCAGGATCGCCTCGACGTGCCGCTCGACCTCCACGGCGAAGTCCACCCGCGGTCCGCCGAACTTCCGGGCGACCTCGCGCAGCAGCCGCGACCGCGGGTCCTCCGTGCGGTAGATCGCGTGCCCGAAGCCCATGATGCGCTCACCGGCGAGCACCCGCTCGCGCACCCAGGAGTCGATGCGGTCGGGGGCGCCGATCGCGTCCAGCGTGTCCAGGGCCCGGCTGGGCGCACCCCCGTGCAACGGCCCCGACAGCGCGGCGACCGCACCGGCGAGGCAGGCCGCCACGTCCGCGCCCGTGGAGGCGATCACCCGCGCCGTGAAGGTTGACGCGTTGAATCCGTGGTCAATGGTTGAGATCAGGTACTGCTCGACGGCCCGGGCCCGCTCGTCGTCCGGGACCGAGCCGGTCAGCATGTAGAGGTAGTTCGCCGCGTAGGACAGGTCCTCCCGCGGCTCCACCGGATCGAGACCCCGCCCCAGCCGGTGCAGTGCGGTCAGGAGCGTCGGCACGGCCGCCGTGGCCTCCAGTGTGTCCCGGCGGCGCTGCTCGGCGTCGATGTCGTACACCGGGCGGAATTTCTTCGCCGCCCCCAGCAGGGACAGCGCCGTGCGCATCCCGGCGAGCGGACCGGAGCGTCCTCCGGCCGTGGCGACGGCCGGCAGCGCTCCGCGCACCTCGTCGGGCAGGCGGCGCAGTGCGGCGGTCTCCCGCGCGAAGGCCGCGCTCCGCGCCGCGTCGGGCAGTTCGCCGTGCACGAGCAGATGCCAGACGTCCTCGAAGCCGCGGGTCCGCGCGAGATCGACGGCCGAGTACTGGCGGTAGTGGTAGAAGCCCTCGCGGCCGCGGACATCACCGATCCGGGTGTCGGTGACGACGACGCCGGCGAGTCCCCGCGGTACCTCGACGAGAGTGGCTGCGGACCTGTTGTCGGACATGTCTTCCTCCCTGGACTTGATCCGACTGTCCATGCTTGACTCAGTCTCTGTCAATATTGATTAAATCAACACATCACTCAACGCAGCGCCGGACGGATACGGTGACCCCCATGCGCGATCAGGAACCCGCCCCCCTCGACGCGGGACGGCGGCTGAGCACCAAGGAGGCCGCCGAGCTGCTCGGCGTGAAGCCGGAGACGGTCTACGCGTACGTCAGCCGCGGCCAGCTCAGCAGCCGGCGGGGCAGCGGCGGCCGGGGCAGCACCTTCGACGCCGGGGAGGTCGAGGCCCTCGCCCGGCGCAACAGGCGCGAGAGTGCGAGCACCTCGGGGACCGGCGGCGAGCTGTCCGTGCGGACCCGCCTCACCCTCATCGACGGCGACCGGTACTACTTCCGTGGCGTCGACGCGGTCGACCTGGCCACCCGGCACAGCTACGAGGAAGTCGCGGAATGGCTGTGGACGGGCCGGATCCGCCCGGGCAGCACGTTCGCCGCGCCCGCCGGCTCCGTCACCGTCGCCCGCCGCGCCGTCGACGCCCTGCCCGAACACGCCGCGCCCGCCGACCTGCTGCGTGTCGCGACGACGGCCGCCGCGACCGCGGACCCGCTGCGCTTCGACCTGTCCGAGGACGCCGTCCTCGGCACGGCACGCACCCTCATCCCGACGCTCGTCGCCGCCCTGCCACCGGCGGGGCGTGATCGCCGGGACGACCGCCGGGGCGACCGCCGCGAGCCGGGACCCCTGGCCCACCGCCTGTGGACCCGGCTGTCCCCACGGGACGCCGACGAGGCGTCCCTGCGCGCCCTGGACACGGCCCTCGCCCTCCTCGCCGACCACGACCTGGCCGCCTCCACCCTCGCGGTGCGGGTCGCCGCCTCGGCCCGTGCGCACGCCTACGCGGCCGTCTCCGCCGGGCTCGGCGTGATCGAGGGCCCCCTGCACGGCGCGGCCAGCGGGCTCGCCCACCGGATGCTCCAGGACGTGCTCGACCAGGGCGACGCGGGGCCCGTGATCGCCGAGGAGCTGCGCGCCGGCCGCCGCATCCCGGGGCTCGGGCACCGGTTGTACCAGGGCGAGGATCCACGCGCGCGTGCCCTGTTCGCCCTGCTCGAGAGCGTCCCGCGCGCCGAACCGGCCCTGCTCGCGGCCCGCGACATCGTCGGCACCGCCGCCCGGCACGCCCCGCTGCACGCCAACGTCGACCTCGCCCTCGCCGTGCTCACCGCGTCCTGCGGCATGCCCCCGGCCGCGGGCGAGACGATCTTCGCCGTGGCCCGTACGGCGGGCTGGATCGCCCACGCCCTGGAGGAATACGGCGAACGCCCGCTGCGGATGCGCCCGAGCGGTGTCTACGCCGGTCCGAGGCCGCCTCGGCCACTGCCGGAGTAGGGCGGGGCGGTCCCGGGAGGAGACCCGGGCCAACTCAGGTTAGGCTCACCTCTGTGAGTACGTGCTCAAGCGTCTCCCGGGACACCGACGAGCCCGTTTCGGGAACCGCGGCCACCGCGAGGACCTGGCTGCTGCTGGAGCAGCCCGGTCCGTGGGGTGCCAAGGCGCTCACCTCGAGCCACCTGGACCCCACGGTGGGCCGTGCCCTGGAGGCGGCCGCGCGGGACACGGGCGTGCGGATCGTGCTCATCCGCCGCCCCGGGCGCCACGCCGACCGCCGGATGCCCGCCGACCGCCGGATGCCCGCCGCCCGCCGGGTGTACGCGGCGCACACCGCCCCGGGCAACGTGTGGCTGCAGGCCGCCACCACCTCGGATCCCGCCCAGTTGCTCGACCTCGACTTCGCCGCGCTCGGCCGGGGCGACCACCGCACCTTCGACACGGTGCTCGGCGCGGAGCCGCACCGGGGCGGCCCGCTGGCGCTCGTCTGCACCAACGGCAAGCGCGACCGCTGCTGTGCCCTCCTCGGCCGCCCCCTCGCGGCCGAACTCGCCACCTCCGGAGTCGAGGGCGTCTGGGAGGTCACCCATCTGGGTGGTCACCGCTTCTCCCCGACCGTGCTGGTGCTGCCGTACGGCTACGCCTACGGGCGGGCCGAGGCGCACCTGCTCAAGGAGGTCCTGCAGGGCGCGCGGGAGGGACGGGTCGTCGTGGAGGGCTGCCGGGGCAGGTCCGCCTGGGAACGGCCGGGCCAGGCCGCCGAGCTCGCCGTGCGCACCGGTGTCGGCGAGTACGCGGCCGAGGCGCTGAGCGTCGTACGGACGGCCGGCGCGGCCCCGCGCTGGCAGGTGACCGTCGCCCACGCCGACGGACGCCGCTGGCAGGTCGAGGTGGTGCAGGGCGCGGCTCTCCCACCCCGCCCGGAGAGCTGCGGGGCGTCCGTCCTGGGCTCACCCGCGCGGATGGACGTGGTGGCGGTGCGCGAGCTGAGGGCGGCGCCGGCCCTCGCGAGCTGACCGCCCGCCGCGCGGGGACGGGCGGCACACGCGGGGACGACCGTCCACAGGCGGGCGGCCCAGGCGTCGGACGGCCGTCCGCGGCCGGTGCACCTCTTGACCAAGAGATCCACGCCACATCTGTTACGGCGGGTAGGCGGCCGCACGTACCGTCTTGGGTATGAGCCCCACCTCCCCCGCACGCCGCCTGCGCCTCGGCCTGCCGCGGCGGGTGTTCTCGCAGGTGCTGCTGATGCAGGTGGCCATCGCCGCGGGAGTCGCGGTCCTCGCGACCGGGCTGTTCCTCGCGCCCCTCGGTGACCAGCTGGACGACCAGGCGATGCGCCGCGCGCTGGCGATCGCGCAGACGACCGCGCAGCGGCCCGGGCTCGCGAAGGACCTGCGCGACACGCCGCCGTCGCCGGACGGCCCGGTGCAGCGGGAGGCCGAGCGCGTCCGCAAGGCGACCAAGGCCGAGTACGTGGTGGTGATGGACTGGCGGGGAGTGCGCTGGTCGCACACCGACCCCAAGCAGATCGGCGGGATCGTCTCCACCGACCCGGGCCAGGCCCTGGCCGGGCACGAGGTCATGGAGATCGACGACGGCACCCTCGGCCGCTCCGCCCGCGGCAAGGTGCCGCTGCGCGACAGCGACGGCACGGTCGTGGGCGCGGTGTCGGTCGGCATCGCCTACGACAGCGTCCGCGCCCGGCTCGTCCACGCGATCCCGGGGCTGCTCGCGTACGCCGGAGGCGCCCTGGCCGTGGGCGCGCTGGCGGCGTGGCTGATCTCCCGGCGCGTGCACCGGCAGACCAGGGACCTGGCCTTCTCGGACATCACCGCGCTGCTGTCGGAGCGGGAGGCGATGCTGCACGGCATCCGGGAGGGAGTGGTCGCCCTGGACCGCACCGGCCGCATCCGGCTCGTCAACGACGAGGCCCAGCGCCTGCTGGGCCTCGGGGACACGGTGGTGGGCCGTACCCCCGACGAGGCGCTGGGGGCGGGCCGCACGGCCGATGTCCTGGCCGGACGGGTGACCGGCACGGACCTGCTCACCGTGCGCGGCCGGCGCGTGCTGGTCGCCAACCGGATGCCCACCGACGACGGCGGCGCCGTGGCCACCCTGCGCGACCGCACGGAGCTGGAGCGACTGGGCCGCGAACTCGACTCCACCCGCGGCCTGATCGACGCCCTGCGCGCCCAGGACCACGAGCACGCCAACCGGATGCACACGCTCCTGGGACTGCTGGAACTGGAGATGTACGACGACGCCGTCGAGTTCGTCGGCGAGGTGGTCGGCGACCACCGTGCCACCTCCGAGCAGATCACCGAGCGGATCGAGGACCCGCTGCTCGCCGCCCTGCTGGTCGGCAAGGCGACCGTCGCGGCCGAGCGGGGCGTCGCCCTGGGGGTGTCGGACCGGACCCGGCTGCCCGACCGGCTGGTCGACCCGCAGGGTCTCGTCACGGTCGTCGGCAACCTGGTCGACAACGCCCTCGACGCCGCCGCGGGCACGCCGCACGCGCGCGTGGAGGTCGAACTGCGCGCGGAGGGCCGTACGGTGACCCTCCGGGTGCGCGACACGGGCCCGGGAATCCCGCCCGGGCACCGCGAGTTGATCTTCACCGAGGGATGGTCCACGAAGAAGCCGCCGGCTCACCGGGAGCGGGGCATCGGCCTGTCCCTGGTGCGCAGGCTCGCGGAACGGCAGGGCGGCAGCGCGACGGTCGGCGAGGCGCACGGCGGGGGCGCGGAGTTCACCGTCGTCCTGCCCGATGCGCTGAGCCAGCCGGGCCCCGAGCCGGCCCTGACCGTGCCGTCCGTCGCGCAGAACGCCGAGGAGGGGTCGTGATGATCGAGGTCCTGGTCGTGGACGACGACACCAGGGTCGCGCGGGTCAACGCCGCCTACGTGGAGAAGGTGCCGGGTTTCCACGTCGCCGGCCAGGCCCACAGCGCCGCGGACGCGCTGCGTCAGGTGGAGGCGCTGCCCCGGCTGGACCTGGTGCTGCTGGACCACTACCTGCCCGACGAGACGGGGCTGACGGTCGTCCAGGAGATGCGGCGCCGCGGCCACCAGACCGACGTGATCATGGTGACGGCCGCCCGGGACGTGTCCACCGTGCAGGCGGCGATGCGGCACGGAGCCCTGCAGTACCTGGTCAAGCCGTTCGCCTTCGCGGGCCTGCGCGCGAAGCTGGAGGCGTACGCGGAGCTGCGCCGCACCCTCGACGGGGGCGGGGAGGCCGAGCAGGCGGAGGTGGACCGCATCTTCGGAGCCCTGTCGGCCGGGGCGGAGCCCGCCCTGCCCAAGGGCCACTCCCCTACGACCGCCGAGTTGGTCCGGCAGTCCCTGATGCACGCCGACGGCCCCCTGTCCGCCCAGGAGATCGCGGAACGGACCGGCGTGAGCCGCCAGACCGCGCAGCGTTACCTCAAGCTCCTGGAGCGCACGGGCCGGGCCCGGCTCACCCTCAAGTACGGCGACGCGGGCCGCCCGGAACACCGCTACGTGTGGGCGACCCGCGCGCAGTGACGGCTCGGCAGCCCGGAGCGGGCGGCTACGCCGCCCCCGCCCCCGTCAGCGACCGGACCTCGGTCTCCGCGTGCCGGGCCTCGTCCGGGACCTCCGCCGAGGTGACCGTGCCCAGCCAGCCCGCGAGGAACCCCAGGGGGATCGAGACCAGCCCCGGGTTCTGCAACGGGAAGTACTGCAGGTCGACGCCCGGGAAGAGCGCGTCGGGACTCCCCGAGACGACGGGGGACAGCACCACCAGCACCACGGCCGGGACCAGACCGCCGTAGACGGCCCAGACGGCGCCCCGGGTGGTGAAGCCGCGCCAGAACAGGGAGTAGACCAGGACGGGGAGGTTCGCCGACGCGGCGACGGCGAAGGCGAGGCCCACCAGGAACGCGACGTTCAGGTCCCGCGCCAGCAGGCCGAGGGCGATCGCCACCGCGCCGACCCCGACGGCCGCGACCCGGGCCACGGCGACCTCGCTGCGCGGCTCGCCGCCCTTGCGCCGCAGGGAAGCGTACAGGTCGTGGGCCACGGACGCCGAGGACGCGAGCGTGATCCCGGCGACCACGGCGAGGATCGTGGCGAAGGCGACCGCGGCGACGATCGCGAAGAGAACCGTCCCGCCGGCGCTTCCGGCACCGCCGCCCAGGTCGAGGGCCAGCAGCGGAACCGCCGTGTTCCCGGCCGCGTTCGACCCGCGCACGGCGTCCGGCCCCACGATCGCGGCGGCGCCGAAGCCGAGCACGATCGTCATCAGGTAGAAGCCGCCGATGAGCCCGATCGCCCAGACGACCGAACGGCGTGCGGCGCGCGCGGTGGGCACGGTGTAGAAGCGGGACAGGATGTGCGGAAGCCCCGCCGTGCCCAGGACCAGGGCGAGTCCCAGGCTGATGAGGTCGAGCCGCGCGGTCCAGTCGCCGCCGTACCTCAGTCCGGGCGCCAGGAACGCCTCTCCGTGTCCGCTCCGCTCGGCCGCCGTGAGCAGCAGCCGGTTGAGGTCGCCGTGGAAGCGCACGAGGACGAGCGCGGTCAGCGCGACGGTGCCGCCGAGCAGCAGGACGGCCTTGACGATCTGGATCCAGGTGGTCGCCCGCATCCCTCCCAGCGACACGTAGATCACCATGAGCGCCCCGACACCGATGACGGTCCAGGCCCGCGCCGCCCCGCTCGTGCCGCCGAGCAGCAGCGCCACCAGGCTGCCCGCGCCGACCATCTGCGCCACCAGATACAGAACGGACACGGTGACCGAGGAAGTTCCCGCCGCGATGCGCACCGGCCGCTCCCTCATCCGCGCCGCCACGACGTCGGCGAGCGTGAAGCGACCGCAGTTGCGGACCAGTTCGGCGACGAAGAACAGCACCACCAGCCAGGCCACCAGGAATCCGACGACGTACAGCAGCCCGTCGTACCCGAACAGCGCGATGAGGCCGGTGACGCCCAGGAAGGAGGCGGCCGACATGTAGTCACCCGCGATGGCAAAACCATTCTCCATGGGTGTGAAGAGCCGCCCGCCCGCGTAGAACTCCTCCGCGGAACCCCGCCGGTTGCGCCCCGCCCACGTCGTGATGACCAGCGTGACCGCGACGAACGCACTGAACAGCAGCAGCGCCAGGGTCTGGTGCTCGTCCGTCATGAAGCACCGCCGTTCACGCCGCGGGTCAGTTCCTGGGTGTCCCAGCGCAGTTCCAGCGCCGCCCGGTCCCGCCGCAGCCGCGCGTGCCGGGCGTACGCCCAGGTGAGCAGGAACGTGGTGAGGAACTGGCCGAGGCCCGCCACCATCGCCACGTTGACCGCGCCCGCCACGGGCCGGGCCATGAACTGCGGCACGGTCGTGGCCGCCACGACGTAGCCCACGTACCAGGCGAAGAAGGCCGCGAAGGCCGGTACGACGAACCGGCGGTACCGCCGCCGCACCTCCTGGAAGGCCGCGCTGCGCCGCACCTCCAGGTACACGTCGGCGGCCGCGACGGCGGTCCCGGCCGCCTCACGCGCCGGCGGCATCATCGCCGGGGCGGGCGCTCCGGCGCCCTCCGGCTCGCCCCAGCCGGAGGCGAGGGCGTCGTACCAGGGGTCGTCGTACCTGAGCCGTACGGCCTCCTCGGCCGCGTCCGGGTCATGACCGTCGAGCCGTTCGGCCGAACTCTCCTGACCAGCCCCGACTGCGTGGGGACGGCCCTTGCTTGACTGCATGCCCAAGGATGGACAGCACGGGAAGATCCCCGACTCTTCTTCCCCCCGCTCTTCACTCCATCAGGTGACGCACCCCCGCGGGGCCCCGCCGAGGCCCTCCGGAAACGCCGCACGCCCGCCGGGAGTCCTTGCGGTCCCGGCGGGCACGAGCCCCGCGCAGCCGCTACGCGTCGATCCGCGACCGGTCCAGCGTCGCCGCCGAGTTGGAGATGAACTCCTTGCGCGGCGCGACGTCGTTGCCCATCAGCAGGTCGAAGACCTGCTCGGCGGCCTCCAGGTCGGAGAGGTTGATCCGGCGCAGCGTGCGGTGGCGCGGGTCCATGGTCGTCTCGGCCAGCTGGTCGGCGTCCATCTCACCGAGGCCCTTGTAGCGCTGGATCGAGTCCTTGTAGCGGATGCCCTTGCTCTGGAGGTCCATGAGCTTGTCGCGCAGTTCCCGGTCCGAGTACGTGTACACGTACTTGTCCTGGCCCTTCTTGGGCTGGACGATCTCGATCCGGTGCAGCGGCGGCACCGCGGCGAACACCCGGCCGGCCTCGACCATGGGCCGCATGTAGCGGTGGAAGAGGGTCAGCAGCAGCGTGCGGATGTGGGAACCGTCGACGTCGGCGTCGGTCATCATGATGATCTTGCCGTAGCGGGCCGCGTCGATGTCGAAGGTCCGCCCGGAGCCGGCTCCTATCACCTGGATGATCGCGCCGCACTCGGCGTTCTTCAGCATGTCCGTGACGGACGACTTCTGCACGTTGAGGATCTTGCCGCGGATCGGCAGCAGCGCCTGGAACTCGGAGTTCCGGGCGAGCTTCGCCGTGCCGAGCGCGGAGTCGCCCTCGACGATGAACAGCTCGCTGCGGTCGACGTCGTCGCTGCGGCAGTCGGCGAGCTTGGCCGGCAGGGAGGAGGACTCCAGGGCCGTCTTGCGGCGCTGCGCGTCCTTGTGCTGCCGGGCCGCGATGCGCGTCCGGGCCGCGGCGACGGCCTTCTCCATGACGACACGTGCCTGCTGGGCGGCGTCGCGCTTGGTGGACGTCAGGAACGCCTTGAGCTCCTTGCTGATCACGTTGCTCACGATGCGGCGGGCCGCCGAGGTGCCGAGGACCTCCTTGGTCTGCCCCTCGAACTGGGGCTCGGCGAGACGGACCGTGACGACCGCCGTCAGGCCCTCCAGGGCGTCGTCCTTGACGATGTCGTCCTCGGCGACGCGCAGCAGCTTCTTCGCGCGCAGCACCTCGTTCATCGTGGCCGCCACGGCCTGCTCGAAGCCGGCGACGTGGGTGCCGCCCTTGGGGGTGGCGATGATGTTCACGAACGACTTCAGTGTCGTGTCGTAACCCGTGCCCCAGCGCATGGCCACGTCGACGTCGAGCTCGCGGGTGACCTGGGTCGGGGTCATCTGGCCGTGCTCGTCCAGCACCGGGACGGTCTCCCTGAACGTGCCCTGACCGGAGAACCGGAGGACGTCGCAGACCGGCTTGTCGCTGGCCAGGTACTCGCAGAACTCGCTGATGCCGCCGTCGAAGCGGAAGGACTCCTCGCCCTTGCTGCCGCCCTGGCCGAGCCCGTACTCGTCACGGACCACGATGGTCAGGCCGGGCACCAGGAAGGCGGTCTGGCGGGCACGCTGGTGCAGCGTCTCCAGGTCGAGCTTGGCGTCCTTGAGAAAGATCTGGCGGTCCGCCCAGTACCGCACGCGCGTGCCGGTGCGGGACTTGGGGATCTTCTTCGCCTTGCGCAGGCCGCTCTTCGCCTCGAACTTCGCGTCCTGGCCGGTGCCGGCGAAGGCGCCGGGGACACCGCGCCGGAAGCTGATCGCGTGCGTGTGCCCCCCGCGGTCCACCTCGACGTCCAGCCGGGCGGACAGGGCGTTGACCACGGAGGCGCCGACGCCGTGCAGACCGCCGGAGGCGGCGTACGAGCCGCCTCCGAACTTGCCGCCGGCGTGCAGCTTGGTCATGACGACCTCGACGCCGGACAGGCCGGTCTTGGGCTCGACGTCGACCGGGATGCCCCGGCCGTTGTCCCGGACCTCGACCGAGCCGTCGTCGTGGAGGACGACCTCGATGTGGTCGCAGTAACCGCCGAGGGCCTCGTCGACGGAGTTGTCGATGATCTCCCAGAGGCAGTGCATCAGACCGCGGCTGTCGGTCGAGCCGATGTACATGCCAGGGCGCTTGCGTACGGCCTCGAGCCCCTCGAGGACGAGCAGGTGCCGCGCGGTGTAGTTGGAACCGTCCCGGTCTGCTCCTGCCAGCAGAGCTGTGGACGGCACGGACGTCTCGGCGGTCACGCGGTTCGCTCCTCGCTGAATTTCAGATGGGGCCCTCGTGGGTAAGGGCGCGGCTTCAGTCACCGGTGAGAGGGTACCCAGGCCTGGTAGAGCCCTTGTAACGCCACCCTCGCCGGAAACTCAGACTAGTCCACGGTCGCATGCCTGTTCGATCCTTCGATGGAGTGAAGTCCACATCACGTTCCCTTCCAGGCATGAACCATTTAGGCTCCGGGCACGTCCTCATGAACAACCGGCAACCCAGCCGGGAGGACCGACCACCGATACAACGCGAAGCCCCGTAAGACACATAGACACGCAATACGGCACATTCGCCGCCAACCGGCAGCAGACAGCCGCCTCGGAAGATTCTTTCGAGGAAAAGCCACGAGCGGGAACGTTTTGGGGCTGGTTGGATGTTGACCCTGGTACGACAGCTCGTCGAGCTAGAGAAGAGGCGACGTGACTACTGTTCTGACCCCTGCGAGCCAGTTGACGGCCGCTGATCGCTGCGACCGCTGCGGCGCCCAGGCGTACCTGCGCGTCGTCCTGCTCAGCGGCGGAGAGCTGCTCTTCTGCGCCCACCACGGGCGCAAGTTCGAGCCGGAACTCAAGAAGATCGCCGCTGAGATACAGGACGAGACGGAGCGGCTCACGGCCGTTCCCGCGAACGCCTCCGAAGAAGAGCGCTGACACTTCGCGTCCGACGACGAGCCAGCACGGCACAGGCCGGTGAGCGGGCGGCTGCCTCTCCCAGAGGCAGCCGCCCGTCCTCGTCCTGCCGCAGCCGCACGTGCCGCGTCGGACGCCCCACACACCTTTCCCGCCCGGCCCCGGGGCCGCTGCCCTTCGGGGCCCGGGTGCTGCTTCCAGGCCGGGCACCCGCCAATCCCGGGCCGGGCCGGTTTCCTTCCGGCCACCGTCTCCGGGACCCGGTCCGTCCCCTACCAGCCAGGGCGCCGCGTCAGTCCCAGCCGAGCGTCCGCATGATCTCGGACACCCGCATGTACACGCCGGGGCTGCCGGCCCGTCCGCAGCCGATCCCCCAGGAGACGAGGCCGATCAACCGGCCCTGAGCGACCAGCGGCCCTCCGCTGTCGCCCTGACAGGCGTCCCGGCCCCCTTCGGGCTCGCCCGCGCACACCATGCTCCTGGCGTCGTAGGTGCCGTCGGCACCGCCCGGGTAGGCCCTCTCGCACAGCGCGTCGGGGAGCACCCGCACGCGTGCCGCGCGCAGCGCGCTGGGGTACTCCCCGGCGCCCGAGACGTCACCCCACCCGTACACCGTCGCGGCCCCGCCGGGCGCGTACGCCGGGTCGCCGTGGGCCGCCATGCCGATGACCGAGTCGGCGGGCAGCGGCCGGGCCAGGGTGAGCACGGCGAAGTCCCCCCTGTTGCTTCCACCGTCGTAGGCGGGGTTCACCCACGAGGAACGCACGGCGATCTCCTGCCCGTCACGGTCCGAGAGCAGGTCCGTGCGTCCCGTTATGACCGTCAGGTCCTTCACCCGCTCCGGGGGGCCGCCCAGCACCGCGCTGTCCAGGCAGTGCGCCGCCGTGAGCACGGTGGTGCGTCCGACCGCCACGCCGCCGCAGAACTGTCCCGCGCGCGTACCCCCGAACCGGTCACGGCTGGACAGCGCCACGGTCCACGGACTCTGCGACACGTCGACCGGGAAACCGCCTATGACTCCCCGGTCGGCAGCCACGGAGGCGGTGGGACCCGATGACAGGGCGGCTGCCGCGGTGGCCAGGGCCAAGGGACGGATCAGGGCTCGGACCGGGCGACGACGCATACGTACTCCTCACTCCGTGATGTCGGTGAGACACCCAGGGTGATCCACCCGGCAGTGGCCCGCACCCGCGGAGAGCCGGCGCCGCGCACCCGTGGGGGCCTGCGCCCCGCACCCGCGGCCGGGCGGGCACGGCGAAGGCCCGGCCCCTGTGGGGGGAACCGGGCCTTCGGTGCCGAACGACCCCGATCAGTCGAGGTAGTCGCGCAGCACCTGCGAACGGGACGGGTGGCGCAGCTTCGACATCGTCTTGGACTCGATCTGGCGGATCCGCTCACGCGTGACGCCGTAGACCTTGCCGATCTCGTCGAGGGTCTTCGGCTGACCGTCGGTGAGACCGAAGCGCATCGAGACGACGCCCGCCTCGCGCTCGGACAGGGTGTCGAGGACGGAGTGCAGCTGCTCCTGGAGGAGCGTGAAGCTGACCGCGTCGGCCGGGACGACCGCCTCGGAGTCCTCGATGAGGTCACCGAACTCGCTGTCGCCGTCCTCGCCGAGCGGGGTGTGCAGCGAGATGGGCTCGCGGCCGTACTTCTGGACCTCGATGACCTTCTCCGGGGTCATGTCGAGCTCCTTGGCCAGCTCCTCCGGGGTGGGCTCGCGGCCCAGGTCCTGGAGCATCTGGCGCTGCACACGCGCGAGCTTGTTGATGACCTCGACCATGTGCACCGGGATACGGATGGTGCGGGCCTGGTCGGCCATCGCGCGGGTGATCGCCTGGCGGATCCACCAGGTGGCGTACGTGGAGAACTTGTAGCCCTTGGTGTAGTCGAACTTCTCGACCGCGCGGATCAGACCGAGGTTGCCCTCCTGGATGAGGTCCAGGAAGAGCATGCCGCGGCCGGTGTAGCGCTTGGCCAGGGAGACCACCAGGCGGAGGTTGGCCTCCAGCAGGTGGTTCTTGGCGCGGCGGCCGTCCTCGGCGATGATCTCCAGCTCGCGCTTGAGCTTCGGGGCCAGCTTGTCGGCGTTGGCCAGCTTGTCCTCGGCGAACAGACCCGCCTCGATGCGCTTGGCGAGCTCGACCTCCTGCTCGGCGTTGAGCAGGGGGACCTTGCCGATCTGCTTGAGGTAGTCCTTGACCGGGTCGGCGGTGGCACCGGCTGCGGCGACCTGCTGCGCGGGCGCGTCGTCCTCGTCCTCGTCGGAGAGCACGAAGCCCGCCGCCTCGGTGCCCTCGGGCTCCTCGCCGGCCTTGCCGGGGGCTGCCTCCTCGAGCACCTCCTCCTCGAGGAGCTCGATGTCGTCCTTCTTGGCGCTGGTCTTCTTCGCCGCCGTCTTCTTGGCGGGGGCCTTCTTCGCCGCCGTCTTCTTGGCGGTGGTCTTCTTCGCGGCCGCCTTCTTGGCGGGCGCCTCCTCCTCGGCGGCGGGCTCGGCGGCGGGCGCCGCCGGCGTGGCCGTGGCAGTGGTCTTCCGGGTGGTCACCGCCTTGGCCGCGACCGTCTTGGTGGCGGTGCGCTTGGCGGGACTCTTCGCTGCGACGCTCTTTCGGGTGCGCTTGGGCTCTGCGGCACTGACCATCAGCGTCACACCCTCTTCCTCGAGGATCTGGTTGAGGCTGCGCAGTACGTTCTTCCACTGAGTGGCCGGAATCTGGTCAGCTTCGAAGGCCCGACGCACGTCATCGCCGGCGATCTGCCCCTCAGCCTTTCCCCGCTCAATGAGCGCCATGACAGAGACGGACTCGGCGATCTCCGGCGGGAGCGTACGGGATGTGCTGGCCGACACGAACAACCTCTCGGAACGTTGGAAAACGGCTTCCGGCCCCGTCCACAGGGACAGGAGCCGACCGCCGGCTTGGGGATGGGCCGACGGCGCGGGCGGGGGCCGGGAAGATGCACAGCGCCGTGAACGGCGTCCGTATTCCCTCCGCGGCTGTCACCTCTTAGGTCATCGCGTTCTTCCCACGAGCGTTACGCCCAATCCGCGTGGCCCGAGTCACACCCCGTAAGGGAACAGAAGTGGTCAGACGCGGACAGATGAGGTCACCTCCGGCACCACCCCGGCCGCTCCGGTGGATCTACGGCCCCTTCGCGCCGTCGGACCCCGCGGGATCACCAAGGATCCCACGGGGTCCGACGGGAGGCGGATCACCGAGCGGGCGATGCCACAGGAGGGGGGTGGCACACCCGACCGCGCCGCCCGTGGAACGCGGTCAGTGCTCGCGGGGGGCGGGCACCACGCGTTCCACCTCGGGGTGGACCGTGAGCAGTTGCCGCATCGCCGCCTCGGCCCCGGCTCCGTCGCCCGTGGCGAGGGCGTCGCAGATGCGGCCGTGGTGCGCCAGGGACGCCTCGTTCGGCCGGTCACAGCCGGCGACCGGGCCCCCGGAGACCTGGAGGGCCGCGGAGACGATGCCGGAGAGGTGCTCCAGCATGCGGTTGCCCGCGATCTGGATCAGGAGCGAGTGGAACTCGGAGTCGGCGCGGGAGAAGGTGAGCGCATCACCCTGGGCCAGCGCGTGGCCCATGATCTCGACCATGTCCATGAGGCGCTGCTGCACGTCCTCGCGCCCGTGACCGGCGGCGAGGCGGGCGGCGAGCGGCTCGATCGTCCAGCGCAGCTCGCTCAGCTCGCGGCGCTGGTCGTCGCGCTGCGGCCCGAAGGCCCGCCACTCGATGATGTCCGGATCGAGGAGGTTCCAGTCACTGACGGGGCGCACGCGCGTGCCCACGTTCGGCCGGGCGCTCACCAGGCCCTTGGCCTCCAGGACGCGGAGCGACTCGCGGACGACGGTGCGGGAGACCTCGAAGCGCTGGCCGATCTCCTCGGGCACCAGCGGACGGTCGGCGCCCAGATCGCCGGAGACGATCATCTGACCCAGCTGCTGAACGAGTTGGCCGTGCAGCCCGCGCCCGCGGCTGCCCGCGGCGCGCCGGCCGACACGGCCCAGCTCCGGGTCCCCGCCGTCCCAGGCAGGGGCGCCGACACGGTCGACGGCGGGCGCCTCGGCGTAGGGGTAGCGGTCGAGTTCGCCCGGGCTCGTCAGGCCGGTGTCAGCGGAGCGGGCGGCGGTCATCATGGTGTGCGCAAGGGTACTCACGACTCCTTTGTCGGCGCCGTCTCCAACTCCCTTGAGGTCTTTGGTGAAAAGCACACGAAAGGGTGATCGCTCACCCCGTCGCAATTGACGCCTTATCGGAAAGAAATGGGCGTTCTGCGGGGAGTTGTGCGCATGGCCGGACTAAGGGTTACGGACAGTCGTCACCGGAAGCGGCTCCGCAGGCCGGTGACCAGGTAGGCACAGAGCAGGGTGGCCAGCGACAACGTCAGTGCACCGCCCACGGGTTGGGAAATGACCCGCAGCGCGGCCTCGAGATAGCGCTCTCCCCCGAAGGGCCAGCGCGGCAGCAGGGCCTCGCGCAGCCGCATGGGGAGCCCGGCCGCGGTTCGCACGGACGGACCATGGAGGAGCTGGTGTACGACGGGGACGACGAGCAGGGGCACGGCGGCCACGGCGGCCAGACCGGCCGTGGCGGACCGGAAGACGCCCGCGGCCAGCACCCCGGCCCAGGCACAGCCGACCACCAGTCCGATCCAACTCGCGCTGAGCGGGAGCCAGTCGGCGGGAACCCGGGCCAGCTCCCCTCCGTAGACGAGATAGAGCACTTCCGCGTCGCAACCGACGGTGAGGATGGCCAGCGCCAGCGCGGTGACCGAGGTGACGAGCAGTTTGGCGACCAGCAGCCCCAGCCGGCGGGGCACGGTGCCGCGGTCCGCCGCCAGGGCGGGGTGGCGGAACTCGTCCCCGAAGGCCAGCGCGCCGAGCAGGCCCGCGCCGAGCGCCGCGGGCGGCAGCGGCAGCTCCTGCGGCCAGGCGGCCAGCAGGCGCGGCTGCGGGGTGTGCCCGATGCGGGCGAGCACGACGGCGGTCACGGCGGACACGACGAGCACGACGGCCCCGGTGACGAATCCGGTGCCGATCCCGGCCGCACGCCGGATCTCGTACCGGAGGGGGCGAAGGGGACTGGGGGCGGGGCGGACGGAGATGGGGGGCGGCAGAGGGGGCAGGGAGTCCAGGGTGCGGAGGGTGCGGGCATCGAGGGCGGGAGTGGTGCTGGTGACGGGAGATGCGGTGGAGCCCGGCGGCCGGAGGCCGGAGCCGTCGGGCTCCACGCCGACGGAGGAAGGCAGCTGAGCGCGGGGTTCGCCGCGCCCGGCATCCCCGCCGACGCGTGGCTGCGACGGAACGCCCGGGCCGCCGGCCGCCTCGCCGACGTCCGTGGACGAAGAAGACGGCGGCGGTGCCGGCTGAGCCGCCGGGACCCCGTCTCGAGGATGCTCGGCCGAGACGGTGCCCGAGGACCCGTGGGGCTCACCGGCGTGCCGGTCCGGCCCGCAAAGGGCTGACGCCTCCTGGGCCTCTGGCTCCGGGGCTTCGGTGGGGGTGTCCCAGTCGAGGGTGGGACGCCGTGCCACGGTGACGGTTACGGGCTGCGCCGCGGTCCGGCTCGGCACCGCCGGAGCGGCTCCCGCACCGGGCCCCATGTCGCCGATCTCGTCGGCGAGTTGGTGGACCACGATGCCGTGACGGAACGCGGTCTCCCCGACGTCCGCGCAGCTGCTGCCGTACACGGAGAGGCGGTTGCCGCCCTCGCGTACGACTTCGACGGAGCGCTGCGCGGTGCGGGCCTGTTTGGTCAGGAGAGTGGCGAGACGGGCCGCGTGTGGGCTGCGCACGGCGACCCTGGGACGCAGCCGGGTCCGCGAGAACTCCGCGGCCTCCTGGTCGGCGACGAGCCTGCCCTGTTCCAGGGTGACGACGCGGTCGGCGGTACGGGCGGCCTCCTTGGGGTCGGCCGTGGTGAACAGGACCGTGCCGCCCTGTGCGGCGTGGGCCCGCAGCATGCCGTGCAGCCAGTTGCCCTCGCGCGCGGAGAGCCCGCTGGCGGGGTCGTCGAGGACGAGGGTGTGCGGGTCGGCCAGCAGGACGCAGGCCAGGCCGAGTCGGCGGTCCATGCCGCGCGAGAGGGTGCCGAGACGTTCCTCCCGCAGGCTCACGAGCCCGACCGCCTCGAGGACTTCGTCGGCTCGCCGGGCCGGCACCCCCGCCGCGGCGCACAGCATGCGCAGATGACCGCGGACCGTCCGGGCCGGGTGACCTGGTACGTCTCCGAGCAGGACGCCGACCTCACGTGAGGGGTGGGCGATGCGGTGCAGGGGCCGGCCCCTGAAGTAGGTGATTCCCCGGCCCTGTTGGAGTTCGAGCATGAGTCTGAGGACCGTCGTCTTGCCGGCGCCCGGCGCACCGAGCAGCGCGGTGACGCGACCCGCTCGCGCCTGGAAGGAGACGTCGTCGGCCGCGGGTGGGAGCTCTTTGCGGGGGTTGCTGGTCAGTCCGAAGGCCTCGATCACCCGCAGCAAGATAGCGCGCTATGTCCGTTTTTCCGGGCATCCGGTGGCCCCTCGCACGGTCCCTGGGACGGGGCTCGGTCCCAGGCGTGACGCCGACCACGCCTCGAATCACACCTCGACGCCCCCTCGCCCCGCCACCTCAGCACGCGGCGGCCTCGCCCGCCCCGGGACGGGTCTCGTTACCACGCGCGTCCCCGTCGGCGGCGGCGTGCAGCTCGCCCAGGTCCCGGCCCGGCCGGGCCCGAGATCACACCTCGGGGCGCAGCATCGGGGGGTTGAGCAGTGTCGCCCCACCCGCGCGGAACAACTGCGCCGGGCGGCCGCCCTGGCGGGTGGTGGTTCCGCCGGTGGGGACGAGGAAGCCCGGCGTGCCCGTCACCTTGCGGTGGAAGTTGCGCGGGTCGAGCGCCACGCCCCACACCGCCTCGTAGACACGGCGCAGCTCCCCGACGGTGAACTCGGGCGGGCAGAACGCCGTGGCCAGCGACGAGTACTCGATCTTCGAACGGGCACGTTCGACGCCGTCCGCCAGGATCTGCGCGTGGTCGAAGGCGAGCGGCGCGACCGGCTCGGCGTCCCGTCCGTAACCGCCCTGCTGCAGCAGTTCCTCCACCGGAGCCCAGCGCGCGTTGCTGGCGTCACCACCGGCCCTCGGCGCCGGCAGATCGGGCGCGAGGGCGAGATGGGCGACGCTGACGACCCGCATCCGGGGGTCGCGCTTGGGGTCCCCATAGGTGGCCAGCTGCTCCAGGTGAGCCCCGTTGTCCTGAGCCGGGACGGCGGGGTCGTGGACCCGCAGCCCGGTCTCCTCGGCCAGTTCGCGCGCCGCCGCCTGCGCCAGGTCCTCGTCGGCCCGCACGAAACCACCGGGGAGTGCCCATCGCCCCTGGAACGGCGGTTCACCCCTGCGTACCGCCAGCGCGCACAGGGCATGGCGGCGCACGGTCAGCACGACCAGGTCCACGGTGACGGCGAAGGGCGGAAACGCTGACGGGTCGTAGGGCATGCCGCGATCATAGTCGTCTGCCTGACGATAAACACTCCCTTCACCGGTCGCCTCGCCTACTGATCCGCTTCGGTCCGGAATGGTGCCGGCTGTCCGCGCCCGGTGATCCGAAGATGACAGGTCGTGGCAGGTCACACCCCCAGTTGCAGTCCGTCGGCCGCCTCTTCGACCATGGCGAGACCGAGTCGGCTGACCCGCACGGAGAACGGGGCACCGGCCACGCGCAGACCGGTGAAGCCGATCTCGCCGAGGGGCGCACTGCGCAGGGGACGCAGCGTCACCGTCCCGGCCGGGGCGTCGGGCCGGATGCCGGCGAGGGTGGTCAGCAGCAGCACCCCGGAGGCCGCCGCCGTGGCCGCGGGGCGGCAGGCCGCCGGGTGCGGGAGCGGGGCGCTGCCCTCCGTGCGCTGCTCCCCCGCGTACATCTCGGGCAGACGGTGGGCGAAGGACGCGGCGGCCGCGAGGGTGCCGCGCAGCAGCGCACTCGCCTCCTTCTCGTAGCCGGCGGCCGCCAGTCCCGCGACACCGACTGCGGTCTCCTGGACCCGTACGGCGCCCGCGCGGTGCCCGAACGGGTTGAAACCGGGTTCCTTCGCCCCCAGTCCGCGCAGGCCCCAGCCCGAATCCATGACCGGGCTGCCGAGCAGCCGGGCGAGGTGCTCGGTCTGCACCTTGTCGAGCAGTCCGGGGGCCATCACTCCCCCGCCCAGCAGGCCCGTGTCGAGAAGGTGGGCCGCGGCCGCGCTCAAGTGCGGCACCGGCCTGCCGTCCGGCGCCCGGGCCGCCGCAGGCCGTCCGCCTCCCAGGTCGTCCACCCAGAAGTCCCGGCGGAACGCGGTCCGTAGGGCCTGCGCCCACTGCCGGAGTCCCGCCCCTCCCCTGCGTCCGCAGGCGTCGAGCAGATCGGCACCGAGCAGCGCGGCCCGGTGCGCGTGTGCCTGTGTCTCACAGCGGGTGACGCCGCCAGGGTGCGGGTCGCGCACGTAAGGGTCGTCGCCCACGTGGGTCCGCAGCCAGTTCAGGCACCGCTCCGCGGCGGGCAGCAGGGCTTCCGTCTCCTGCTCGGAGAGGCCCCAGCGGCGGGCCTCGGCCAGCAGGACCGGGAAGAGCAGCGTGGCCTCCGTGCCGGTGCAGTGCGGTGGCAGGAGCGGGCCGGCGTCCCGTCTCGGTCCGGGGATCATCCCGGCCTGCGGACCCGGGCCGGTGAGCTGGGTGCGGGCGAGGATGCGCAGTGTTCCCGCGGCCAAGCCGGTGCCGAGGGGCAGGACCATGCGGGCAGCGAGGAGCGCGTCGGCCGGGGCCATGCCGCAGCGCCAGGGTGCCCCTGCCGCGAGGTGGGTGTCGGCGGGGTGGGCGGTGTCACGCAGCAGGAGGGCCTGGAGGTCCTCGATGCTCGTCCGCAGCAGGGCAGGTGCTGTGGGGTCGTCGCCTTCGACGTGCGCCGCGGCGAGAGGGCTGGTCGCCGCACGCCCCGCGGCGCGGAGGGGGCCCGCGCCGTCCGGCCGCACCCGCAGTTCCACGCTTCTGCTGCCGCCCGCCGGCAGGTCCAGCTCCCAGCGCAAGAGCCCGGCCGAGGCGAGTGCGTCCGAGGGAGGCGGTTCCGCGGTGACGGACGCGTTGCCGGTGGCGCAGGTCCAGCGCAGGCCGGAGTCGTGCACGCTGGCGGGAAGTTCGGGACCCGCCCGGCCGGAGGCGAGCGCCCCGAGATCGGCGAGGTCCGTACCCAGGGCCACTTCGACCGGCAGGCGCAGTGGGCGGGAAGCCGCGCTGTGCAAGGTGATCCGCTCGGTGCCGTCCGCATGGCGGTTGCGTTCCACCAGCACGTCCGGGTCCGGGCCCGACTGCGGGGACGTGCGGAGCGTGCCCACGAAGCGGGCACGGTCGGCGGCGACCATCCGGGCTTGCACCGGGAGGGGTTCGCGTCCCGCCACGCGGATCTCGCAACGGGAGAGCACGCGTCGGCCGGCGCGGTAGAAGCCCTCCAGTCCCCGTCCGGTCAGCTGTCCTTGCTCCGTCGAGATGGCCAGGCCGGGAAGGGCGACGCAGATCATCGCCGTGTGGACGGGCGGTAGGTCGGCCGACCAACGGGGTCCGGGAGCGGGTCGCTGGGGTTCGCGGGCGGGCCGCTGGGGTCCGGGGATCGTCGCGTCCCGGGCAGGCGGGGGAGGCACGTGTCCCGCATGCGTCGGGGCCTGTCCTTGGGCCAGCGGTTTTGAAGGGGACGTGTGTGGCGCCGGGGGCGGAGGTGATGTCTGTGGTGTCGTCGGGAGCCTGGGTGATGAGGTGAGGACGGCATCGCCAGGGGACCGAGGCCCGAAGCCGTCGCCACGGGCCCCTGCGCGCGGGGGTACGCCGACGTCCCCCGGCTGCGGTGCACCCGGCCCTGGCTGGCGCCCGGAAGTTGACTCGCGCCCGGAACCTGGCGTGCGCCCAGAGGGCGACTCTGACTCGGCGGTCGGACGCGGCGGGCCGGGAAGGTGTCGGTCGTCGGCGGCGGAGGGCGGAGTCGGCTGGTGCATGAGAAGGCTTCCTCTGCGCTCTGTGCGCCTCGATCGGGTCCGGTGCCGGAGGGCTCCGAGGCGGAGGGCTCCGACTGGGCGGGGGCGATGCGGCGTCACGGCCGGTCCGGGCGTTCCGCCACTCAGGTGAACGGTGAGGACGTCTCCGGGGTCACGCCCGGGCCCCGGCCCCTTGTCCGGCCGGGCCCCCCGGGCCCTCACTCCTCGCCCTCCGCGCCCTGGCCGGGACGCGGGCCGTCCTGTCCCGTGTCCCGGCTGGGCAGGACCGCGTTGTGCGATCCGTGGGCACGCGAGCTGCCCGAGCGCGCGGTGCCGGACCGCCCGGTGTTCGGTGACGTCGTGTGGCCGGGGCGCACGGGAGCTTCGCCGGCACCGGCAGGGCGCGTGGGGTCCGTCGGCGTACGCCGGTGGGACGTTCGCGGGCTCGGGGCCCGGTCGGCTGCGCGGGAACGGCCGGAGGCCGTACCGGCGGAACGGGGGCGGGGGCGTCGACGAGGGCTCGCCGTTGCGGGCGAGGGGACTGAGTCGGTCCGGGAGGGTGCTACTTCCGCCACCGCGTCGACCGCTCGAGCCTCCGAGACGTCCTCCCGTGCTCGCGGGTCCTCGGCCCGGGCACCGGCTCCGGCGGCCACCGCCCGCCCGCGACCCGCGCGCTCCGATCGCAGGCAGCGTCGGATCGACTCCGGTTCGAGCCCTTCGTTGCAGGCCTGGTGCAGGAGGCGTGCGAAGAGGTAGTCGGGATCCGCTCCCAGGGCCATGGCGAGGGCTTCCCGTGCCTCCAGTTCGTCGCCGGTGGACCAGGCGACCCAGCCGGCGAGGGTGAGAGGTGCGGCGGCGTGTTCGCCGTAGGGGCCGACACAGCGGCGGGCCAGGGTGCGCCAGAGGCGCAGGGCGTGTGCGGCCTCGTCGCCCTCCATCCACTCGGCCGCCCGGTCACGGGTCGAGCGGTCCTGGAGGCCGAGGATCAGCCGGGCGGCCTCGCCATGTCCGATCAGTTCGTCGTCGCGGAGGTCCGCCAGCAGCGTGCCGGAGACAGGCTGTGCCCCGGCCAGGCGGTCCAGCATCCGTTCCGCGAGGCTGAGTGTCTCGTCGGCCACCTCGTGGCGGCCGGCCTCGTCCAGGAGGCGCGGGACGAGCGCCATGCTGGCGGCGTCCAGCGCGGCCTCCTGCTCCAGGGCGGCCGCGTTCTCCCAGGGCTGCAGCCGGGCCCGCAGCTCCCGCAGCGTGCCGCGGACCTGGATCCCGGCGTAGGCGGCCGCGGCGGCGAGTACGGAGGTGCCGGGCAGCCCCATGGGCGCTCCCTCGGGCGAGCAGCAGACCGGGTTGTCACAGCAGTACGACCAGTAACGCCCTTCCGAGATGCACAGGGCTTCGACCACCACCACGCCGAGCGAACCGCATTCGACGCGCAGCCTCTGGGCCAGTGGCCTGAGCCGCTCCATGACCTGGCGGCCGGTCCGGCCCTCCTCCGGCTCCTGGCACAGGAAGGCCACCATCGATTCGGGGCGGGCTCCTCTGCGCTCGCTGCCCTCCACCAGGCCGTGTGCCAGCTGCCGGGCGGCCGCCGGCCAGTCGTCCGCGTGGGCGGGGATACCGAGCCGGGCCCGGCCCCCGAACCGTCCGTGGCCGTCCTTGTCGTGCAGGGCGACGAGGACGATGCTGTCCTCCGGCCGGTAGCCGAGCAGGTAGGGCAGGGCGTCGGCCAGTTCGGCCGGCGTGCGCAGGGTGACCTGGTGCTCGCTGCCGTGGCCGCCGTATGCCTGGGGCCCTGGGACGTGCAGGCCTGCACCGTCACACGCCCGATTGTCCCCGTCGCCCGTCCGTCGCTCTCCGTCGCCGGCCCGCTTCTCCTGTCCGCTCTCCCGTCCGCCCGCTGCGTGAGCGCGATGCTCCCCGGACGGGCCGATGTCGCCGTTTTCGGGGGATCCAGTCGTTTCGCCGTGGTTCGTCATGCGAAGACGATCTCGCGGATCTTCAGGCTCCGCTTCGCCCTGTGGATAAGTTCAATCAGGGACACGTCACCCAGGACGACGCGGCGACCGCTGTCCACAGGCACCGCGCCCGCTGTCACCGCCGTCCTGTTGTATGGGACGCATGGAGCACACGAGCAACGCGGATCTCAAGGCTGCGGCCGACGCCGTCCTCGCCCGTCTCGTCGGGGACGCATCGGGGGCGGCCCGGCTGCGCGAGGACCAGTGGCGGGCCATCGAGGCGCTGGTCGCCGAAAGACGCCGTGCCCTGGTCGTCCAGCGCACGGGGTGGGGCAAGTCCGCGGTGTACTTCGTGGCGACCTCGCTGCTGCGGGCACAGGGCAGCGGTCCGACGGTGATCGTGTCCCCGCTGCTCGCGCTCATGCGGAACCAGGTCGAGGCGGCGGCCCGCGCCGGGATCCACGCCCGGACCATCAACTCCTCCAACACCGAGGAATGGGAAGCCGTTCAGGAGGAGATCACCGCCGGCCAGGTCGACGTCCTGCTGGTCAGCCCCGAACGGCTCAACAGCCCGGACTTCCGGGACCAGGTGCTGCCCCGGCTCGCGGCCGCCACCGGGCTCCTGGTCGTGGACGAGGCACACTGCATCTCCGACTGGGGCCACGACTTCCGGCCCGACTACCGGCGGCTGCGCACGATGCTCACCGACCTGCCGCCCGGTGTGCCGGTGCTCGCGACCACCGCCACGGCCAACGCGCGCGTGACGGCCGACGTCGCGGAGCAGCTCGGCACCGGTGGCGGCTCGGACGCCCTCGTGCTGCGCGGGCCGCTGGACCGGGACAGCCTGAGTCTGAGCGTGCTGCGGCTGCCGGACGCCGCGCACCGGATGGCGTGGCTCGCCGAGCACCTCGACGACCTGCCGGGTTCGGGGATCATCTACACGCTCACGGTGGCCGCGGCCGAGGAGGTCACCGCCTTCCTCCGGCAGCGCGGCCACACGGTCGCCTCCTACACGGGCAAGACGGAGAACGCCGATCGCCAGCAGGCCGAGGAGGACCTGCTCGCCAACAAGGTGAAGGCGCTGGTCGCCACCTCGGCGCTCGGCATGGGTTTCGACAAGCCCGACCTGGGCTTCGTGGTGCACCTCGGCTCGCCCTCCTCCCCCATCGCCTACTACCAGCAAGTGGGACGTGCGGGACGCGGTGTCGAGCACGCCGAGGTGCTCCTGCTGCCCGGCAAGGAGGACGAGGCGATCTGGAAGTACTTCGCGTCGCTCGCCTTCCCTTCCGAGGACCTGGTGCGCCGCACGCTCGACGTCCTCGCCCGCGCGGAGAAGCCGCTGTCGCTGCCTGCCCTGGAGCCTCTGGTGGAGCTGCGCCGCTCCCGCCTGGAGACGATGCTCAAGGTCCTGGACGTGGACGGCGCGGTGAAGCGGGTCAAGGGGGGCTGGATCGCGACCGGGCAGCCGTGGACGTACGACGCCGAGCGGTACGCGTGGGTGGCGCGTCAGCGCGAGGCCGAGCAACAGGCCATGCGCGCGTACGCGTCGACGACCGACTGCCGCATGGAGTTCCTGCAGCGCCAGCTGGACGACGAGGCCGCCAAGCCGTGCGGCCGCTGTGACAACTGCGCGGGTGCGCGCTTCACCGCCGACATGTCCGCGGAGGCGCTCGACGCCGCGCGCGTGGACCTGGGGCGTGCTGGTGTGGAGGTGGAGCCTCGCCGGATGTGGCCGACCGGCCTGCCGGCGATCGGGGTGGACCTCAAGGGGCGCATCCCAGCGGGTGAACAGGCCGCACCGGGGCGGGCGTTGGGCCGCCTGTCGGACATCGGCTGGGGCAACCGCCTGCGGCCCATGCTCGCTCCCCAGGCTCCCGACGAACCGGTACCGGACGACGTGGCGAAAGCCGTGGTCGACGTCCTGGCCGACTGGGCCAGAGGTCCCGGCGGCTGGGCTTCGGGGTCCTCGGACGCCCCGCCGCGGCCGGTCGGCGTGGTCACCGTGGCGTCCCGCACCCGGCCCCGGCTGATCCACTCCCTGGGAGCACGTATCGCGGAGGTCGGCCGGCTGCCGCTGCTGGGCTCGGTCGAGTACACCGGTGACACCCACCCGGGCCCCCGCAGCAACAGCGCCCAGCGACTGAAGGCACTCGACGGCACCCTCACCGTGCCGCCCGCGCTGGCTTCCGCCCTCGCCGGAGCCCAGGGCCCGGTCCTGCTGGTGGACGACTACACGGAGACCGGCTGGACCCTCGCCGTCGCGGCCCGCCTGCTCCGGCGATCCGGCGCGCAGGGGGTGTTGCCGCTGGTTCTGGCCGTGCAGGGCTGACGCCCGTCCGCTCCCGGCCCACGCACACGACACCGGCCCCGTGCCTCCTCGCGCACACCTCTGGACGCCGCACGCCCCGTGGCGTACGAACGTGTCGTGCTCGAACGCCCCATGCGTGGCTCGGTGGCACACGGGGTGGGGATATTAGCCGCGCACCATCTGATAACGGTCGGCTGCCTCAATTGCTCGTTGCCGCATTCAAGTTCGACAGGAAGAATTGAGGTCCGCTCCCCGCACGGCTCGTCCGCCGCCCGGAAGGGCTTCCCTGCGGTGCGCGCTCCCAGGAATCCGACCCCGCCCGCAGTGTGGGCGCGTAGCCGAAGGGAGGACCGTGACCTTCGGATTCGCTCCGGCCTCGGCAGCGGCGTCGACATCCGCCGCTTCCGCCAACCGCCTGCTCGAACCCGCGGAATGGGCCGCAGCGGGGATCCCCCTGCTGCGCAGCCCCCGCGAGGTGGTCAGCGGACTGCACGCCCGGCACCATCCGCAGCCGGCGACCGCCGTCATCGCCGTGCTCGACCCGGACGAGCGGCTGCGGGCGAGTGCCTCGTTCGTCCGCCGCCCGGCCCCGGCGGACGGCTGGATGTTCCGCAACGTGCTGCTGGCCCAGCTGCGCCGCATCATCCCGCACGACCTGCGGCGCCGCACACCGGTGCGCACGGCGGTGCTGCTCTACTGCCGTGAGGGCGACGCGCGGTGGACGGAGGAGGACGGTGCGTGGATGTGGGGGCTGCGGGACGCGTGCACCCTGCACGGGCTGCGGTGCGGGGCGTACATCACACTGACCCGTGACGGCTGGCAGGTCCTCGGCGAAGACCGCGGCGGTCGCCGCCCGCACTCCGCCTCGGCGCCTGAGCCGTTCGCCACGTCGGAGGCTCCGCCACCGCAGCCGCGGACCGGTGGCGCGGCCTCGGAGATACTGCGCCGCGCTGCGGCGGCTCGCTGAGGCCTCGGCCGGCACTCACGCACGCCTCCGGGCCGCGCCCAGGGCGCGGCTCATCACGACTCCCGTGCCTGCCCCGCTCCGAGAGGGCGAGGCACTCCTCTGCCGACACGCCGACGCACGGGCACGGGCACGGGCACGGGCACGGGCACGGGCACGGGCACGGGCACGGGCACGGGCACGGCGAACCGGCGATACAGCCCGCGGGAAACCCCTCCGCACAAACCTGCGGGGACTCTTCGGCAACCTGCGGGAGCCCCTGCTGCACAACCCGCGGGAGCGTCCCCGCGCGGCCCGCGCAAAACCTGCCCGTGCGTGCGTCAGTACTCACTCTCGACGCCGAGGCGTCCCGCGCCCAGCGCAGGCTGAACCGCCCACCGTGCGAGATCCGCCGAAGCGGCCTGGCGAAGTCAGCCGTCGTCGCCCTGGCGGGCGCCGCGGCGCGGCTCAGACGCCCGCGCCGAGCACCGCGTTGATCCGCTGCGGGTCTCCGCAGACGATCAGCAGGGCGTGGGCCCGGGAGTGGGCCAGCGCGAGCGCGCTCGCCGCCGCGGCCTCGGAACCGCCGTTGACGGCGACGACGACCACCGGGCGCGACGCGGCGCGGGCCGCGACGGTGCCGTCCGCGTAGAAGACGTCGTCACGGGCGTCGTGCTGGGCCCAGTAGGAGGCTTCACCGAAGGACAGCTCGTGGGTGGCCCACGGGTGCTGCTCACCGGTCGTGATCACCAGGATGTCACCGGGGGCACGACCGGAGTCCAGCAGCAGGTCCACGGCCTCCTCGGCGGCGTCGAGCGCGCCTTCCACGGAAGCCGGGATCAGCTGGATCTGCGGTGTGGCCGGGGCGGCGGCACCGGTGTCGGGGCCCGGCGAAGCGGGCTTCGCGGCCACGTCACGCGGGGTTCGCTGCACCGGCGGCGCGGGCCGGAGAGGTCCGGGACGACCGGGACGCGACGGAGCCGCGGGACGGGGGCCGGGTACGGGACGGGGGGTCGGCGCGGTGCGGCCGCTGGCCGGAGTGGCGCGGGGACCCTGGGCGCTCTCGTGAATCTGAGGCTCCTCGGGAATGAGAGGCATGGGTTGATATTTATCAAACGTTGGTACGACCCGCGTCGGCGGGTGGCGCATGCGTGCGGACGAAACGGTCAGAAATCGAAGCCCAGCTGACCCTCGATTTCCGGAACACTTCCGTCCGTCCAGCTGCGGACCTTCTTGAGGTGCCGCCACTGGGGCAGCGCATCAAGATACGCCCACGACAACCGGTGGTAGGGGGTGGGGCCCCGCTCCGCCAGTGCGGCCTTGTGCACGGGTGACGGATACCCGGCGTTGTCCGCAAAACCGAAGTCTGCATGGTCGATACCCAGTTCGGCCATCATTTTGTCGCGCTGAACCTTGGCGATCACCGAGGCCGCGGCGACCGCCACGCACGACTGGTCGCCATTGATGACCGTACGGACCCGCCAGGGAGCGCCGAGATAGTCGTGCTTGCCGTCGAGGATGACGGCGTCGGGGCGGACCGGCAGGGCGTTCAGAGCACGCTCGGCCGCGAGCCGCAGAGCGGCGGTCATGCCCAGATCGTCTATCTCCTCGGGAGAGGCGTGCCCCAAGGCGTACGACGTCACCCACGTCCGCAGCGTCTCGGCGAGTTCGGTGCGTCGCTTGATGGTGAGCAGCTTCGAGTCCGTGAGGCCCTCGGGCGGTCGGCGCAGCCCGGTGATCGCCGCGCAGACGGTGACGGGGCCGGCCCACGCGCCGCGCCCCACCTCGTCGACACCTGCAACGATCTTTGCGCCGGTCGTGGCCCGAAGGGAGCGCTCGACGGTGTGAGTAGGCGGTTCGTACGGCATGGCGCCCCTACATTACGCCGCCCCCGACCGCCCGCGACACCCTGGCCCGCCCTACGGCGCCAGGACCCTCACCGACTCGTGTCAGGAACCGTCCGGCCGCAGCAGCGGAACCATCAACTGGTCGATCATCTCCTCGACTTCATCGTCCCGCCATTCGCAGGAGCACATCTTGGAGCGATACATCATCATGGCCGGGATGGCGTCGCAGACGTACCCGTTCGCAGCGTCGGGACGCACCTCTCCTCTCGCGATGCCGCGCTCGATCACTTCCCGCAGCATCTTGAGGGTGGGCTCCACGACACCTTCGAAGATGACTGCGTGGAAGCGCTCGGCCTGACTGGTATCGCACTCGTGAATCACCGCGCGAAGCGCGAAACCGGGGCGGGAGAACATCGCGTCGCGGGCCCGCAGACACAGCGCCAGGAGGTCCTCGCGCACGCTCCCCTCGTCGGGCGTCTCGTCGAACCGGGGCAGTCCGGCCCGCAGGGCGTCGGCGACGAGGTCCTCTTTGGAGGGCCAGCGGCGGTACACCGCGGCCTTTCCGGTCTGAGCGCCGGCGGCGACGCCTTCCATCGTCAGACCGTTCCAGCCGACGGTGCTGAGTTGGTCCAGCGCGGCGTCGAGGATCGCGCGTTCGAGCACGGCACCGCGGCGGCGGGCCGTCTGAGCGGGGGCGTCCGCCCAGCTCGGGGTAACCATCGGACTGTCTCCAACGAGCAGAGGGAGCGGGGATTCCGGGGATGCGGAGCGCGCCGGACGGCACCACGGGGGATGTACCGAACGACGCGACCTTAAGTGAACGCTTGCGTTCACTGTCGGGGACTCACTACCGTTGACGCGACAGTGAACGCGAGCGTTCACTAAGGCACTCGTGGGGGACCCATAGTGACAACCTCTCCATTGCTCAAGGACCAGAAGAAACCGGGTGCGGCCCGCCGGGAGGGACACCCCGGCATCGCGCTCACGGTCATCGCGGCCTGCCAACTCATGGTGGTACTCGACGCGACGATTGTGAACATCGCGCTCCCGCACATTCAAGACGCGCTCGAGTTCAGCACCACCGACCTCACCTGGGTCGTCAGTTCCTACACGCTCACCTTCGGCGGTCTGCTGCTCCTCGGCGGCCGCGCCGGCGACATCCTCGGCCGCCGCCGGGTCTTCATGGCCGGCATCCTGCTGTTCACCCTCGCCTCGCTGCTCGGCGGGCTCGCCCAGGAACCCTGGCAGCTGCTGGCCGCGCGCGTCCTGCAGGGTATGGGTGGCGCGATCGCGTCGCCCACTTCGCTGGCCCTCATCACCACCACGTTCCCCGAGGGACCGGAGCGCAACCGGGCCTTCGGCGTCTTCGCCGCCGTCTCCGCCGGCGGTGGCGCCATCGGCCTGCTCGCGGGCGGCATGCTCACCGAGTGGCTCGACTGGCGCTGGGTGCTCTTCGTGAACGTGCCGATCGGCATTTTGATCGCGGTCCTCACTCCGCTCTACATCGGCGAGTCCGAACGGCACTCCGGCCGCTTCGACATCGCGGGCGCGGTGACCTCGACCGCCGGCATGGCATCCCTCGTCTACGGCTTCATACGCGCGGCGGACGAGGGCTGGCGGGACAGCCTCACCATCGGCTCCTTCGGTGCCGCGGTGGTCCTGCTGGTGGCGTTCGCGATCGTCGAGTCGCGGGCCAAGGAGCCCATCACCCCGCTGCGGATGTTCGCCGACCGGAACCGCTCGGGGACCTACGTCATCATGCTGAGCCTGGCCGCGGCGATGTTCGGGATGTTCTTCTACATCGTGCTGTTCGTGCAGAACGTGCTCGGTTACACGCCCATCGAGGCGGGGCTGGCCTTCCTGCCGGTGACGGTCGTGATCGCGCTGGGCGCCGGGCTGTCCCAGCGGTTCCTGCCCGTGCTGGGTCCCAAGCCGTTCATGGTCGTGGGATCCGCGCTCGCGATGATCGGCCTGGCCTGGCAGGCACTCATCAGCTCGGACAGCTCGTACGTCGGGGGCATCCTCGGCCCGATGCTGGTGTTCGGCTTCGGCATGGGGCTGAACTTCGTGACGTTGACGCTCACCGCCGTCTCCGGTGTCGCCCAGCACGAGGCGGGCGCCGCGTCCGGGCTGCTCAACGCCACGCAGCAGGTGGGCGGAGCGCTGGGCCTGTCCATCCTGACGACGGTCTTCGGCACGGCGACCAAGAACGAGGCCGAGAAGCAACTCCCGCAGTTCATGGCCGAGGGCTCCGCGCAGCAGAAGGCGGAGTTCGCCAGCACCCACCAGCTGCCGGCACCGTGGGGGCACGAGGTACTGGCCCAGGGCATCTCCGCGGCTTTCATCCCGGCCGCCGCGATGGCCGTCCTGGCCGTCGTCACGGCCTGGCTGGTGATCCAGGTCCGCAAGAGCGACCTGGAGGCACTGTCCGGATCGGCCGGACCGGGGGTCGGCTGACGCGGGGCCGCCCGGGGCCGGTCCCGACGGCTCGCCGGCAGGACCGGTCCCGGCCTGCCGGAAGCCGTTGAGCCGGTTCGCGTCCGCACCCTTCCGGAGCCTGCGGACGACGGCGCTCCAGCAGCGAAGCAGAACCACGGGCAACACCTTCATGATCACCCCCCCCTTGCGCGCGAGCACCGACTCCCGGCTGAGCGCCTTGACATCACGCGCAGCGGTTGTGGGAGCAACGAGCGGGTGGTCACGGAGAGTTCCCGATGCGTACGGAGAGTTCTCAGCAGTCTGTGTACGGAGACCCAGCGGTCACCCGCGGCCGCCGCGCTCGGAGGGGGAGAGCCCTCACTCACCGACGCTTATGTGCAACCGGGCGAGCGGGCCCCTGCCTGCACACCCAGAGCACGGAACGGAGGACGGCGCATGACCCGCGGCCGGGCGAACGACGCGGCTTGGCCGAGGTCGCCTAGACCGACGTGGGCACCCAGTCCGGAAGGGCCTCGGTCCGCTCCACCCACGCCGCGGGTGGCCTCCCCGCCTTGCCCGAGGCGATGACGCCGCCGACGATGGCGCAGGTCGTGTCGACGTCACCACCGGCCTGGGCGGTGGTCCAGAACGCCTTCTCATAGTCGCCGAGAGCCCTCGCGGCCGACCAGAGGGCGAACGGCACGGTGTCGTGGGCCGTCGTCCGACGCCCGCAGCCCAGCACCGCCGCGACCGTGGCGGCGTCGCCGTAGTCGAGCATGTCCCGGGCCCGGCGCAGCCCCGCACCGACCGCGCTCTTGGGGACCAGGTCGATCACCCCGTCGAGGAGCGCTTCGGCGCCGGGCGGCCCACTCGGCGCCGCGGCGAACGCGGCGGCCGCGGCGACGGCCATGGCGCCGACGACGGCTTCGCGATGCTGGTGGGTGGTGTAGGCGGAGATCTCCGCCTGGTGGGTCGCCTGCTCGGGGTCGTCCGCGTACCAGGCGCCGAGCGGGGCGATCCGCATCGCCGCGCCGTTGCCCCAGGACCCCTGGCCGTTGAAGAGGGCGGCGGCGAGCTCACGCCAGTCTCCGCCCTCCCGGACCAGCCGCAGGAGGCGGTTGACCGCGGGGCCGTAGCCCCGGTCGAAGTCGTGGTGCTCGGCGAAGGACCGGGCGAGCGCGTCCTGGTCGATGCGGTGGTGCGCGGCCAGCACGGCGACGACGGAGGCCGCCATCTCCGTGTCGTCGGTCCACTGCCAGGGGCCGGGCGGGATCTCGCGGCGCTTGAGCAGCGGGTAGTTCACCGGCACGAAGTACTGGGAGCCCAGGGCGTCCCCGACGGACAGCCCGCGCAGGGCGGACAGGGCGCGGTCCAGGCGCACGTCGGGGGTGAAGTCGGAGGTCATCGCCCTGCCACTCTATCCGGAGATCCCGTACGGCTCGGGATCCCGCCAGCGATCGAACGGCCGGTCCAGCGTGTACTTGCCGTCGTCTCCCAGAACGAGCATCCGCACCTCGCCGTTCCCCGGATTGGAGAGCGACTCGAATTCCGCGACCGTCCAGTGGAACCAGCGCATGCAGAACAGCCGCATGGCCAGCCCGTGCGTCACGATGAGGACGTTCGGCGGATGGTCGGGATCCTCGAAACTGCGGAACAGGCTCTCCAGGAAGCCGCCCACCCGGTCGTAGACGTCGGCACCGGACTCACCCTGGGCGAAGCGGTAGAAGAAGTGGCCGTAGGCGTCCCGGTAGGCCTTCTGCAGGCGTACGTCGTCGCGGTCCTGCCAGTTTCCCCAGTCCTGCTCGCGCAGCCGGGGTTCCTCCCGTACTCGTAGGAGGGCGGGGTCGAGACGGAAGGCGCGCAGCGTCTCGTGGGTGCGCCGGTACGGGGAGACGTAGACGCTCACGCGTTCGCCGCCGAACAGCTCGCGCAGCTGCTCGCCCGTCGCCTCCGCCTGCCGCCGACCGCGGTCGGTCAGGGCCAGGGCGTGGTCGGGTTCGCGTTCGTACACGGAGTCATCAACATTGCCCGTTGACTCGCCGTGCCGGACAAGGACGATGCGCCGTGGTCGTGCCATGCCGAAACCCTAGATCGGGTGGGGGCCCGCCGAGCACCCGGGCGGTCCGCATACAGCGTAGGTCACACGGATTCTCCACCTGCACGCGCGCGGGGCCGCTGCATCGCCCTGGGGCGTCGCCGCGGCTCACGCCGGCCGCGCGCGGTGGCCGGGGCGAGGACCAGTGCGTCAGACGGTCCAGCTCGGCTCCATGTCCACGACGGCACCCGTCATCGCCGCCACGTCCGCTTCCGTCTGGGCCCGCAGGGCGAGCCGCTCCACCCGCTCGGTGCGGTACTTGCCGTGTTCGGCGGCGGACCTCCACATCGACAGCACCAGGTACTCGTTGCCCGGTGCCTCGCCGAACAGCCCGCGCACCATGCCGGGCGAGCCGGCCATCGCCGGGTTCCACACCTTCTCCTGCATCAGCACGAAGTGCTCGGCCCGTTCCTCGTGGACGCGGCAGAGCGCGACGCGCAGCAGATCGGCGTCCGTGAAGCGGGGCTCGAAGCCGGTCTTCACGTCGAAGCGGTAGTCGAAGAGCCTGACCCGGGCGTCCTTGAAGGTGCCCGACTGGGCCGACGCGAGCCGGTCGTGGGATCGCGCCATGAACGAGTCGTAGAAGGCGCGGCTCTCCCAGAACGCGAAGATGTGCGCCACGTCCGGCCGCCCCCGGCTCCAGCCACCCCCCTGCGCGCGAAACCCCGGCTCCCCCAGAAGCCCCGCCCACTTCCGCTGCCCCCGCTCGAACCCGCGGCGGTCCACCACGGTGCAGCGAATCCACTTGACCAGCACCGCGCCATGGTAAGGCCAGGAGCGTGGCACCGGTCACTCCCGGCCGGACCGCTCCGCCCCGCGCGCACCCGCGCGCGTGGCAGGATGGACAAACAGTCGTGAGCGCCCGTCAGTTGGGGTGGACGGGCGGGTCGGTACGGGGAAGGGGACGCCGGTGGACGGGCTCAACAAGGGGTTGCGCAAGGTCGAGATCGCGGTGCGGTGGGATCCCAGTCCGGCGGGACAGCCCTCCACCGACCTGGATCTGGTCGCGGCGACGTATCCGGCGGACGATCCGTACGGCGAGCCCGCCTACGTGGTGCACTTCGACAGCCGCTCCCCCGACGGCACGATCTATCTCAACCGGGACAGCAAGGACGGTCAGGGCTTCGGCTTCGACGAGGTCATGATGCTGGAGCTGGAACGGCTCGACCCCCGCTACGCGCGCGTGCTGGTCGGCGTCGTCATCCAGCAGCGCCCGGCGGAGCGCACCTTCGTCAGCGTCGTCAACCCCGGGCTGCGCATCCGCGAGGGGTACGACGTCCTGGCCGAGGACGACTTCGCCGGTGTCCTGGGGGCCACGGCGGCCACGGTCGCGGAGTTCGTCCGGGAGGGCACCGGGCCCTGGCGCTTCCGTCCCGGTCTGCGCGGCTTCGAGGGCGACCCCGTGACGTTCACCAGGACGATGGGCACGGCGGGCCGGCCCTGAGACAAGTCCTGCGGCGCGTCCCCACGGACGTTCCGTGGGGACGGGGGCGAGGAGGAACGACGAAAGGGGCACCAGCCCGCGGGCGGTGCCCCTCCGTCATCGGCTCAGGCGTCCGGCGTCAGCTGCAGCCGCTGGTCGAGCCGCAGCCCTCGCAGATGTAGCAGGAACCGGCGCGCTGCATCTTCGTCCCGCAGGAGAAGCACAGCGGGGCGTCGGCCTGGATGCCCAGCTGCATCTCGACCAGTTCGGCACTGGTGTGGGCCTGCTGCGGGGCGGGCTTGGCCGCCTCGTCGTTCTTGGGCGCCGTGACGGCCTTCAGCTCCTGGGCCCGCGGCGCCGACTGGGCCAGGCCCTCGACGTCGACCTCGTCCTCGGACGGCTCGTAGGAACCGGTCTCCAGGTGACGCTGGCGCTCCTCGGCGGAGTGGATGCCGAGGGCGGAACGCGTCTCGAAGGGCAGGAAGTCCAGCGCCAGGCGGCGGAAGATGTAGTCGACGATCGACTGCGCCATCCGCACGTCCGGGTCGTCCGTCATACCGGCCGGCTCGAAGCGCATGTTCGTGAACTTCGAGACGTACGTCTCCAGCGGCACGCCGTACTGGAGGCCGACCGAGACGGCGATGGAGAAGGCGTCCATCATGCCCGCGAGGGTCGAGCCCTGCTTGGACATCTTCAGGAAGACCTCGCCGAGACCGTCGTCCGGGTAGGAGTTGGCCGTCATGTAGCCCTCGGCGCCGCCGACGGTGAAGGACGTGGTGATGCCGGGACGTCCCTTCGGGAGGCGCTTGCGGACCGGGCGGTACTCGACGACCTTCTCGACCGCGGTGCGGATCGTCTCCTCGGCCTTCTCGGTGATCTCCGCCTTCTCCTTCTCCTTGGTCTTGGCGGAGAGGGGCTGGCCCACCTTGCAGTTGTCGCGGTAGATCGCGAGGGCCTTGACGCCGAGCTTCCAGGCCTCGAAGTAGATCTCCTCGACCTCCTCGACGGTCGCCGTCTCCGGCATGTTGACCGTCTTGGAGATGGCGCCGGAGATCCACGGCTGGATCGCGGCCATCATGCGGACGTGGCCCATCGGGGAGATGGCCCGCTCGCCCATGGCGCAGTCGAACACCTCGTAGTGCTCGGGCTTGAGGCCCGGGGCGTCGATCACGTTGCCGTTCTCGGCGATGTGGGCGACGATCGCCTCGATCTGCTCCTCGAGGTAGCCGAGGCGGCGCAGGGCCTGCGGCACGGTGCCGTTGACGATCTGCATCGAACCGCCGCCGACCAGCTTCTTGAACTTGACCAGCGCGAGGTCGGGCTCGACACCGGTGGTGTCGCAGGACATCGCCAGGCCGATGGTGCCGGTCGGGGCGAGCACGGACGCCTGGGAGTTACGGAAACCGTTCTTCTCGCCCAGGCGCAGCACGTCGCCCCAGGCCTCGCTGGCGGCGGCCCACACCGGGGTGTCCAGGTCGTCCATGCGGACGGCCTTGTCGTTGGCGTCGGAGTGCTGCTTCATGACGCGCTTGTGGGCGTCGGCGTTGCGGGCGTAGCCGTCGTACGGGCCGACCACCGCGGCGAGCTCGGCGGAGCGGCGGTAGGCCGTGCCGGTCATCAGGGAGGTGATGGCGCCGGCGAGGGCGCGGCCGCCGTCGGAGTCGTAGGCGTGACCGGTGGCCATCAGCAGGGCGCCGAGGTTGGCGTAGCCGATGCCGAGCTGGCGGAACGCGCGCGTGTTCTCGCCGATCTTCTGGGTCGGGAAGTCCGCGAAGCAGATGGAGATGTCCATCGCGGTGATGACGAGCTCCACGACCTTCTGGAAGCGCTCGGCCTCGAAGGACTGGTTGCCCTTGCCGTCGTCCTTGAGGAACTTCATCAGGTTCAGCGAGGCCAGGTTGCAGGACGTGTTGTCCAGGTGCATGTACTCGCTGCACGGGTTCGACGCGGTGATCCGGCCGGACTCGGGGCAGGTGTGCCAGTTGTTGATGGTGTCGTCGTACTGGATACCGGGGTCGGCGCAGGCCCAGGCGGCCTCGGCGATCTTGCGGAAGAGCTGCTTGGCGTCGACCTCCTCGATGACCTCGCCGGTCATGCGGGCACGCAGGCCGAACTTGCCGCCCTCGTCGACCGCCTTCATGAACTCGTCGTTCACACGGACCGAGTTGTTGGCGTTCTGGTACTGGACGGACGTGATGTCGTCGCCGCCCAGGTCCATGTCGAAGCCCGCGTCGCGCAGGACGCGGATCTTCTCCTCTTCCTTGACCTTGGTCTCGATGAAGTCCTCGATGTCCGGGTGGTCGACGTCGAGGACGACCATCTTGGCGGCGCGACGGGTGGCACCACCGGACTTGATCGTTCCTGCGGAGGCGTCCGCGCCGCGCATGAAGGAGACCGGACCGGAAGCGTTGCCGCCGGAGGACAGCAGTTCCTTGGAGGAACGGATCCGGGAGAGGTTCAGGCCGGCGCCGGAGCCGCCCTTGAAGATCATGCCCTCTTCCTTGTACCAGTCGAGGATCGACTCCATGGAGTCGTCGACGGACAGGATGAAACAGGCGGACACCTGCTGCGGCTGCTTGGTGCCGACGTTGAACCAGACGGGGCTGTTGAAGCTGAAGATCTGGTGCAGGAGGGCGTACGCCAGCTCGTGCTCGAAGATCTCGGCGTCGGCGGGCGAGGCGAAGTACTTGTGGTCCTCACCGGCCTTCCGGTACGTCTTCACGATGCGGTCGATCAGCTGCTTGAGGCTGGTCTCGCGCTGCGGAGTGCCGACGGCACCCCGGAAGTACTTGCTGGTGACGATGTTGACCGCGTTCACCGACCAGAAGTCGGGGAACTCGACGCCGCGCTGCTCGAAGTTGACCGAGCCGTCGCGCCAGTTGGTCATGACGACGTCACGGCTCTCCCAGGCCACCTCGTCGTAGGGGTGGACCCCAGGGGTGGTGTGGATGCGCTCGATACGCAGGCCCTTGCTCGCCTTGGGGCTCTTGGCGCGGGAACTCCGTGCCGGACCGCTCGCCGTCTCTGTCATGCCGCCTCCCTGTACGGGCGAAAACGCCCTGAAGTGCCCCGTTGTTCCCGGTGCACGGTGTTCTGTCTGATGCTGCGGGCGCCCACTCACGTCACCCGCAACAGGTCTTCACATCGCCGCCGCCCGGCCGGTCCCGGAGCTGCCTTCCGGGTCCGGCCCGCCGGTCAGTCGGCGGCGCCTGCGGGCTCGGGGACCTGTGCCGTCCCACCGGGCCCGCGGTCGTCTTCCTGGCTCCCCGCACCCGCGTCCTCGCGGTCGCCGTCGTCCGCGTCGGGGCGTCCCGCCCCCTCCCTGAGCTCCGCGATGGCCGCCTCGAAGTCCTCGAGCGAGTCGAAGGCCCGGTAGACGGAGGCGAAGCGCAGGTAGGCGACGAGGTCGAGCTCCTGCAACGGGCCGAGTATGGCCAGCCCCACGTCGTGGGTGGTCAGCTCGGCGCTTCCGGTGGCCCGCACCGCCTCCTCGACGCGCTGGCCCAGCTGGGCCAGCGCGTCCTCGGTGACGGGCCGTCCCTGGCATGCCTTGCGCACGCCATTGATGATCTTCGTGCGACTGAAGGGTTCGGTGACGCCGGACCGCTTGACCACCATGAGCGAGCACGTCTCCACGGTCGTGAAACGACGGGAGCAGTCCGGACACTGGCGGCGCCTGCGGATCGACGTGCCGTCGTCGGTCGTACGACTGTCGACGACCCGGCTGTCGGGGTGCCTGCAGAAGGGGCAGTGCATGATCTCCCAACCCTCCTCACAGCAGACTCAATAGCCTCGCTGGACGTCTGGCGCCCCACGAAGCAGCCCCAAGCATAGGCGATGACCATGGCCGCGAAGACCGGGGGGACCACAACTTGTGGGCTGCTGCTGCAATCCAACCACTAGATATGGGGATTGGCTCATACATCCAGGCCGTACGGGCGTGTCGCGCCCGTAGCGGCAGGTGACGCGCGGCGGGCAGACTCACACCGGCCTCACACGCCCCCGCGACACCGTCACCCAGGGCCTCGGCGCGTGCTCCCGGCGAGACGCTGCCGCATCGTACGTGCACGGCCGTATCGCTACGCCACATGCGGAGATACGGTGGGCGCCGCGAGGAGGGGACGTGGGACTCCCGCACAGATGAGGGCTGCTCCCGGGTCAAGGGAATGCCGGATGGCAGACTGGGGCAACAGTCCACGAGGCGATCACCCCGGCGGTGAAGAGTACAGCAATGGGCCCTTTTGCCCGCCAGGTGGCCCGGCCGCCAATACACCCGGACACATGATCGCGTCCGGCAATTCACGTTTTTTCACTCGAACGTGTGTTTGGCGCAACCTTTCGAAACCAACTACCGTTGTCCAGCAGGGAGACCATCGAGAGGGGCCGACGTGACCACCACCGCAGACAGTGCCACCATCACTGCCCAGGACCGCTCCCAGGGCCGACTGGAGCCGGTGCATGCGATGAACGAAGCCACGAACCCTGAGGGGCACAAGCGCTCCCTGCCGGGCCGACCTCCCGGCATCCGGGCCGACAGCTCGGGACTCACCGACCGCCAGCGCCGCGTGATCGAGGTCATCAGGGACTCGGTGCAGCGGCGCGGCTACCCACCGTCCATGCGCGAGATCGGCCAGGCCGTCGGCCTCTCCAGCACCTCCTCGGTCGCGCACCAGCTCATGGCGCTGGAGCGCAAGGGCTTCCTGCGCCGCGACCCGCACCGCCCGCGCGCCTACGAGGTACGCGGCTCGGACCAGGCCGCCTCGGTGCAGCCCACGGACACCGCCGGCAAGCCGGCCGCGTCGTACGTCCCGCTGGTCGGCCGCATCGCCGCCGGTGGCCCGATCCTCGCCGAGGAGTCCGTCGAGGACGTCTTCCCCCTGCCCCGACAGCTCGTCGGTGACGGTGAGCTGTTCGTCCTCAAGGTCGTCGGTGACTCGATGATCGAGGCCGCGATCTGCGACGGCGACTGGGTCACGGTCCGCCGTCAGCCGGTCGCCGAGAACGGCGACATCGTGGCCGCCATGCTGGACGGAGAAGCCACGGTCAAGCGCTTCAAGCGCGAGGACGGCCATGTCTGGCTCCTGCCGCACAACGCGGCGTACGAGCCGATCCCCGGCGACGACGCGACCATCCTCGGCAAGGTGGTGGCCGTCCTGCGCCGCGTCTGACAGCGCACGCCGCGTCGGGCGGGCCCAACAGGCCCGCCCTCTGACCGGACCCCGGAACCTCTGCGCCGGTTCCGGGGTCCTGCGCTGTCGCGGGTCGGTTGGGGCTGCCCGATGCCCGGGGCTCGGTGAGGTCCGGGCCTGCGGCCAAGTCTGAGGCCCGTGGCGAGGTCAGGGCCCGGCGTTCCGCTCAACCAGGGGGCCGGGGCGCGGCTCCTGGCCGCGAACCGGCCCCGGGGGTCATCCCGCTGTTTCCGTCTGCCTCGCCGCCGCGTCGATCGCCGCCAGTGACTTGCGCACCTGGTTGCGGTCCGTCGTGTACCAGAAGTCGGGAAGCGACGCCTTCAGGTACCCGCCGTACCGGGCCGTGGCCAGCCGCTGGTCCAGGACGGCGACCACACCGCGGTCGCCCGACGCCCGAACGAGACGGCCGGCGCCCTGCGCCATCAGGAGAGCGGCGTGCGTGGCGGCGACCGCCATGAAGCCGTTGCCGCCCGCCTCCTCCACGGCCTTCTGGCGAGCGCTCATCAGGGGGTCGTCCGGGCGCGGGAACGGAATCTTGTCCATGACGACCAACTGACAGCTGGGTCCGGGGACATCCACGCCCTGCCACAGGGAGAGCGTGCCGAACAGGCAGGTCTTCGGATCCGCCGCGAAGTTCTTGATGAGCTCGCCGAGCGTCTCCTCGCCCTGGAGGAGGATCGGGAACTCGGGGATCCGCGAACGCAGCTCCTCGGCGGCCAGCTGGGCGCCCCTCATGGAGGAGAACAGGCCGAGGGTACGGCCACCGGCCGCCTGGATGAGCTCCGTGAGTTCGTCGAGCATGTCCGCGCGGTCGCCGTCCCTCGCGGGGCGCGCCAGGTGTTTGGCGACGTACAGGATGCCCTGCTTGGGGTAGTCGAAGGGCGAACCCACGTCGATGCCCTTCCACTGCGGGAGATCGTCGCCCTCCGTGCCCTCCGGGGCGAGGCCCAGCGAGGCTCCCACGCCGTTGAAGTCGCCGCCCAGCTTCAGCGTCGCCGACGTCAGGATCACGGAGCGGTCCGCGAAGAGCTTCTCCCGCAGCAGCCCCGAGACGGACATGGGCGCGACGCGCAGTGAGGCACCGAACCGGTCGTGGCGCTCGTACCAGACCACGTCCCATTCGGATCCGTTGGTGATCCGCTCCGCGACGTCGTGGACGTTCTCCACGGCTGCAAGGGCCTGCTTGCGCACCGCGTCCTCGTCCTGGACGGACTTGTCCCGGGTCGCACCGATCGCGGAGATGACGGTGCGGCACGCGTCGCGCAGCGCCATCAGCGCGTACCCGAGGTCCTCGGGAATCTCCTCCAGGCGGCCCGGAAGGGCCAGCTCCATGAGCCGCTCGAAGCCCTCGGCGGCGGTCTGCAACTGGTCCGCGGCCTTCTCGTTGACGAGCTTCGCGGCGCGGCGCACCGCACGGTTGACCTGGCCGGGAGTGAGTTCGCCGGTGGCGACGCCGGTGACCCTCGACACCAGTTCGTGCGCCTCGTCGACGATCAGCACCTCGTGCTGCGGGAGCACCGGGGCGCCCTCGATGGCGTCGATCGCGAGCAGGGCGTGGTTGGTGACGACGACGTCGGAGAGCTTGGCCCGCTCGCGCGCCATCTCGGCGAAGCACTCCGCACCGTAGGCACACTTCGAGGCGCCCAGGCACTCCCTCGACGAGACCGACACCTGCCCCCAGGCGCGGTCGGAGATGCCGGGTGTGAGGTCGTCGCGGTCGCCGGTCTCGGTCTCGTCGGCCCAGTCACGGACCCGCAGCAGGTCCTGCCCCAGCTTGCTGGTGGGTGCGGCCGCCTCGAACTGGTCGAAGAGACCGTCCTCCTCGTCCTGCGGAACGCCCTCGTGCAGGCGGTGCAGACAGAGGTAGTTGGACCGGCCCTTGAGCATGGCGAACTCCGGGCGGCGGCGCAGCAGCGGGTGCAGCGACTCGACGGTTCTCGGCAGGTCGCGCTCGACGAGCTGACGCTGCAGCGCCAGGGTGGCGGTCGCGACGACCACTCGCTCCCCGTGCGCGAGCGCGGGCACCAGGTACCCCAGCGACTTGCCGGTGCCGGTGCCGGCCTGGACCAGCAGGTGGGAACCGTCGTCGATCGCTTCCGCGACGGCTTCGGCCATGGCCACCTGGCCGGGGCGCTCCGTACCGCCGACGGCGGCGACGGCAGCATGCAGGAGTTCGGGGAGTGAGGGCTTCGTCATAGCGCGACCACCCTACGGCCCAGCACTGACAAACGGGTGATCAAGGCGAGGGCGGGGGGCGTGATCAAGACCGTGGACTCCTCGGTGGGGAGGGTGCAGAGCGGATGGGGTGATATACGAGCGGCTCGAAACGGCTCGCCGTGCGCCGGAGGTGCGGCGGGGACGAGCGGTGTGGTGACGGACGTCGGCAGCCCGCCAGGCAGGACCGTGCGGCGGCGGACGCCGGCAGCCCGGCAGCCGGAAACCGTGTGGCGGCGGACGCCGGCACTCCGGCCCAGCGAACAGCTCGCCAGAAATCTGCGGCCGCCGGGAACCACGGCGACGGACGCCGCGTTCAATGAGTGATGGCGCGGTGACACAGCGCTACAAGAGGTGCCGGAGGGACCGGTCCCGCACCATGAGGGCGGCCCGCTTGGCGGGCAGGTCCACCTCGGCGGAGAACCGGAAGCCTGCGGACAGGAAGGCCGCGACGGAGGGGGTGTTACGCATGTCGGGTTCCGCGATGACCCGCGCGCAGGAGAGGCGCCGCGCGAGAACGAGATCGGCCGCGGCCCTGAGCAGCGTGCTCCCGAGACCACGCCCGCGATCGGTGACCGCACCGACCAGAAGGTGGATCCCCGTGTCATGGGGCCGGGCGGGGTAGTGGCGGGCCAGCGGGTCCAGGTCCGCCCGGTAGATCTCCCAGTAGCTCATCGGTGTCCCGTCCAGCACGCCGACGCACGGCACGCTGCGTCCGTCACCGGCGAGCTGGGCCCGCAAGTGGTCCTCGGTCACGCTCGGCGGTCCTGACAACTCCCAGAATTCCGCAGCGGCGGGGTCGTTCATCCAGCGGCTGATGAGCGGGAGGTCGCGTTCGACACGCACGGGGACGAGGTGGAACAGACCCACGGGCGTGCCGACCGGGCCCCAGTCGGCCACGCGGTCGAGCAGGTCGTCGTACGGCATGCCGGAGCCGAATCGGGGAGCCGCGGTGAGAGGTGCGGCGGAGGCTGCCGGGTCCTGGCCTCCACCGCGCCCCGCCCCACCGGGTTCGTTCGCGCCGTCCGCGATCAGGGCCAGGAATTCGTCCGACAGCCGAAGATCCATCGTGTCCCCGGTGTCCAGGGTGTCCCCGGTGTCCTCGGTGTCCTTGGCGTCGTCCATGCCCCTCCCGCTTTTGGACTCGTTGCCCACGTCGGCATCGGCTCCAGTGGGAAAGGCGGCTCGGGCGGAGACAGCGGTAGCCGTCGGGGCGGACGGATCGGCGGAAGGCACCGAACGCTCCTCTCAGAAAGGCGGATGGGGCGTGTCCTCAGCGGTGAAGAAGGCCGGTCATGACGGAAGGAGTACGCGTGCTCAGGAAGGCGAAGGTACGCATGATCAGCAGTGCAGGGGGTTGGCGATGGTGACGTAGACGGACTGGGTGTCGACCGGGCCGACGAGTTCGTCGAGGCCGTGCAGGCGGGTGAGCAGGTTGGCCTTGCACCGCAGTACGGGTGAGTCGAGCAGCCGGGCGGGCAGTGAGGTGCGCAGTCGGGCCGGGCCGGAGGCGACGGTCCCCAGGAAGCGGCGGAAGGCGGCGAGCAGCAGCCGCTCGTCGGCCAGCCCTTGGGAGCCGAATGCGCCGACGAGACCCAGCACGTTGTTGACGCCCAGGTAGTAGGCGAGGCGCTCGTCGGCGACCTCGTCACGGACGAAGGTGTCGCTCCGCTCGCCGATGCCGGGCAACCGGGCGTCGAGTTCCGCGCGCCGGGACTCGCGGAAGTAGTAGCCCTGGTTGTCGCGGTAGCGGCCGCCCGTGGGCCAGCCGTCGGCGTCCAGCAGGAGCAGCGTGTTCTGCTGGTGGGCCTCCAGGGCGATGCCGGCCTCTCCGTCCAGCCACAGGACGGGGCGTACGACGTGTTCCAGGTAGCGCAGGAACCACTCGACGGCGACAGCTCCGCGCGGCCGGCCGGTCCGGCGGGCGATGCGGGTGACGAGTTCGGCAAGCCGGGAGTCCGGGACCCTGCCTGGGCCCTCGGAGCGGTGGGAAGCGGTGTCCGGCACGGCCGGGGACCACGGGCGCGGTGAGACGAGTCCCGCGACGCAGGAGACATCGTCGGAGGGGCGGAACGGGTTGTGGCGGATGACCACGTCCAGTCCGGTCAGCGGTGTGCCGTCCGGTCCGTCGACGGCGAGCCAGGCCGGGTCGCGCACGGTGTCGAAATTCGGATGCGCGGCACGCCACTGCTGCCCCAGGTCACCTCGGAGCAGACGGTGAACCTCGACACCGCGGTGGAGTTCCTTGCGGAGGTTGTCTCGACGGGAGTTGGTGATGCGCAGCCCCAGGGACAGTTTGAGCATCGCGGGAGCATCGGAGCGGTAGACGGTGCGTACGGAGGAGGTGGGGTGCCAGGGCGACCCGTGGGGCCCGAGGTCGCGGAGATGTCCGCCCTCCAGCAGGGCGGCGATCTCCGGCCGGTGACGGATCTCGCGCCCCTGCCAGGGGTGCAGGGGCAGTAGGGCGTGGCCGTCCGGCAGCGGCAGTCCTGGCCCGGCCAGGCGGGTGATGAGTGAAGGGGCCGAGACGGGGCGGCCGCGTTCGGTCCAGCAGGAGTCGGTGGCGAGAAGGGAGGTGGTGACGGAAATCCAGTGGAGGGAGAAGGATCCGCGCAGTTCGGGTGAGTAGTGTCGTACTTCGGCCTCGGAGAGACCTTCGCGGCTCTTCGGCGTCGGGTGCAGGGGGTGTCCGAGGACGAGTGCCTGTTCCGCGGCCAGGAACAAGTCACCGGCGTCGGCCGGGCGTTCACGACGGTCCTCGACGAACGTCACGATCCGGCGGACGGAGTCGGCGACGCCCGCGACGAGAGCGAGGCCGTGGCCGTCATCACCGCTCGACGCGACAGCGCCTGCCTCGGTGTCGCGGCTGCCGCATGGGGCCGGGCCGCTGGTCTGACTCTCCCTGGTGAGCAGCGCGGCGACCGTCACGGCGTCGACCGGTGGGGCGTCGACCGGTGGGGCGTCGACCGGTGGGGCGTCGACGGGCGCGTCGGCCAGACGAGGGAGGCCGAAGCGGTGCCAACCCGCCGGCGACCAGTAGCGGACCGGGACGAGGAGGGCCGTGCCGCTCGCGGGAAGGGGGATGCGGAGGACGCCGTCTGCGGGGGCAGGCTGGTCGGTCTCACGGACCCAGCAGCGCAGCAGGGTCTCCACGGACGCTGCTTGAGCGACGAGGTGGGGGTCGGGATCGCGCAGGGGGTCGGGGACAGGTTCACCGCTGCCCCTTCCCTGTTCACCGCCGCTCCTCCCCCGTTCACCACCGCGCCTCTCCAGGTCGGGCCCCGCTCCCCGAAGCCGCTGACCAGGCATCGCCGCTGTCGGCGATGTCGGTGATGTCGGTGATGTCTCTGGTGTCTTTGCTGCCGCCGACGTCCCGGACGGCTGCACGGCGGCGAGGGCTCCTGCACAGGTCGTGGCGTGGTCGTCGGCGGCGGGTGTGGTGTTCAAGGCGGGCACCTCGATGGGGGGCGGGCCGTATGGACCGGGGGTGGGCGGGACCGGGGTCGGGCGTGGCGAGGGCGCTGCCCTCGAACGGGCGGGGTGAGCGCGAGGACTCGCAGCGTCAAGGCGCACGACGGGGACGCGAGGGGCGGCCTCGCTGCCGTGCCGTGCCCTCCTGGCGCTGCGCCGCCGCCCCGATAGCGTCGGTCAGGCGGTCCAGCACAGCGGCCGCCTGCTCGTCGGTGATCGTCAGGGGCGGCAACAGCCGTACGACGCTCGCCTGTCGGCCGCCGAGGCCCACGATGAGGCCGCGCCGCAGGCACTCCTGCTGGACCACGGCGGCCAGCTCCGGGGCAGCCGGGTAAGGAGCGGCCGGTTCTTCGGCGAGGGGACGTTCCACCGATGAACGTCCCCTCGCCGGTGACGGCTCCGCCTCGCCACCCCCTGAAGGGCCAGCCCCCCGCCCTGTCGGCCGCACCGTGCCTACCGCCCCGGGCAGCCCTGAGTCCGTCTCCCCCGCCGGGTCCACCAGCTCGACCCCGATCATCAGCCCTCTCCCGCGCACCTCACCGACACACCCGAACTCCGCGCGGAGGGCCCGCAGTCGCTGCACCATGCGGGCGCCGAGGGCCGACGCGCGTTCGGCGAGGAGGTGTTCCCGGACGTGGGCGAGGGTCGCCGTGCCCGCGGCCATCGCGAGCTGGTTGCCCCGGAAGGTGCCGCTCTGGGCGCCGGGTTCCCCGGTGTCGAGGTCGTCGCGGTAGACCACGACGGCCAGGGGCAGACTGCCGCCGATGGCCTCGGAGAGGATCATCACGTCCGGGGTCACGCCGCTGTGCTCCACCGCCCAGAAGGTGCCGGTGCGACCGACGCCCGTCTGGATCTCGTCGGCGATCAGCGGGACGGACCGGTCGGCTGTGAGCTGCCGTACGCGGCGCAACCAGGCGTCCGGCGCGGGGAACACCCCGCCGTCGCCCTGGACGGGTTCGACGATCACCCCGGCAGGGGGTGCGGCAGCACCGGTGCGGAAGAGGTCGGCGCAGTCCTGCGGATGGGCCGCACGGACGATCGCTGCCTCGTCACCGGCGGGGCCGGGCGTCCGCCCGGTCGCCGCGCGCACCAGCTCGTAGGCCGTCCGCACGGCGTCGCCGCCGGTCGGGCCGCAGAAGCGCACGCGGGCGCGGCCGGCGAGTCCGGGGGGCAGGGTGCGGAAGAGTTCGGTGACGAAGGCGTCCTTGACGGGTGTCGCCAGGTCGAGGGCGTTCAGGGGCGCACCGGAGTCGAGGACCTTGCGGATGGCGTCCAGGACGACGGGGTGGTTGTGCCCGAGCACCAGGGCTCCCGCGCCCGAGAGGCAGTCCAGGTAGCGGCGGCCGTCGGCGCCCTCGACCGTCATGCCTCGCGCGCGCACCGGCACGATGGGCAGCGCACGGGCGTACGTCCGGGCCGCGGAGTCCCGGGCGGACTGACGGGCGGACGGGCGGACGGGCCGGCGGCGCGGGGCTCCCTCCCGTGCGAGGCACGCTCCCCGGGCGGCGTCGGGCAGGGCCTCGTCTCCCACTCCCCTGGTGCCGTCGTCGTCCACGCAGGGGCCGGTACCGTCCTCCCCGGACCCGCCGTCGCCCGCTCCCCGGGCGGTGCCGTCCACGGGACCACCGGGAAGGGTCCTTGCCGGTGCATGCCCCACAGCGGCCTCCTCTGACGCACTACCCCCAAGGGCGGATTCCGCCACGGCTTCCCTGACCTCCCACTGGGCACGGGCACCAGGGACCGCGCACAGACAGCAGACCCCCCACCGCTACCAACCGCGGACCGCTCACCGGGTTACGGGTTGCCTCAAGATCCTTTCCGTGACGGAACTGTTGCTGTTCCGTCGGGCCTCCCCCACAGCCACCGCATAGTGTGTGGTGCCGTTCCCGGACGCCGGTCGTCGGCCCGAAGTCCTCGTGCAGCAGCGAAAACAGGGCCGGGTCACCGGTTTCGTCCTTGTTCGTCACCATCAGGGGGAGTCACATCATGCGATCCATCCGGCCGTCGTCCACCGCACGCCGAGGGGGGAGGGCGCGCCGCAGGAACTCCCCCGTGCTGGCCGCCGTGGCCCTCGCCTCGGCGCTCGCGCTCACCGCCACCGCCTGCGAGTCGGGGGACGCCGCGGCGGGCGGGGAGGCCTCCGCGTCCGCCACCGCCTCGGACGACGGCAAGCTGCGGATCCCGGACGACATCAGGGACCGGCTCCGCGAGCACGGGATCGACATCGACAAGTGGAAGAACGGCGCCTGGAAGAACTGGGACCGGGACGACTGGCTGCGCGAGGCCCACGAGTACGTCAACCCGATCATCGAAGGGCTCTGGAACCCGGACCGGATGCGGGAGGCGGAGGAGCCCGACCAGGGTGTCGGCGAGAGCGACCTCTCCGGTGACCAGGGCGTCACCGATCCCACGCCGAGGCCGGTGCGGGCGCAGGCCGTGGCACCGTCGTACCACGCCGCCGCGCCCACGGCCGGGAAGGTGTTCTTCGACTCCCCCAAGGGCTCGGCCGTCTGCTCGGCGACGGTGGTGAAGGACCCGGCGCACCCGGGCAAGTCCAACCTGGTGTGGACGGCGGGCCACTGCGTGCACGCGGGCAAGAAGGGCGGCTGGTACCGCAACATCGCGTTCGTGCCGTCGTACAACGACGACGGCCGGTCGGCCCGGGAACTGGAGAACGCCACGCGCCAGGACGTCGCTCCCTACGGCGTCTGGTGGGGCGACTGGGCCCAGACCTCGGACCAGTGGATCGAGCAGGGCGGTTCGACGGGCGGCGACGGCGCGCCGTACGACTTCGCCGTCATCCATGTGACGCCGGAGAAGGGCAGCGGCGGCAAGTCGCTGGAGGAGACGGTCGGTTCGGCGTTGCCGGTCGACTTCGGGGCTCCCGCCGTGCCGCAGGTGGAGAGTGTCACGGCGATCGGCTACCCGGCGGCGCCGCCGTACGACGGGCAGAAGCTGTACCGGTGCCAGGACCGGCCGGGACGGCTGTCGGTCACGGCGTCGGACCCGACGATGTACCGGATCGGCTGCACCATGACCGGCGGCTCCTCGGGCGGCGGTTGGGTGGCGACCGGCTCGGACGGCCGGCCCGCCCTGGTGTCCAACACCTCGATCGGCCCGGTGACGTCGGGCTGGCTGGCCGGGCCGCGCCTGGGCGACGTGGCCAAGGGCGTGTTCGACTCGGTCAGCGAGAAGTTCGCGGGCCGGTAGGCCGCATCCGGCGGAGGCGCGGGCCGGGCCGGCGTGCCGGACGAGCACCCGGCACTCGGGCCCGCGCTCGCGGAATCCTTCACCGCCTCACCCCGGTTCGCCCTCAAGTCCACGGGCACGGGGGGCGCGCCGGGTGCCCGGCGTCCGCACGCACGACTCGCACACATCGGCACCGCCCACCGCCGCTAGCACCCGGCACCACATTCGTACGCACCAACGGGGGTCATCTCACCATGCGTTCCACACCCACGTCCGCGCCGAGGCGCGGGCGGCGCACCGTCCTCGCCGCCACCGGGCTCGTCGCCGCCCTGGCGCTCACCGCCACCGCCTGTGGCAACTCGGCGGGCTCGGCGAGCGACAAGCCCGCCGCCGCCCCCTCGCAGGCGGCGGACGCGCACGCCGGCGGCAAGGTCGAGATCCCGGCCGATCTCGCGGGCAGGCTCAAGAAGCACGGGATCGACGTCGACCAGTGGAGGAACGGCGGCTGGAAGGACTGGGACAAGGACCAGTGGCTCAGTGAGGCCAAGGACTTCGTCAACCCGGTGATCGAGGGCCTGTGGAAGCCGGAGCGCATGAAGTCCGCCGAGGAGGCCGACAAGACCGTCACGACGAAGGACGCGTCGGCCGGGCAGGGCGTCAGCGATCCGGACCCGGCGCCCGTCGACGCGCAGGCCGAGAAGACGCCGTACCACCGCAACGCGGCCCCGGTCGGCAAGGTCTTCTTCGACTCCCCCGACGGCCCGGCGGTCTGCTCCGGCACGGTCGTCAAGGACGTCAACCACCCGGGCAGGTCGAACCTGGTGTGGACGGCGGGCCACTGCGTGCACGCCGGTGGCAACGGCGGCTGGTACCGGAACATCGTGTTCGTCCCGGCGTACAACGACCTCGGCAAGTCCGAAGCGGAGCTGGGCAACGCGAACCCGGCGGAGATCGCCCCGTACGGCAACTGGTGGGCGGACTGGGCCGCGACCTCGAACCAGTGGATCCAGGGCGGTTCGGAGACGGGCGGTGACGGGGCCGCGTACGACTACGCCGTGCTGCATGTGAAGCCCGAGCGGGGCGCGAAGTCCCTGGAGGAGACGGTCGGCGCCGCGCTGGACGTGGACTTCTCCGCCCCGTCCGCGAGAGAGGCCGGCACGATGGGCGCCTGGGGCTACCCCGCGGCACCGCCCTACAACGGCCTGAAGATGTTCAAGTGCGTCGACGTGCCCGGCCGGTTCTCGCTCAGCCCGGGCCTGCCGACGATGTACCGCATCGGCTGCACCATGACCGGCGGTTCGTCCGGCGGTGGCTGGTTCTGGGTGCTGAACGGCACGTCGGTGCTGGTCTCCAACACCTCGATCGGTCCGGCCGACAACAGCTGGCTGGCGGGTCCGCGGCTGGGCCGGGACGCCGAGGCGCTCTACCAGAACATGAGCAGGACCTACGGCGGCCGCTGATCCGCGGACACGAAGGAGGCCCGTCCCCGAGCGACTCGGGGACGGGCCTCTTCAGTGACCGCTCGGGCAGGCGGGTCGGCGGCCGGTCAGGCGAGCGGCGCCGGGACGTACGGCGTGAGCTCCGCCGCCAGTTCCTCGTGCACCCGCACCTTGAGCAGCGTGCCCTCCGGGGTGTGCTCCTCGGAGATCACATCGCCCTCGTCGTGGGCGCGGGCGACCAGCTTGCCGTGCGTGTACGGCACGAGCGCCTCGATCTCGACCGAGGGACGCGGCAGCTCGTTGTCGATGAGCGCGAGCAGCTCCTCGATGCCCTGGCCGGTGCGGGCCGAGACGGCCATGGACCGCTTCTCGACGCGCAGCAGCCGCTGCAGGGTCAGCGGGTCGGCCGCGTCGGCCTTGTTGATCACGACGATCTCGGGCACGCCGGTGGCTCCGACGTCCCTGATCACCTCGCGCACGGCGGCCAGCTGCTCCTCCGGGTTCGGATGCGAACCGTCCACCACGTGCAGGATCAGGTCGGACTCGCCGACCTCCTCCATCGTGGAGCGGAACGCCTCGACCAGGTGGTGCGGCAGGTGGCGGACGAAACCGACCGTGTCGGCCAGCGTGTACAGCCGTCCGCTCGGGGTCTCGGCCCGGCGCACGGTCGGGTCGAGGGTCGCGAACAGCGCGTTCTCGACCAGCACGCCCGCGCCCGTGAGGCGGTTGAGCAGCGAGGACTTTCCGGCGTTGGTGTAGCCCGCGATGGCCACGGACGGCACCTTGTGGCGCTTGCGCTCCTGGCGCTTGATCTCGCGGCCGGTCTTCATCTCCGCGATCTCCCGGCGCATCTTCGCCATCTTCTCGCGGATCCGCCGCCGGTCCGTCTCGATCTTGGTCTCACCGGGACCACGGGTGGCGAGGCCGCCGCCCTTGCCGCCGCCCATCTGCCGGGACAGCGACTGACCCCAGCCGCGGAGCCTCGGCAGCATGTACTGCATCTGCGCGAGCGCGACCTGCGCCTTGCCCTCCCGGGACTTGGCGTGCTGGGCGAAGATGTCGAGGATCAGGGCCGTACGGTCGATGACCTTGACCTTGACGACGTCTTCGAGGTGGATGAGCTGGCCCGGGCTGAGCTCACCGTCGCAGATGACGGTGTCGGCGCCGGACTCAAGGACGATGTCCCGCAGCTCCTCGGCCTTGCCGGAGCCGATGTACGTGGCCGCGTCGGGCTTGTCGCGGCGCTGGATGACGCCGTCGAGCACGAGTGCGCCCGCCGTCTCGGCGAGGGCGGCGAGCTCCGCGAGGGAGTTCTCCGCGTCCTGGGCGGTGCCCGAGGTCCAGACGCCGACGAGCACGACCCGCTCCAGGCGGAGCTGGCGGTACTCGACCTCGGTGACGTCCTCGAGCTCGGTGGACAGGCCCGCCACGCGGCGCAGGGCCGCGCGCTCGGAGCGGTCGAACTGGTCGCCGTCCCGCTCTCCGTCGATCTCGTGGCTCCAGGCGACGTCCTCTTCCATCAGGGCATCGGCCCGAAGACCCTCGGGGTGGCTGTGCGCGAAGCGCTTGGTGTCCTGGGAAGGGGAAGAAGAGGAGGTCATTGGATCCTTACGTAGCTGGGAAACCGATGTCGGCGACGGAGAGCCGGAGCTGGTCCGTCACTGTGCACAACGCATGGGCGCTCCGGGAGATTCCCGGCACACGCGCCGTGCCGCGCCGACCTGACGATGGTCGCACGGCACGGGGCGTCTCGTCACCGTGTTATCGAGCGTCTGCGGGTTCCACCGGTGCAGTCCGTTCCGTGGGCGCGGCCGGTTCGGCAGCACCGGCCGGCTTGGTGGGTGCCTCCGGCTTCCAGTCCGGGTGACCGGGCATCGGTGGGGTCTTCTCGCCATACAGCCAGCCCTGGAAGAAGCCGTCCAGGTCGCGTCCGGAGATCTCGGCGGCGAGCCGCACGAAGTCCTGCGTGCTCGCCGTGCCGTCCTGGTGGCGGCTGACCCACGCGCGCTGCAGGCGTTCGAACGCCGGGCGGCCGATCTCCTGGCGCAGGGCGTAGAGGACGAGGGCGGCGCCGTCGTAGACGTTGGGGCGGAAGATGTCGGTCTTCTGGCCGGGTCCGGGTGCCTTGGGGGCGGCGGGCGGTCCGCCGGCCGCCCGCCAGCGGTCGGAGGCGCCGTACGCGAGCCTCATCCGGTCGCGCATCGGCTTGCCGGCCTGTTCCTCGGCGTAGAGCGCCTCGTACCAGGTGGCGTGTCCCTCGTTGAGCCACAGGTCGGACCAGGTGCGCGGGGTGACGCTGTCGCCGAACCACTGGTGGGCCAGCTCGTGGACCATGATCGATTCGACGTACCAGACGGGGTAGACGGGCTCGGTGAACAGCTCCCGTTCGAAGAGGGAGAGCGTCTGGGTCTCCAGTGCGAAGCCGGTGGAGGCGTCGGCCGCGAGGACGCCGTACGTCTCCAAGGGGTAGCGGCCGACCTTGTCCTCCATCCAGGCGATCTGCGCCGGTGTCTTCTCCAGCCAGGGCTCCAGTGCCTCGCGGTACCGCGTGGGGACGACGTCCCGGACGGGCAGGCCGTGCGGGCCGGTGCGGTGCAGCACCGTGGAGCGGCCGATGGAGACCTGGGTGAGTTCGGTGGCCATGGGGTGCCGGGTGCGGTACGTCCACGTGGTCGTTCCGCCGGACCGTTCCACACCGGCGGGCAGACCGTTGGCCACGGCCGTGTGGCCCTCGGGCGCGGTGACCCGGATGGTGAACATGGCCTTGTCGGAGGGGTGGTCGTTGCACGGGAAGACCAGGTGCGCGGCGTCGGCCTGGTTGGCCATGGCGAGGCCGTCCCCGGTGCGTACCCAGCCGCCCTCGCGGCCCTCGGCGGGCACGGGGTCGCTGGTGTGGCGCACGGTGATGCGCATCCAGTTGTCGTCCGAGACGGAGTCCTCGGGGGTGATCACCAGGTCCTCGCCGACGGTGCGGAACGCGGCGGGGTCTCCGTCGACCTCGACGGAGTCGACCCTTCCGTGGGCGAAGTCGAGGTTGATCCGGTCCAGGTCCGCGGTGGTCCACGCGTCGATGGTGGTGACGGCGCGCAGCGGCTCGCTGTTGGTGCCGGGGTAGGTGAAGGACAGGTCGTACGAGGCGACGTCGTAGCCGGGGTTGCCCAGGTAGGGGAAGAGGCGGTCGCCGACGCCGAGCGGGACGGCGGGGGCACTGGCGGCGACGAGGCACACGGAGACGGCCGAGGCCAGCAGGGCGGCGGACGTCCGCCGGCCGCGGCCGGTGCGGCGGCAGCGGGTGTGGGGGGTGAGGGGCATGCCTCACGGCTATCAGCGCGCGCCCGTACGGCACGGGCGACGCGCGTCCGGCCCACCCGAACCGGGGACCGGGGCCTGCGCCGCCTGCCGCTCAGGCGCCCTGCGGCTGCGGCTGGGCCCGGCTCACGTCGTACACCCCGGCCACGTTCCGCATGGCGCGCATCAGGGCGGGGAGGTGGGCCGCGTCCGGGAGCTGCACGGTGTAGGTGTGCCGGACCTGCTGCTGGGTCGGGGGCTCCACGGTCGCGGAGACGATCTCGGCGCCTTCGTGGGCCATGGCCTCGGTGAGGTCGGCGAGAAGGTGGGGACGGACGAACGATTCGGCGACCAGCGTGACCCGGCACTCGGTGGCCTCGCCCCAGCGCACCCCGACCTCCTCACGCCCCGCGTCCTTCATGCGCGCCACCGCGGCGCACTCGGCGCGGTGCACCGTGACGGCTCCCCCGCGTACGGCGAAGCCGGTGATCTCGTCGGGCGGTACGGGCGTACAGCACCGGGCGAGGCGTACGGTCGCGCCCGGCCGGTCGGTGAGCACGTCGCCACCGGCGGGGCGGGCACCGGGCTGCTCGGGGGTGGGGGCGGCCGGAGCGTTCGCGCCGGGCGGGCCGGCCGGCCGGGGCCCGCCCGCACGGTCGCCGGAGGGCCGGTCGGCCCCGGCGGCCCGGGCCGCGCTCTCCTGGGCCTCGGCCTGTGCCGGGTGGGCGGCCAGCCACCGCTGGATGGCGATGCGGGCCGTCGGTGTGTGGGCGTGCTCCAGCCACTCCCGGGAGGGCTCGGAGGCCGGGTCCTGTCCCATGAGCAGCTCGACGGTGTCGCCGTCCCGCAGCACGGTGGACAGCGTCGCCAGGCGGCCGTTGACGCGGGCGCCGATGCAGGCGTGCGCGTCCTCCCCGTACTGCGCGTACGCGGCGTCCACGCAGGTGGCGCCCTCGGGCAGGCCCAGCGTGCCGCCGTCGGGCCGGAAGACGGTGATCTCACGGTCCTGGGCGAGGTCCTCGCGCAGGGTGGACCAGAAGTGGTCGGGGTCGGGCGCCGCCTCCTGCCAGTCGAGGAGCCGGGAGAGCCAGCCGGGGCGGGTGGGGTCGACGCGCTCGCCGTCGGCCGGGTCGTCGGGGGCGGGTGCGTACGGGTTGCCGAGGGCGACGACACCGGCCTCGGCGACCTTATGCATCTGGTGGGTGCGGATGAGGACTTCGACGACCTGGCCGTCCTCGCGGGCGACGGCCGTGTGCAGCGACTGGTACAGGTTGAACTTCGGGACGGCGATGAAGTCCTTGAACTCCGAGACCACCGGCGTCATGCAGGTGTGGAGCTCGCCCAGGACCCCGTAGCAGTCGGCGTCCTCGTTGACCAGGACCAGCAGGCGGCCGAAGTCGGAACCGCGCAGCCGGCCGCGTTTGCGGGAGACGCGGTGCACGGAGACGAAGTGACGGGGGCGGATGAGGACTTCGGCCGTGATTCCCGCCTCGCGCAGCACGGTGCGCACCTCGTCGGCGACCTCGGCGAGCGGGTCGTCGGCGCGGTCGGCGTTGCGGACGATCAGCTCCCTGGTGTGCGCGTACTCCTCGGGGTGCAGGATCGCGAAGACCAGGTCCTCCAGTTCGGTCTTGAGCGCCTGGACGCCGAGCCGTTCGGCGAGCGGGATGAGCACGTCACGTGTCACCTTCGCGATGCGCTCCTGTTTCTCGGGGCGCATCACGCCGAGCGTGCGCATGTTGTGCAGCCGGTCGGCGAGTTTGATCGACATGACGCGGACGTCGTTGCCGGTGGCCACGAGCATCTTGCGGAACGTCTCGGGCTCGGCGGCGGCGCCGTAGTCGACCTTTTCCAGCTTGGTGACGCCGTCGACGAGGTAGCGGACCTCCTCGCCGAACTGCTCGCGCACCTGGTCGAGCGTGACATCCGTGTCCTCGACGGTGTCGTGGAGCAGGGACGCGGTCAACGTCGTGGTCTCCGCGCCGAGTTCGGCGAGGATCAGGGTCACCGCGAGCGGGTGCGTGATGTACGGCTCACCGCTCTTGCGCATCTGGCCGCGGTGCGAGGACTCGGCCAGGACGTAGGCGCGGCGGAGGGGTTCGAGGTCCGCGTCGGGGTGGTGGGCGCGGTGGGCCTCGACGACGTGGCCGATGGCGTCGGGCAGCCGGTCGCGGGCGGCGGGTCCGAGCAGCGCGGCTCTGCCGAGGCGGCGCAGGTCGATCCGGGGGCGGGCCTTTCTGCGCGGCGCTGCGGGCGTCACCGGCGCCGACACCGCGCCCGGCATCGGGCCTGGGGTCACGGGATTCGTGGCCTCCGCACTCATGGGCACCTCCGGCTGCGTCAACCGGCGGACGGGGTGCCCCAGAGCGGACACGGCTCAGGAGGCGGCTTCGGTCCCCCGTCCGGGCCGGTGCTTGATGCTATCGAGCCCACCACGCGTGGCCGACCGCCTCTCGCCGAGCGTGAAACTGATCACCCATTCGAGGGACGAATGCGAGGTTTGTACCCTTGTGCAGGCTGCCCGAGGTGATCGTGTTCCCGCCAAGTGGCCGGTTCCGTACGGCGGTTTCGGGTCGAGGGCTTCCGGGGCGGCGGCTTCGGGTCGGTGGCTTTCCGGGTCGGTGGCTTCCGGGTGGGTGGCTTCCGGGTCGAGGGTCGGCAGGACGCGTCGCGGGGCGGGGCCGTCCGGACGGCTGCGCCGGTTCACCCCCGCGGAACGGCCTCCAGCCAGCCCGCGTCGATCTCGCCCTCGGCCACGATCACCGCCGGGCCGGTCATCTCGATCTCGCCGTCGGGCCGCTCGGTGATCACGAGGGTGCCGCCGGGCACGTCCACGGTGTACGTCACCGGCGTGCCGGTGAGCGCAGGGTCGGTGCCGTCGCGGCGGGCGGTGGCCACGGCGACCGCGCACGCGCCCGTACCGCAGGAGCGGGTCTCGCCGGAGCCGCGCTCGTGCACGCGCATCGCGACGTGCCGGGGGCCCTGGTCGACGACGAACTCGACGTTCACCCCGTCCGGGTAGACGGAGGCCGGGGTGAAGGGCGGCGGGGCGTGCAGGTCTCCGGCGTGCGCCAGGTCGTCGACGAAGGCGACCGCGTGCGGGTTGCCCATGTTCACGTTCCGCGCGGGCCAGCTGCGCTCACCGACGCTCACGGTGACACCGTCCTCGGGGAGCAGCGCCTTGCCCATGCCGACGGTGATGTCGCCGTCCTTGGCGATGTGCACGGTCTTCACACCGCCGCGGGTGGCGACCGCGAGGTCCCCCTCGGTCACGTGCCCGGCGCGCTGGAGGTAGCGCGCGAAGACCCGCACGCCGTTGCCGCACATCTCCGCGACCGAACCGTCGCCGTTGCGGTAGTCCATGAACCACTCCGCCTCGGCGGCCATGCTCCGGGCCTCGGGGTGCGCCGCGGACCGCACCACGTGCAGCAGCCCGTCACCGCCGATGCCCGCGCGGCGGTCGCACAGGGCGGCGACGGCGGCCGGGGGCAGGTCGATGGTGTTCTCGGGGTCCGGGACGATCACGAAGTCGTTCTCGGTGCCGTGACCCTTGAGGAAGGCGATCCGCGTGCTCATGCCCCGATCGTACGGCGCGCTCCACCAGGAGGGGCCGGGGTGGTGGTCGCGCGCGGGTGCGGGAGACCCGTCGCGCGGTCCGCTTCCCCGACGAGGCTCCTCAGCGGAGCCGCGCCACCCGCCACACGGCCAGGACGACCACCGCGGCCACCACCACCGTGTAGGCGAGGACGACCCGCCAGTCCGGTCTGCGGCCGGAGCCCTTGGCCGGGAGGCCGGGCCAGGTGTAGCCGACGCGGCGGGCCGCCATCATGCCCCAGCCGGCGGCGCAGGAGCAGATCAGCAGGCCGAGCATGGCGATCACGGCCCCGCTGTCGCCGAAGTCGAAGGCGAGCGGGAAGGCGAACATCAGGGAGCCGAGCGCCGCGAGCCCCACGATGGGCGCGAGCTGCCAGAGGCGCAGCCGGCGCTGCGGGCGCAGCTCGACCTCGACCTCGCCCGCGAACATGTCGCCGGGCTCGGGGCCGTCGTCCGTCACACCCGGAGTCTCGTCGGGACCGTCGGAGCTGAGACGGTCCGTCTCCTGCTCCGGTCCTTCCTCGTGCTCCGGTCCGTCCTCGTGCTCCGGCACATCCCGCTCGGCGGTGATGTGATCGGTGCTTCGTGCGGTGTCGCGAGGGCCGGCCTCCATCGCCACGCGCCCTCCCAACTAGGACTCAACTCGGTCGATCGAAGCTCGATGATGGCACGCCGCCGAAGGACCGGATGACGGCCTGGGCGTCCCGATGCCATGACGTGATCAGGCTGTAACCGGTCGTTCGACCAAGGACAGCGCGAGCTGCGGAAGTTCCGCCAGATCGGCCGCGGCCCCACTCAACCAGTGCACCCGGGGATCGCGCCTGAACCATGAATCCTGACGGCGCGCGAAGCGCTTGGTGGCACGCACGGTCTCCGCCCGCGCTTCCTCCAGGGTGCACTCCCCGGCGAGAGCCGTGAGGACCTGCTGGTAGCCGAGCGCGCGCGAGGCCGTACGCCCTTCGCGCAACCCCTGCGCCTCCAGCGCGCGCACCTCGTCCACGAGTCCGGCGTCCCACATCCGGTCGACCCGGCGCGCGATGCGCTCGTCCAGTTCCGGGCGGGCCACGTCGACGCCGATCTGGAGCGTGTCGTAGACCGAGTCGTGGCCGGGGAGGTTGGCGGTGAAGGGCTTGCCGGTGATCTCGATGACCTCCAGGGCCCGCACGACCCGGCGTCCGTTGCTCGGCAGGATGGCGCGGGCCGCCTCGGGGTCGGCGGCGGCCAGGCGGGCGTGCAGCGCGCCCGAGCCGCGCAGGGCCAGCTCCTCCTCCAGGCGGGCGCGGACCTCCGGGTCGGTGCCGGGGAACTCCAGGTTGTCCACGGCCCCGCGGACGTACAGTCCCGAGCCGCCGACCAGGACCGGCCAGCGGCCCTCGGCGAGCAGCGCGTCGATCCGCTCACGGGCCAGGCGCTGGTACTCGGCGACGGACGCCGTGACGGTCACGTCCCAGATGTCCAGGAGGTGGTGCGGGACGCCGCCGCGCTCCTCGGGCGTCAGCTTGGCGGTGCCGATGTCCATCCCTCGGTAGAGCTGCATGGAGTCGGCGTTGACGACCTCACCGCCGAGTCGCTGGGCCAGGAAAACGCCCAGATCGGACTTTCCGGCCGCAGTTGGGCCGACGACGGCGATGACGCGCGGGGCGGGGGGTGCACTGCTCACCGACCCAGTCTCGCAAACCTCGCGACTCCCTCTCGAACGAGTTACGTGACGCCACGGCCCCGGGGTCGTTGCCCGTTGCGAGGTTCCTGCCGCCGGATCACGGAGGCGGTGGCCCGGGCCGCGCAAACGGACGCACCGGGCGACGCGGGATTTCGCCCGCACGAGTAACGTATGGAGTGGATATGGGCGTATTTGCACGACTTCTCCGGCGGTCCAAGGCCACGGAGGAGGCGCCTGCCGCCGAGGCCGCGAGCGAGGCGGCGAAGGCCGGATCCGAGACGGAGGAGAGGGAGGCGACGGCCGAGGCGAAGGCGGCCGAGGGAGCACCGCAGACCGCCGAGCCCGCGGCGAAGGGTGCCGAGAGCACCGAGGGCGAAGGCGTCGACATCCCCAAGCAGCAGTCCACCGACAAGGCGGCCGACAACGAGGCCGGCGAGGGCGCCCGTACGTGACCGCCCCGCGCGAGGGAAGGTGAACCATGGGACTCCTGGACAACGTGAAGGCCAAGCTGGGCCCCGCGAAGGGCAAGGTCTCGCACCTCGCGCAGAAGCACGAGGACCGGATCCAGCACGGTCTCGACAAGGCCGCGCAGGTCGTCGACAAGAGGACCAAGGGCAAGTACAGCGACAGGATCCAGTCGGGCACGGGCAAGGCCAAGGGCGCCATGGGCCGACTCGCGCACCAGGGCGACGGCGGACCGGCCGCGGGCGGCACGACACCGCCGCCGGACGCGGCGGCCTCCCCTCCCGGTGGGGCCACGCCACCGCCGAGTGCGGCCACCCCGCCTCCGGCGGGGGCGACTCCGCCTCCGGCCGGGGCGACTCCGCCTCCCGGTGGGGCGACCCCGCCCCCGGACGCGGGCCGTACGGCACCGCCGCGGGACGCGGGCGGCACCACGCCGCCGGACGACGCGCCACCGCCCGTTTCCTGACCCGCGCGTCGCACGCCGCGGGGCACAGCGCCGGACGGCCGTGGAGCACGAGCTCCCGGCCGTCCGGCGTTTCCCGTGCCCGCGCCGGTCGTGACGCGGTCTAGGACCAGGTGGCGACCGCGTACCCCACGCCGTACGGCGCGTCCTCGAACAGCAGTGATCCCCCGAGTCCGGCGCCCTCGGCCGCGCCGGCCAGGACCTGCCAGGGGGCCCGGCCGGAGACCTTCAGTTCGCGGGCGAGTCCGGTGTCCAGTGCCAGCAGGGCCGGCAGGTCCGCCGCGCCGAGCGCACGCGTCACCTCGGCGTCGAAGGGGGCCGCCCGCTCGTCGAGATAGCCCGGAGCCTTGAGCGTCCGGCACGCGCTCGCGTCACCCATCACCAGCAGCGCGACCCGCTCGGCACCGGCGGCGAGGTCCCGTCCGGTCCGGGCGCAGTCCTCGGGGTCGAGCCGCTCCCCCACGCCGACCGCCTCGACCGGGGCGTCGGACCACCCGGTCCGCTCCAGCAGCCAGGCGGCCACCGCCAGCGAGTACGGCAGCCGCCGTGCCGCGGCTCCGCTCCCGTCCCCGGCTCGTCCCAGCCGTACGTCGAGATCGACGCCGAAGCCCCGGAACGACCCCCGGGTGCCCTCCGGGTAGGTCTCGGGCCCCGGGGCGTCCACCGGCCCGACGACCACCAGCCGGTCCGGACGGGCCGCCGCGAGCACGCCCAGCGCGTCCGAGCAGGCGGCTCGCGCGGCGTCCAGCTCGGGGGCGGCCCCCGCGGCGACCTCGGGAACCAGCAGGGGCGGGCAGGGACAGACAGCGGCGGCGACAAGCATGATCGGCAGGGTAACCCTCAGTCGACGCGATTCCGCACGGGGCGGCCACCCCCCGGTCGCACCCCGCCCGCGGTCACGGCCGGGCTCAGTCGCAGCCGCACCCGCTCGCCGCCACGGGCAGCGGCTCCGGGACGCCGATCTTGGGCAGGCCGAGCAGGACGCCCGCCGGCTGGGAGACCTTCGACGCCTTCTCGGCGGTGCGCTTCTCCCAGGCGTCACCCGCGCGCGTGCGGCGCACATCGAGGACGGGACCCTCGGCGAGCAGGTGGTGCGGGGCGGCGTAGGTGATCTCGACCGTCACGACGTCGCCCGGGCGGACCTCCTGGTCCGGCTTCGAGAAGTGGACGAGGCGGTTGTCGGGGGCGCGGCCGGACAGGCGGTGGGTGGTGTCGTCCTTGCGGCCCTCGCCCTCGGCGACCATCAGCTCCAGCGTGCGGCCGACCTGCTTCTTGTTCTCCTCCCAGGAGATCTCCTCCTGGAGGGCGACCAGACGCTCGTAGCGCTCCTGGACGACCTTCTTGGGGATCTGGCCGTCCATCTCGGCGGCCGGGGTGCCGGGACGCTTGGAGTACTGGAAGGTGAAGGCCTGGGCGAAGCGGGCCTCGCGGACCACGTGCAGCGTCTGCTCGAAGTCCTCCTCGGTCTCGCCGGGGAAGCCCACGATGATGTCCGTGCTGATCGCGGCGTGCGGGATGGCGGCGCGGACCTTCTCGATGATCCCGAGGAAGCGCTCCTGGCGGTAGGAGCGGCGCATCGCCTTCAGGACGGGGTCGGAGCCGGACTGCAGCGGCATGTGCAGCTGCGGCATCACGTTCGGCGTCTCGGCCATGGCGGCGATGACGTCGTCGGTGAAGTCGCGCGGGTGCGGCGAGGTGAAGCGGACGCGCTCCAGCCCCTCGATCTTCCCGCAGGCGCGCAGCAGCTTGCTGAAGGCCTCGCGGTCGCCGATGTCCGAGCCGTACGCGTTGACGTTCTGCCCGAGCAGGGTGACCTCGGAGACGCCCTCGGCGACCAGGGCCTCGATCTCGGCGAGGATGTCGCCGGGGCGGCGGTCCTTCTCCTTGCCGCGCAGGGCCGGGACGATGCAGAAGGTGCAGGTGTTGTTGCAGCCGACGGAGATGGACACCCAGGCCGCGTAGGCGCTCTCGCGGCGCGTCGGGAGGGTCGAGGGGAACGCCTCCAGGGACTCGGCGATCTCGACCTGCGCCTCCTCCTGTACGCGGGCGCGCTCCAGCAGGACGGGGAGCTTGCCGATGTTGTGCGTGCCGAAGACGACGTCCACCCAGGGCGCCTTCTTCACGATCGTGTCGCGGTCCTTCTGCGCCAGGCAGCCGCCGACCGCGATCTGCATGCCGGGGCGGGCGGCCTTCTTCGGCGCGAGGTGGCCGAGGTTGCCGTACAGCTTGTTGTCGGCGTTCTCCCGCACGGCGCACGTGTTGAAGACGACGACGTCGGCCTCGCCGTCGGATCCCTCGGGGGCGCGGACGTAGCCCGCGTCCTCCAGCAGGCCGGCCAATCGCTCGGAGTCGTGGACGTTCATCTGGCACCCGTAGGTGCGTACCTCGTATGTGCGCGTGCCGCCCACTGACTGGCTCCGGTCGATGCTGCTCATGGGGACAAGAGTAGGCGGTCGGCGCACGTGGGTCGGCCGCCTGTGGACAACCCCGCCCCGGGACGGGGCCCGGGGCTCACGGCTCGATGAGCCCGGCCCTGATGGCGTACCGGGTCAGCTCCAGGCGGTCGCGCATGCCCAGCTTCTGCAGGAGGTTGGCGCGGTGGCGTTCGACGGTCTTGGCGCTGATGAAGAGGAGTTCGCCGATCTCCTTGGACGTGTGGCCCTCGGCGACCAGCTTCAGGATCTCCTCCTCCCGCTCGGTGATGGCCCGCTCCGGCAGGCCGTCGCCCCGGTGGAGGCGCTCCAGGTAGGAACGGACCAGGGCGCGCTCGGCGCCCGGGTAGATGAACGGCTCGTCGCGCACGGCCGCCCGGCACGCCTCGACCAGGTCTCGGTCGGCGACCGACTTGAGGACGTAACCGCTGGCCCCGGCCCGGAGCGCCTCGAAGAAGTACTCCTCGTTGTCGTACATCGTCAGGATGAGGATGTGCAGGCCGGGCAGCCGGCGGGAGAGTTCCCGGGCCGCCTGGAGGCCGGTCATGCGGGGCATGGCCACGTCGAGGACGGCCAGGTCCACGGCGGTCTCCCGGGCCTTCGCAACGGCCTCGGCGCCGTCTCCGGCCTCGGCGACGACCGTCAGGTCCGGCTCGCCGTCCAGGATGAGCCGCACGCCCCGGCGCACGAGGGTGTGGTCGTCGGCGAGCAGGACGCGGATGGGGGTGGTGGCCATCAGCGCGCTCCTTCCCCGGCCGGCAGGCGCAACCGCACCTCGGTGCCGCCGTCCGGGGCCGGTCCGACGGTGAGGGCGGCCCCGGCCAGCAGGGCGCGTTCGCGCATGCCGGTGATGCCGGCGCCCTCGGGGGCGGCGCCGACGCCCGTGCCGTTGTCGCGGACGAGGAGTTCGGCACCGCCCGGGACGCGCTCCAGGCGGAGTTCGGCGCGGTCGGCGCCGGCGTGCCGGGCGGTGTTGGTCAGGCCCTCCTGGGCCACCCGGTAGACGACGAGTTCCGCGGCGGGGGTCAGGGCGGGGAGGTCGCCGGTGACGTGGTGGCGCACGGTCAGCCCGTGCGTGGTGAACTCCGCGGCGAGCGAGCGCAGGGCACTGGCCAGGCCCAGCTCCTCCAGGACTGCCGGGCGCAGCCGCCGGGCGATCCGGCGGATCTCGTCCAGGCCGGCCCGGGTCGCCTCCTGTGCCTGGCCGACCTCGTCGCGCAGGTCCTCGGGCGCCCGGTCGGCGACGCGCTTGAGCTGGAGCAGCACGGCGGTCAGGGTCTGCCCGACCTCGTCGTGGAGCTCCCGCGCGATGCGGTGCCGTTCGCTCTCCTGCGCGGACAGCGCACGGGCGGCGCCCGCGGCCCGCTCGGCCTCCAGCCGGTCGAGCATCGTGTTGTACGTCGCGATCAGCCCGGCCGTCTCCGCCGGGCCGCCGACCACCGGGCGGGAACCTGGACGCAGCAGGTCCGCGGTGGCCATGGCGCGGTCCAGCCGCTGCAGGGGCACCAGCCCGAAGCGCAGGACGAGCGCGTTGCCGGCCAGCAGCAGGGTCAGGCCGCCGAGCAGGACGAGCGCCTCGCCGGCCAGGACGGGCGTGGAGACGGTGACCGGGCCGAGCAGCAGCGCCGTGGCCACGACCAGGCCGGCCGCGTTGAGCGAGAAGATCCGCCAGAACAGCGACACGTTCCTGGCTCCGCTCCTTCCGCGGCTCGCGTCCGACACCTCCCCGTGCAGTCTCTCCGGCGACCGGCTGCTGCGTATATCCGTCACGACACCCATGTCGCCACCGTACGGCCGGATGGCAGCATGCGGACGTGGCCCGTCCGTTGACCGACACCGCTCACGGCACCGCTCAGGACACGGACACGGGCAAGAACGACCGGACGAACAAGGGGAAGAAACGTGTCAGCTCCGCGCCTGAGGGCGACGCCGCTGCCGGGCATCGGGGTCCAGTACGACCTGGAGACCCGCGAACACCGCCATCTGTCGGTGGTCGCGCACCGCGACGGAACGCGCACGGTGAACGTGTACCGGTCCGACGACCCCGACTCCTGCGCCCAGTCCCTGCGGCTGACCAGCTCCGAGGCGGGTTCGCTGATCGACGCCCTGAAGCCGTCCCACCACAGCCCCAGCCTGCTGTACACCACGGACCTCGGACTCGTCGCCGAGCGGATCGAGGTGGCCGCGACCTCCCGCTGGAACGGCCGGGTGCTGGGCGACACCCGGATGCGGACGGACACGGGCGCCTCGGTGGTCGCGGTGCTGCGCCGGGCCGAGGCCATCCCGTCGCCTGCGCCGGACTTCCGGCTGGCGGGCGGGGACACGCTGATCGTCGTCGGCACGCGTGAGGGCGTCGACGCCGCCGCGGCGATACTCGGGCGGGAGTGAGCCGGTGCACTCCGCGGTGCTGCTGATCGAATTCGGTTCCATCATCCTCGGCCTCGGCCTGCTCGGCCGGTTCGCCGCCCGTTTCCAGCTGTCCCCGATACCGCTGTACCTCCTGGCCGGGCTGGCCTTCGGCGAGGGCGGTCTGCTGCCCCTGGGCGCGAGCGAGGAGTTCGTCGCCACGGGCGCGGAGATCGGCGTCATCCTGCTGCTGCTGATGCTGGGCCTGGAGTACACGGCGAGCGATCTGGTCTCCAACCTCAAGACGCACTATCCGTCCGGTCTGGTCGACTGCGCGCTCAACGCCCTGCCCGGGGCCGCGGTGGCGCTGCTGCTCGGCTGGGGCCCGGTGGCCGCGGTCGTGCTGGCCGGTGTCACCTGGATCTCGTCGTCCGGCGTGATCGCGAAGGTGCTCGGCGACCTGGGCCGGGTCGGCAACCGGGAGACGCCGGTGATCCTCAGCGTGCTGGTGCTGGAGGACCTGGCGATGGCGGTGTACCTGCCGATCGTCACGGCGCTGGTGGCGGGCGCCGGGCTGCTGGCGGGGAGCGTGACCCTGGCGATCGCGCTGGGCGCGGCGGGGCTCGTGCTGTTCCTGGCCGTGCGCTACGGCAGGGTCATCTCGCGGTTCGTCTCCAGCGACGACCCGGAGAAGCTGCTGCTGGTGGTGCTGGGCCTGACCATCCTGGTCGCGGGCGTCGCGCAGCAGCTTCAGGTGTCGGCGGCGGTGGGGGCCTTCCTGGTGGGCATCGCCCTGTCCGGCGAGGTGGCGGAGGGCGCGCACACGCTGCTGAGCCCCCTGCGCGACCTGTTCGCGGCCGTCTTCTTCGTCTTCTTCGGGCTGCACACCGACCCGTCGAGCATTCCGCCCGTCCTGCTGCCGGCCCTCGGCCTGGCCGTCGTCACCGCGCTGACGAAGATCGCCACCGGCTACTGGGCGGCCCGGCGGGCCGGCATCTCCGTCAAGGGCCGCTGGCGGGCGGGCGGCGCGCTGGTCGCCCGCGGCGAGTTCTCGATCGTCATCGCGGGCCTCGCGGTCGCCGCCGGCATCGAGCCGTCCCTCGGGCCGCTGGCCACGGCGTACGTCCTGATCCTGGTCGTCCTCGGACCGCTCACCGCGCGCTACACCGAGCCCGTGGCGACCTGGTGGGGCCGGCGCCGCGAGCGCGACCGGCCGGGGCAGGAGCCGGCGCCCAGGGCCGCGGAGGCGGAGGCGCCGGTCGCCGACTGAGGGAGCGGTACCGAGGGAGCGGTACCCGGGGAGGGAGCGGTGGGAGGGATGCGGGTCGGGGCCCGGCCGGTCCCTCCGCGGCCTGGCGCCGGACCTCAGTCGCCCCCGCCCGGCAGCCACCCCTGCTTCCGCAGCACCCCTCGCACATCCGGCGCCTCGTAGTGCTCCCCCTTGAGGACCTTGCCGTCGGCGCGGCGGGAGACCGACCCGTCCGGCCCGAGCTTGGTCATGTTGGAGCGGTGGATCTCGGCGAGCACCGCGTCGAGGTCGATGCCGTGGACCAGCGCCGTGCCGTAGGCGACGTAGACCACGTCCGCCAGTTCGTGCGCGAGCCGGTCCAGCGGGCCCGTCACCGCCACCTCGGCGACCTCCGCCGCCTCCTCGGCGAGGAGTTCGCCGCGGTGGGCGGCGAGCTCCGGGGGTACCTCCGTCGGGGTGCTGCGGGCGTCCAGGCCGAAGGCGCGGTGGAATTCACGGACGAGGTCGGCGGGCGAGGAGCTCATGGGGGCGACTGTAGTGGCCGCCACCGGCACTCCCCGCCCGCTCCTGTGACCTCTGCCCTGGTCACGGGGGCACCCCGGCTGGCAGGATCGCCCGCATGTCCAGGACCTTCCCCCGTATCGGCAGGCGCCGGGCCCTGCAGGGCGGTACCGCCGCCCTCGTGGTCCTCGGGCTGCTGCTGTGGTGGCTGCGTCCCTGGGCCGAGGAACCGCCCGCCGGGCAGATCGACTTCGGCACCGGCACGCGCGCCGGGGTCTACCACGAGTACGGCAAACTCCTGCGCCACGAGATCGCCAAGGACATGCCCGACCTGCGTGTGCGGCTGCTGACCAGTGCCGGTTCGCAGGAGAACGTCGCGGACGTGGCGACCGGCGAGGCCGACTTCGCGATCGCCGCGGCCGACGCCGTCGCCACGTACAAACTCGACAACAGCACGGGCGCCGACCGGCTGCGCGGCGTCGCGCGCCTGTACGACGACTACGTCCAGCTCGTCGTGCCGCCGGACTCGGACATCCGCTCCGTGGCGGACCTGCGCGGCAAGCGCGTGGCCATAGGGCTCCCCGATTCCGGAGTGCGGCTGATCGCGAACGGGGTGCTGAAGGCCGCCGGCATCGACCCGGAGAAGGACATCGAGCCGTCGTCGGACGGCATCGACACCGGCCCCCGGCGGCTGGGGCACGGCCTCGACGCGTTCTTCTGGTCGGGCGGGCTGCCCACGGACGGACTCAGGCGGCTGGCGGACAAGTCGGCGTCGGCCTTCCGGTTCGTGCCGATCGACGCCGCTCTGGTGGCCAAGCTGCACGATCAGGGCGGTGCGACGCGGTACTACCGCGCCACCAAGATGCCCGAGTCGGCCTACCCCACCATCCAGCGGGGCGACCCGGTGCCGACCCTGGCGGTGTCCAACCTCCTGGTCACGCGCAGCGACGTGGATGCCCGGCTCACCGAGTGGCTCACCCGCGAGGTGATCGACAGCCGCGACGGCATCGGCGCGACCGTCCACTCCGCCCAGCTGGTCGACGTCCGCACGGCGATCTACACCGATCCGCTGCAACTGCACGTCGGGGCGCAGCGCTACTACCAGTCGGTCAAGCCGTAGGCCTCGGCCTCGCTACCGGCAGCCGGTCAGGTCGTAGTGCCGACCGCGCTGACACCAGCCGGTCAGGTCGTAGCCGACCGCGCTGCCACCAGCCGGTCACGCCGTAGGCCCAGCCTCGCCACCACAGCCGGTCACGCCGTAGGCGCCGACCGCGGCACGCGCACGGTCACCTTCAGGCCGTGCGGCTCGTGGTGGTCGTAGCTGATCGAGCCGCCGCCCGCCGCGAGCAGCGCCCGGGAGATGGACAGCCCCAGGCCCGAGCCCTTGATGTTCTGGTGCCGGCCGCTGCGCCAGAAGCGGTCGCCGATGCGGGCCAGCTCCTCGTCGGTGAGGCCGGGGCCGTGGTCGGTGACGACGACGGTGGTGGTGTCCCCGTCGGGGGCGACGGTCACCCGGACCGTCTCTCCCTCGGGAGTGAACTTCACCGCGTTGTCGATGACCGCGTCCAGGGCGCTGGACAGGGCGACCGGGTCGGCCCAGGCGGTCGTGGGAGGGCAGTCGCCGACCAGGCGCACGCCCTTGGCGTCGGCGGTCGGGGACCAGGCCGCGACGCGTTCGGCGGCGAGCTCGCCGAGGTCCGTGATCCGCAGGTCCGCCTCGGTGTGCTCGGCCAGCGCCAGGTCGAGCAGGTCGTCCAGGACCTGCGCGAGGCGCTTGCCCTCCGCCTGCACGGAGGCGATCTCCTTGTTGCCCTCGGGCAGCTCGAAGGAGAGCAGCTCGATGCGCAGCAGCAGTGCCGCGAGGGGGTTGCGCAGCTGGTGGGAGGCGTCGGCGACGAAGGCGCGCTGCTGCTCCAGGACGTTCTCGACGTTGTCCGCCATCTCGTTGAACGAGCGGGCCAGGCGCCGCAGTTCCGGCGGACCGCCGGCCGCGGCGACCCGGGACTTCAGCCGTCCCGTGGCGATGTCGTGGGTGGTGGCGTCCAGGACGCGGACGGGCTTGAGCACCCAGCCGGTCAGCCGCAGGGCGGCGCCGACGGCCAGCAGCATCGCGGCGAACTCGCCCGCGCCGATGACCAGCCAGCCGCGCAGGGTGCGCGAGCGCATCTGCCCGGTGGGTGAGTCGGTGACGACCACGGCGACGACGTCCCCGTCCCGGATGACCGGCGAGGCGACCACGAGGTTGCGGCGCTGCCAGGGCCACACCTGCTCCGGGTCGTGGCTGCGGCGGCTGAGTTTCGCCTCGGCGAAGGCCCTGCGCACCTCGCCCCGCTGCGGCAGGGTCCACCGGGCGGGTGCCTGGGCCATGGCCCGGCCCGTGCGGTAGAAGACGCCGGCGCGGATGCCGTAGACCTCGTGGTAGCTGCGGAGCTCGCTGCTGAGGGTGGCCAGGCGCTCGTTCTCGAACGCCTCCGTGGTGCCGCCGGGCGAGTCGGTGACGAACTGCGCGAGGGCCGCGAAGCGCGCCGTGTCGTCGATGCGGTCGACGATGACCCTCTGCTGCTGGGCACCCGCCAGGCTGACGGCCAGCGGCACGCCGAGCGCGAGCAGCACGGCCGCCATCAGGATGATCAGCAGCGGGAGCAGACGAGTGCGCACCCGGCCCCGCTATCCGGCAGGCGCGACGAGCCGGTAGCCGACTCCGCGTACGGTCTCGATGAGGGCGGGCATGCGCAGCTTGGCGCGCAGGGACGCGACGTGCACCTCCAGGGTGCGCCCGGTCCCCTCCCAGCTGGTCCGCCACACCTCGCTGATGATCTGCTCCCGGCGGAAGACCACCCCGGGCCGCTGCGCGAGCAGGGCCAGCAGGTCGAACTCCTTGCGGGTCAGCTGGATCGCCGCCCCGTCCACGCTGACCCGGCGGGTGGGCAGCTCGATGTGCACGGGGCCGAGCCGCAGCTCGGTCTCGATGCCGCTGGAGGTGTCCTCGTGGGAGGTGCGCCGGCTGACCGCGTGGATCCGGGCGAGCAGCTCGCCCGTGTCGTAGGGCTTCACGACGTAGTCGTCGGCGCCGAGGTTCAGGCCGTGGATGCGGGAGCGCACGTCGGAGCGCGCCGTCACCATGATCACGGGGGTGCTGGTGCGCTTGCGGATCTTGCCGCAGACCTCGTACCCGTCCTGGTCGGGCAGGCCCAGGTCGAGCAGGACGACACCGAAGCCGTCGCCCTCGGGGACCAGGGCCTGGAGAGCCTCCTCGCCGCTGCGCGCGTGCGTGACGTCGAAGCCGTGCCGCGCCAGGACCGCCGACAGGGCGGCGGCGACGTGGTTGTCGTCCTCGACGAGCAGCAGTCTCACCCGGTCCCCCTTCGGTTCACTGGCCGTACGATCGTGATGTGTACAAAAACGCGTGCACGCGCGCGCGTGCACCCTGTGCAGTCACGCTGATGGATGAGGACGGCGTCAAGAGGGTTCCGGTTGCTGAGGGCTTCCGTTACCCGGCTGGTATGAGCGCTGCTCACAAGTACTACGACATGTGTCCGATTGCTATCGGATCGTGATGCTCAGATTCCCCTCAGATGTAATGACGCAGGTCGTAGAGGGTTACTACTGTCCTCCGAAACCGAGGAGGACGGAGCCTGAGAGCGATGACCGAAGTATCGGTGGCCAAGGAAGATGTGGCCGCGACCGGAGAACTGGTCGTCCTGAAGAGCGTCAACAAGCACTTCGGCGCGTTGCACGTACTCCAGGACATCGACCTGACGATCGCCCGCGGTGAAGTCGTCGTGGTCATCGGGCCCTCCGGGTCCGGCAAGTCCACCCTGTGCCGCACCATCAACCGCCTGGAGACGATCGACTCCGGCTCGATCACGATCGACGGCAAGCCCCTGCCCGCCGAGGGCAAGGCGCTGGCGAGGCTGCGCGCCGACGTCGGGATGGTCTTCCAGTCCTTCAACCTCTTCGCGCACAAGACCGTGCTCGAGAACGTGATGCTCGGCCAGATCAAGGTCCGCAAGAAGGACAAGCAGGCCGCCGAGGAACGGGCCCGTGCCCTGCTCGACCGGGTCGGCGTGGGCGCGCAGGCCGAGAAGTACCCGGCACAGCTCTCCGGCGGCCAGCAGCAGCGCGTGGCGATCGCGCGGGCGCTGGCCATGGAGCCGAAGGTGATGCTCTTCGACGAGCCCACCTCCGCGCTCGACCCCGAGATGATCAACGAGGTGCTGGAGGTCATGCAGCAGCTCGCCCGCGACGGTATGACCATGATCGTCGTCACCCATGAGATGGGTTTCGCACGATCGGCGGCAAACCGCGTGGTGTTCATGGCGGACGGCCGAATCGTCGAGGAGGCTGCGCCCGACCAGTTCTTCAGCAATCCGCGCAGCGACCGCGCCAAGGACTTCCTGTCGAAGATCCTGCACCACTGACCAGGCGCGCGTCGCGCCCGCGACGGACCGCGTCACCTGTATCGACGGTTTCTCTTCACGGCAAAGGATGTTCCCAATGAAGCTCCGCAAGGTCTCCGCCGCGGCCGCCACCGCTCTCGTCCTCGCTCTGACCGCCACTGCCTGTGGCGGCGACGACGGCGGTGACTCGAACGGCTCCGGCTCCGGCGGCGGCGACAAGATCAAGATCGGCATCAAGTACGACCAGCCCGGTCTGGGCCTGAAGGAGCCCGACGGTTCCTTCTCCGGCTTCGACGTGGACGTGGCGACGTACGTTGCCAAGGAACTGGGCTACGAGCCCGACCAGATCGAGTGGGTCGAGACCAAGAGCGCCGACCGCGAGAACGCGCTGTCCCGCGGTGACGTGAAGATGATCGCGGCCACCTACTCGATCACCGACGAGCGCAAGCAGAAGGTCGACTTCGCCGGTCCGTACCTGCTGGCCCACCAGGACCTGTTGGTGAAGAAGGACTCGGACATCACCAAGGCCACGGACCTCAACGAGAAGAAGCTGTGTTCCGTCGCCGGTTCGACTTCGGCACAGAACGTCAAGGACGACTTCGCCCCGAAGGCCCAGCTGACCCAGCGCGGTGGCTACTCGGAGTGCCTCTCCGCCCTGCAGAGCGGCGCCGTGGACGCGCTGACCACCGACGACTCGATCCTCGCGGGTTACGCCGCACAGGACCAGTACAAGGGTCAGTTCAAGCTGGCCGGTCTGAAGCTGAGCAACGAGAACTACGGCATCGGTGTCAAGAAGGGCGACACCGCGACCCTGAACAAGATCAACGACGCCCTCGAGAAGATGGTCAGCGACGGTTCCTGGAAGAAGGCCGTCGAGGAGAACTTCGGTCCGGCGAACTACAAGAACGAGCCGGCCCCGAAGATCGGCCAGATCGTCCAGTAACGCGGGACTCCGCCGACGCAGGGTCCCCGCACTCGCGGCGGGGACCCGCAGGCGCGCCACCCTCACTTCCCAGGGTGACGCGCCACGTCCGCCACCTACGCCACCCACCCGGAAGCGCGGGAGATCGTGTTCGACTTTCTTTCTAAATATGACGACCCGTCCGTGCTGGGCGCTTTCTGGGTCACGGTTCAGCTCACCGTCTTCTCGGCCATCGGTTCCCTGATCTGGGGCACCCTGCTGGCGGCCATGCGGGTCAGCCCCGTCCCGCTGATGCGCGGTTTCGGCACCGCCTACGTGAACATCGTGCGGAACATCCCACTGACCGTCATCATCGTCTTCACGTCGCTCGGCCTCGCCGACATCTTCGGTGTGACGATGGGCGCGCCCGACGACTTCGAGCTCAAGTACTTCCGACTGGCCGTGCTCGGTCTCGTCGCCTATACGGCTGCCTTCGTCTGCGAGGCGATCCGCTCCGGCATCAACACTGTGCCCGTCGGGCAGGCCGAGGCGGCACGGGCCATCGGGCTCAGCTTCAGCCAGGTCTTGAGACTCGTCGTACTGCCACAGGCGTTCCGTTCCGTCATCGGACCGCTGGCCAACGTACTCATCGCACTGACCAAGAACACCACCGTGGCGGCCGCGATCGGCGTGGCGGAGGCCGCCCTCCTTATGAAGGAAATGATCGAGAACGAGGCACAGACGCTGCTCATCGGCGCGGTCTTCGCCTTCGGGTTCGTTGTACTGACCCTGCCCACCGGCCTGATCCTCGGCTGGCTGAGCAAGCGACTGGCGGTGAAGCGATGACGTCCGTTCTTTATGACGCCCCCGGCCCGAAGGCCAAGCGGCGCAACGTGCTGTTCTCGGTGGTCTTCTTCGTTCTCCTGGCCCTCCTCCTGTGGTGGGTCTGGCAGACGCTGGACGACAAGAACCAGCTGGAGTGGTCCCTGTGGAAGCCCTTCACCACCTCTGAGGCCTGGACGACCTATCTGCTGCCCGGCCTGGCCGACACGCTCAAGGCCGCGGCGCTCGCCATGGTCATCGCCCTGCCGCTCGGCGCCGTCCTGGGCATCGCACGCCTCTCCGACCACCGCTGGGTACGCATCCCGGCCGGCGCGGTGGTCGAGTTCTTCCGGGCCATCCCGGTACTGCTGCTGATGCTGTTCGCCAACGAGTTCTACGTCCGCTCCACGGGCATCCCCAGCGATGAGCGGCCGCTGTACGCGGTCGTCACGGGCCTGGTGCTCTACAACGCGTCGGTCCTCGCCGAGGTCGTCCGCGCGGGCATCCTCTCGCTGCCCAAGGGGCAGTCGGAGGCGGCGATGGCGATCGGCCTGCGCAAGAGCCAGACGATGACCAGCATTCTGCTGCCGCAGGCCGTCACCGCCATGCTGCCGGCCATCGTCAGCCAGCTGGTCGTCATCGTGAAGGACACCGCGCTGGGCGGCGTGATGCTCGGGTTCACCGAGCTGCTCAACACGCGGAGCACCCTCGCGGCCAACTACGCGAACGTCATCCCCAGCTTCATCGTGGTGGCGGTCATCTTCATCGTGCTGAACTTCATCCTCACGTCCTTCGCCTCCTGGCTGGAGGGCAGGTTGCGCCGCAGCAAGCGGAGCACGGGGGCCGTCCTCGGCGCCGACAAGGTCGACGACGTCAACGCGGCCGAGGTGGGCGGCACCTACGGCACCGGGGCGGGCGGCTCGATCTGACGCCCGAAAACGCTATGGCTGTGGCCCGCCGGAGATATCCGGCGGGCCACAGCCATAGCGCGTCATGAGCTCTCCTGCTCGAGCTGCCCCTGACACCTCATCACGTGACGGACACGTGGCCCGGCTACCCCGGGGGCAGCGGCATGATCGCCACCCGGCGTCGGTCACTTGACGCAAGCACCGGCAATGGGTTGCATACGTTCTGTGATCGTGCACCCTGCTCCACCTTCGTGTTCACCTACGTCTCTCAGGACAACACCACGGGCAGGGGGCGCCGCGCCGTGGACCCGGTGATCATCGTCGGGGCGGGGCCCGTGGGGCTCACGCTCGCCCTGGCGCTGGCGCGTCAGGAAGTGCCGTGCGTCGTCCTCGACGAGGGCCCGGGCAAGGACGAACCCCGCGCGGCACGCACCGTCGTCCTCCGTGAGGAAACCGCCGCCCTGGTGGAGCGGCTCACCGGGATGCCCCTGGCGCGGGTCGGCGCCCACTGGGCCGGATGGCGGTCGATGCGGCGCAAGCAGGTGATGCGCGAGGTCGTCTTCGACGGCACCGAACCCGCCCCGCTGCACATCGCCCAGCACGTGCTGACCGGCGCGCTGCGCGCGGCCCTCGCGGACGAACGGCTCGTCAAGGTCGTCGTCGAGAGCCGTCTCGACGCCATCGAACAGGAGCCCTCCGGCGTCACCGCCCACACCCGCGGCCCCAAGGGCACCTGGTGGCGCGGAAGTTACCTGGTCGGCTGCGACGGCCCCCGCTCCACCGTGCGCAAACTCCAGGACATCCGCTTCCCCGGCCGCACGGCGGTGGAACGTCACGCCGTCGCGGCCCTGCGCACGGAACTGCCCTGGCGTGACGAAGCGTTGCTGCACCGCCTGCCGCCCTGGCGCATGTCGGGCCCCTCGGCCGGCGAGATCACCGCACGGCCGCTGCCGGACGGCGTCTGGCGTCTGGACTGGCTCCTGCCGCCCGGCAAGGACCTGGTCACACCCGAACTGCTGCTGACCCGCATCCGGGAGACCCTGGCCGGCTGGGCGGGCGGCTCGACCCCGCCCTACGAGCTGCTCGACACCGGCGTCCACACCGTCCACCACCGGCTGGCCCGCCGCTGGCGCGCCGACCGTGTCTTCCTCGCCGGGGATGCGGCCCACCTGCTCGGCGCCCTGGGCACGCACGGCCTTGACGAGGGGCTGCGGGACGCCGACAACCTCGCCTGGAAACTGGCCCTGGCCTGGCACCACGGGCCGCACGAGGCGCTCCTCGACAGCTACCAGGCCGAACGCCGGGCGGTCGTCGCCGCCCGGCTCCGCGCCGCCGACCAGGCGCTGCCGCTGCTGCGCGGCGGCGGAGGGCTGCGCTCCTACGTCCCCGGCTCGTCCCGGGGCCACGACGCGCTCCTCACGGACGGTCACCTGGGGCAGGGCCAGCTCGGCGCGCCGGGGGCGTACGCCGAGTCACCGCTCGCACCGGGGCCCCTCGAAGGGGAGGTGCCCGTGGACACCCCGCCGGGAGCACAGGTCACCGACGTACGGGTCACCGCCGAGGACGGCACCTTCGTACGGCTGCGCGACCGGCTCGGCCGGGGCGCGTTGCTCGCGGTGCTGGTCGCTCCGGGCACGGGTGTGTGGGAGCGCAAGCACTGGGCCCGGGCGGGCATCATGCCCCGGCTGGCGGCAGCCGTGGCGGCCCTGCCGCACCCGGCCGAGCTGCTGGTCGCCGAGAGCTATCCGGGCGCGGCCGCCCACACCGTGCTCCTGGTGCGCCCCGACGGGCACCTGGTCACCGCGCTCGGCGGAGTGCGTCCCGAGGACCTGTACGCGGCGGCCGAGGCCACGGTCGGCGGACCGGCGCAGGCGCAGGCGCAGGCGCAGGCAGGGGCGGGTGCTTCGGCCGGTTCGCCCTGAAGCCGGCACGGTGAGGGACGACCTCACTGTCACCGTGCGTCCGCATGGTGACAGTGAGTTGACCGGTCCCGGCGGCCATGGTGTACTCCGGTCGTGACCGACACCTGTGTACGCCTGTGGCGGAGGGTCCATATGGACCTCCTTCGCTATGCGGGCTGCGTGTGTCGCCCGTCCTGCTGACTTCGCAGCCTTCTCCCCTGCGCCGCCGCGCCCTGTCCGCGTCGGCTGCCGCGCCCCCTCGCGAACCCTCATCAGCACCTCCAGGACGGCACCTGTGTCTGTAACCCCTTCCGCGAGCTCCTCTGTCTCCTCCGCCCGTCCGGCCCCCACGCAGGCGGACCTCTACGACTTCGTCCGGCGCACGGCCGCCGACAGGGAGCTGATCGGCTCCCTGCCGCTCGACCCGGAGGGCCGCACCTGGGTGCGGCTGGACGGCCCCGGCGGCAGCGAGGCCTGGCTGATCGGCTGGCCTCCCGGCACCGGCACCGGCTGGCACGACCACGCCGACTCCGTGGGTGCCTTCCTGACCGCGTCGGGCGAGCTCAAGGAGAACTCCCTCGCCGCGCGACTGCCCACGGACGGCTGGAAGACCCTCGAACTCACCGAGGGCGTGGACCGGGAACGGCGGCTGCCGGCCGGTCAGGGCCGCGCCTTCGGACGCCACCACGTCCACGAGGTGCTCAACGAGTCCCGCGACCGGCACGCCGTCTCCGTCCACGCCTACTACCCTCCCCTGCCGCAGATCCGCCGCTACAGCCGCAGCGGTCCGATCCTGCGCCTGGAGCAGGTGGAGCGCCCGGAGGACTGGCAGTGAGCGCTCCCGGGTCCGCGAGTGGTGAGGACCGGTCTCCGGTGGGGATCGACGAGTTGCTGGAGCGCGTACGCGCGGGCTACGAGCGGATGGAGCCGGAGGAGGCGTACGAGGCCGCCCGGGCCGGCGACGCGCTGCTGGTGGACATCCGCTACGCCGCCCTGCGCGAACGGGACGGTCTCATCCCCGGTGCCGTCGTCGTCGAGCGCAACGAACTGGAGTGGCGCCTCGACCCGTGGGGGAGCCACCGTCTGCCCGAGGCCACGAGTCACGCCCTGCGCGTGGTCGTGATCTGCAACGAGGGGTACGCCTCCAGCCTGGCCGTGCAGTCGCTGCACCGGTTGGGACTGCACCGGGCCACCGATCTGGTCGGCGGGTTCCAGGCGTGGCGGGGGGCGGGGCTTCCGGTGGAGTGAGCCGGATGCCCATGAGCCGGATGCCCGCGGGGCGGGCCGCCCGCCTCGCGGTCAGAAACCGTCCAGCGGGAAGTCCGGGTCCTCGCCCTCCTCTTCCAGGGCCTGCCGGACCACGCGCAGCGCCATGCCCTCGGGGTAGCCCTTGCGGGCGAGCATGCCCGCGAGGCGGCGCAGCCGCTTGTCGCGGTCGAGACCGCGGGTGGAACGCAGCTTCCGGTCGACGAGCTCCCGCGCGGTCGCCTCCTCCTGCTCGGAGTCGAGCTGGGAGACGGCCGCGTCGATCAGCGTGGAGTCGACGCCTTTGGTGCGCAGCTCCTGGGCGAGCGCCCGCCGGGCCAGCCCTCGTCCGTGGTGACGGGACTCCACCCAGGCGTCGGCGAAGGCGCTGTCGTTGATGAGGCCGACCTCTTCGAACCGCGACAGCACTTCTTCCGCGGCCTCGTCCGGGATCTGCCGTTTGCGCAGGGCGTCGGCGAGCTGTTTGCGCGTCCGTGGGGTCCCGGTCAGCAGGCGCAGGCAGATCGCCCGGGCCTGCTCGACCGGGTCCCCCGGAGGCGCCTCCTGCTCGGCCCTCGACGAGGGAAGGGCACCTCCGTCCTCGGCGCCGGCCGCCTCACCGAAGCCGCGCCGGCGCCGCCCACGCCCCCGGCGCGTCCCGCCGCCACGCGAGTCGCCCCTGGGAGTGCCTGGGCCGTACGGTCCCTCCCCGCCGTACGGACCTCCGTCCGCGTGGGGACCCTTGTCCCCGTACGGGCTCGCGTCGCCGTGCAGGCTGTCGCCCTCGTGTAGACCGGTGCCCCCGTGCTGCCGGTCACCCCCGTACAGCGTGAGGTCCTCGTGCGTGTCCTCCCCGGCCACGGCCGAGCCCGTTTCCCCTCCGGTGCCCCTCCCCCGTGGGGCACCGGAGGCGGCGTACTCGTACTCCGCCCAGTCGGTTCGTCGCGTCACGGTCAGCTCTTGGCTGCGGCGGCCTTGGACTTGGTGGCCTTCGCCGCCGCCGGGGCGGGAACGGCCGGTGCCGCGTCGGCCGGGGCGGAGACCGCGGCGTCCGTGCCCGGCTGGGCGGCCGGCTCCTCGGGACGCACGCCGACGCCCAGCTTCTCCTTGATCTTCTTCTCGATCTCGTTGGCCAGGTCGGGGTTGTCCTTCAGGAAGTTGCGCGCGTTCTCCTTGCCCTGGCCGAGCTGGTCGCCCTCGTACGTGTACCAGGCGCCGGCCTTGCGGACGAAGCCGTGCTCCACGCCCATGTCGATCAGACCGCCCTCGCGGCTGATGCCCTGGCCGTAGAGGATGTCGAACTCGGCCTGCTTGAAGGGCGGCGCGACCTTGTTCTTGACGACCTTGCAGCGGGTGCGGTTGCCGACCGCCTCCGTGCCGTCCTTCAGGGTCTCGATGCGGCGGATGTCGATGCGCACCGAGGCGTAGAACTTCAGGGCCCGGCCACCGGTCGTGGTCTCCGGGGAGCCGAACATCACGCCGATCTTCTCGCGGAGCTGGTTGATGAAGATCGCGGTGGTCTTGGACTGGTTGAGCGCGCTGGTGATCTTCCGCAGGGCCTGGCTCATCAGGCGGGCCTGCAGACCCACGTGGCTGTCGCCCATCTCGCCCTCGATCTCCGCGCGGGGGACGAGCGCGGCGACGGAGTCGATGACGATGAGATCGAGGGCGCCGGAGCGGACCAGCATGTCCACGATCTCCAGGGCCTGCTCGCCGTTGTCCGGCTGGGAGAGGATGAGGTTGTCGATGTCGACGCCGAGCTTCTTCGCGTACTCGGGGTCGAGGGCGTGCTCCGCGTCGACGAAGGCGACCTGGCCGCCGGCCTTCTGCGCGTTCGCCACCGCGTGGAGGGTCAGGGTGGTCTTACCGGAGGACTCCGGTCCGTAGATCTCCACGACGCGGCCGCGCGGCAGGCCGCCCACGCCGAGGGCCACGTCCAGGGCGGTGGATCCGGTCGAGATGACCTCGATGGGCTCCTGGGTCCGGTCGCCCATGCGCATGACCGCGCCCTTGCCGAATTGCCGTTCAATCTGTGCGAGCGCGGCATCCAGGGCCTTCTCGCGGTCGGTTCCTGCCATGGGTTCCACCCGATTTGCTTGAGTCGATCGCTTCACGTCAAAGACGCTAACGCCTGCCACTGACAATGCGCCTTGACGCACGTCCGGCCTGTGGACAACTCGGGCACTTCTCCACCCAAACTACGTCGAAACGCCCGTCGTTGAGCCTTGCCGGTGCCTCCATCAGAATGGATGTTCGATTTTCGTGTCAAGCGCACCACGCGGCACCCACAGCACGGATCCATCAGGACGACGGGATGCCGGCGACCGGCCCCGCCGGAACCGGCGGCCTCCCATGGCTCAGGAGCCGTTTTCCCCGGAGTCGCCGTCCGCGTGCCGCCGCTCCCCCGGCCGCCCCGTCTCCCGCGGCCCTCGCCGTGCCTCCCGCAGCCCCCGCGCCCGGGTGAGCGCGCCCGGCCCCTCACCGCGTCGGTGGCCGTGGACCCGAGGGTCGTCCGTGACGTCGTAGCGCTTCACGTACGCCCCCAGGAAAGCCTGGAGGGTGGCGATGGCGGGGATGGCGATCAGCGCGCCGACGGCGCCCAGGAGCGCGGTGCCCGCGATGACCGAGCCGAACGCAACCGCGGGGTGGATGTCGACGGTCTTGGAGGTCAGCTTGGGTTGCAGCACGTAGTTCTCGAACTGCTGGTAGATGACGACGAAGATCAGCACCCACAGCGCGTACCAGGGGTCCACCGTGAACGCGATCAGCATGGGCAGCGCGCCCGCGAGATACGTGCCGATGGTGGGGATGAACTGCGAGACCAGCCCCACCCACACGGCGAGCACGGGCGCGTAGGGCACGTCCAGGACCTGCAGCAGCACGAAGTGGGCTACGCCGGAGATCAGCGCCATCAGGCCGCGCGAGTACAGGTAGCCGCCGGTCTTGTTCACGGCGATCTCCCACGCGCGCAGCACCTCGGCCTGCCGGGCGGGCGGCAGGACGGAGCAGATGGTGCGGCGCAGCCGCGGGCCGTCGGCGGCGAAGTAGAACGAGAACAGCGCCACCGTCAGCAGCTGGAACAGCCCGCCGATGACCTGCGCGGAGACGTCGAGGACGCCCGTGGCGCTGTTCTGCACGTAGCTGCGCAGCCAGTCGGAGCGGAGCAGGCCCTCCTGGATGTCGACGCGCTTGAGGTCGGTCCTGAAGTGGGCGTTGACCCAGTTGATGACGGAGTCCAGGTAGTCCGGGAACCCCTCGACCATCTTGATGATCTGGCCGGCGAGCATGGACCCGAGGAGCGTGACGAAGCCCGCGGCCACGATCACCACGCCGATGAAGACGACGAACGCGGCGAGCCCCCGGCGCACGCCCCGCGAGGCCATCCAGCTCACCGCGGGTTCGATGGCGAGGGCCAGGAAGAACGAGATGAGGACGTTGATCAGCAGGCCGGTGAGCTGGTGGAACGCCCAGCTGCCGAGCTGGAAGACTGCGACGAGCGCGAGCGCCAGCACCATGGCGCGCGGCAGCCAGCGCGGCATGCGGCCGTTCGGCCCGGCGGCTCCGTCGGCGGGGGGCCGGCCGGGCGGTGTCGTACCGATCGGGGATGCCTGCCGGGCTGCCTGCCCGGGCTCGTCAGTGGGTGCCACGGACCAAGTCTCACCCACGCCACCGACAGCCGTCCGCCCGCCCGCGATCTTCGTGACCGGCAGGCCGTCCACGGGGCCCGTCGGCAGCGGTCAGCGCTTCTCCCGGGGCACGTCCATCACGGAGCAGACCACCTGCCAGACGTGCTTGGCGTCCCAGCCGGCGTCCAGCGCCTCGTTCACCGTGCGCCCGCCGAGCTCCGACATCACGTGGTCGCGCGCGAAGGTGTCGGCGTACCCCGGACCGAAGTGCTCCGCCATCCGCTGCCAGAAGACCGTCAACCGCATGACTCCAGTATCCCGCCCCTGGGGGTGGGCCTGAGCCGGTACCGCCTGCGCGCACCGTTTCGGGCCCTACGGTCGGTCCCATGGCCGAAACAGGAGCATCCGCACTCCCCCCGACGCCCTCGCCGCACACCCCCGTGGCGCGGGCCGAACGCTTCGTCTGGCTCACCGCGCGCGTGCTGGAGCAACGTCTCTTCGCCCACCACTTCCTCGGCGGTGCCGCCGACCCGGTGGAGACGGCCCTGGACGCATACCGCAACGCAGACGGCGGGTACGGTCACGCGCTCGAGCCCGATCTGCGCGGCCCGGTCAGCCAGCCGCTGCACACCGCCCATGCCCTGCGCGTCCTGGACGCCGTGGGGCGGTGCGCGGGCCAGCGGGTGGAGCGCATCTGCCGCTACCTGACGTCCGTCTCCACCGCGGACGGCGCGCTCCCGGCGGTCCACCCCGGTCAGCGCGGCTACCCCACCGCCCCGTTCGTGCCGGTGGTCGCGGATCCGCCCAGCGAGCTCCTGGCCACCGGGCCGGTGGTGGGGCTGCTGCACCGCAACGAGGTGTGGCACGCCTGGCTGTTCAGGGCCACGGACTTCTGCTGGCAGGCGGTCGAGTCCCTGGAGAAGTCGCACCCGTACGAGATCGAGGCCGCCGTGGCCTTCCTGGACGCCGTGCCCGACCGCCCGCGCGCGGAGGCCGCCGCCGACCGCCTGGGCCGCCTGGTGCGCGCGCAGGGCCTCGCGGCACTGGACCCCGACCGCCTGGCGGCGTACCCGGTCTCCCCCGATTACGCCCCGGGAGAGCACCACTTCCCGTACGACTACGCGCGGACACCGCGCTCCCTCGCGCGCGCGTGGTTCACGGACGACGAGATGGCCCGCGCCCTGGACCACCTCGAGGCCCAGCAGGGGGAGGACGGCGGCTGGCCGGTCCGGTGGCGCCGGTGGGCCCCGGCCCCGGCGCTCGAAGCCGGTCCGATGGTGACGATCGAGGCGCTGCGCACCCTCGACGCGTACGGCCGGCCCATCGGCTGATCACGCCCCCAGGGCCCGCACCCCCGCGGTCACCACCACGGCCGCCGCGACGACGAGCAGGAAGGGCGCGCGCAGCAGCAGCGCCACGGCGGCGGCACCGACTCCGGCGGCCCGCGCGTCCAGCACCAGCGTCTGCCCGTCGGCGAAGGTCTGCTGGGCCGTGAGGGCCGCCAGCAGCGCCACGGGCAGCAGGGCGGCCAGGCGCTTGACGACGGGTCGCTCCAGGGCGCCCGCGGGCACCAGCAACCCGGCCAGTTTGACGGCGTAGCAGCCGAGGACGGTCAGCCCGATCGCGATCCAGACGTTCACCGTCCGGCCTCCCGTCCCCGGCGCCGGCCGTCGGCCCACAGCACGACCGGTGCCGCCAGCGCGGCCAGCAGCACCGGCACTCCGGCGGGCAGGACGGGCAGCAGGCCGAGCCCCAGCAGCACGGCGAGCCCGGCCGCGGCCCGCTCGGTGCCGCTCTTGAGCATGGGTGCGAGCAGCGCCAGGAACACGGCGGGCCCCGCGGCGTCCAGGCCCCAGGCGTCGGTGTCGCCGATGGCCTCGGCGCCCAGGGCACCGAGCAGCGTGGTGAGGTTCCACAGCACGTACAGGCTCAGTCCGGTCACCCAGAAGCCCATCCGGGCGGTGCGGCGCGTGGGCTGGGCCAGCGCGACGGCGGCCGTCTCGTCGATCACCCACTGGGCGGCGAACGGCCGCACCGCGCGCGGGAGGGCCAGCACCTGGGACAGCCGCAGGCCGTAGAAGGCGTTGCGCACGCCGAGGAAGAACGCCCCCGCAGCGGCCGTGAACGGACTGCCTCCGCCCGCGAGGGCGCCCACCAGGGCGAACTGGGAGGCACCGGTGAAGACGAGGAGACTGAGCGCGCAGGTCTGCCACAGCGTGAGGCCGCTCCCGGCCGACGTCACGCCGAAGGCGAACCCGGAGAGCCCGACGGCCACCCCGACGCCCAGGGCGTCCCGTACGACGGCCCGGTCCGGTTTCCCGCCTGTCCCTGCATCCTTGAGTGCTGTCGTTTCTGCCACACACGGAATCTACGGCCGGCCGCCACGAGGGTCTTGTACGTTCTTGCGCTCCCGCTGGTACGCCCCAGGGGGTACTCCGACGATCCGGCTGAAGTGCCGGTTGAGGTGCGGCTGATCGGTGAACCCCACGGTCACGGCCACCTCCGAGGGCGCCGTCCCCGCGTCGAGCAGCCGCCGCGCCCGGCGCACCCGCGCGTCGGTCAGCCAGGCGTGCGGTGGCATCCCGTAGGCGTCCCGGAAGGCCCGCAGCAGGGCGAACGGGCTGGTCCCCAGATCGGCCGCCAACTGCTCCAGGCTCGGTGGCCGCGCCATCCGCTCCTCCAGCACGCCACGCGCGCGTGCCGCGACCCCGGCCCCGGCCGTCCGCACCGCACGCGTGGGCATGGGCCCGCCGTTCAGGCGGAGCAGCCGGGTCACGGCGACCCGCAGCAGCGTGCCGGCGGCCAGCGCGTTGCCCTCGTCGGCGGCCCGCAGAACCTGGTGGACGAGCCCCACCGCGTAGGGATCGTCCACCACCGGGCTGACGAACCCCGGCGTTCCGCGCCGGGCCGTCGTCTCGGCCGCGATCTCCGCCACCACGTCCACCGACGGATACACGGCCCCGTAGCGCCACCCCTCGGGGACACCGGCCCGCCCGGTGTGCGGAGTGTCCGGGTTGACCAGCGCGAGGGCGCCCGCGCCCGCGTACTGATCGGCCCCGCCGTGATGGAAGACCTCCACACCGTCGGCGATGGCGGCGATCACGAAGCTCTCGTGCGTGTGGCGCACGAAGGTCTTGCGCACGTACCGGGCCCGCAGCAGATCCACCCCGGGCAGTTCCTCGTACTGCCAGTGCCGCGCGCGCTCGCTCATCCCCCCATTGTCCGGTCCCCGACCGGCCGCGGGACGGGGGTAGGCGACAGGCCCGGTTGCCTCGGCGGCGAAACGATCGGCGGGCGTCACCACGGGTGGCAGCGGCCGGTCCCCGTCGCCCCGGCGGGCAAGAGACGGGTGCGGACTCCCGCTACCCCGGCGGGCAAGCGACGGATGGCCAAGCGACCGGCCCCCGCCACCCCGGCCGCCAAACGACGAACGGCCAAGCGACCGGCCCCCGCCACCCCGGCCGCCAAACGACGAACGGCCAAGCGACCGGCCCCCGCCACCCCGGCCGCCAAACGAGGGGTGGCCAGGCGGCCGGGCCCCGTCGCCCCACCGGGAATCGGCGAGCGGAGTCGCGGCGGCGCCCGGTTGTCAGTGCCGGGGTGCACGATGGACGCATGGTCAGCACAGCGCCCGGCCCCCTCGACGGCTTCTCCCCAGCGACCCGCGCCTGGTTCACGGGTGCCTTCCCCGCGCCCACCTCCGCCCAGGCCGGCGCGTGGCAGGCCATCCACGAGGGTTCGGACGTGCTGGTCGTCGCCCCGACCGGCTCCGGCAAGACCCTGGCCGCCTTCCTGGCCGCGCTGGACCAGCTGGCCTCGACCCCGCCCCCCGCCGACCCCAAGAAGCGCTGCCGCGTCCTGTACATCTCCCCGCTCAAGGCCCTGGCCGTGGACGTCGAGCGCAACCTCCGCAGTCCTTTGACGGGCATCCGCCAGGAGTCCGTGCGGATGGGGCTGCCCGAGCCCGAGGTCAAGGTGGGCATCCGTTCGGGGGACACGCCCGCGGCGGAGCGCCGCGCCCTGGCCACCCGCCCGCCGGACATCCTGATCACGACCCCGGAGTCGCTGTTCCTGATGCTGACGTCGGCCACGCGCGACGCGCTCACGGGGGTGGAGACGGTGATCCTCGACGAAGTGCACGCGGTCGCCGGGACCAAGCGCGGCGCCCACCTCGCGCTCTCCCTGGAGCGGCTGGACGACCTCCTCCCGAAGCCCGCCCGCCGCATCGGCCTGTCCGCGACGGTCCGCCCCGTCGACGAGGTGGCCCGTTTCCTCTCCCCGCGCCGCAAGGTGGAGATCGTCCAGCCCGAGTCGGGCAAGGAGTTCGACCTGTCCGTGGTCGTCCCGGTCGAGGACCTGGGCGAGCTGGGCGGCTCTCCCGTGTCGGACGGCTCCGAGGCAGCGGAGCGCCCGTCGATCTGGCCGCACGTCGAGGAGCGGATCACCGACCTCGTCCAGTCCCACCGCTCCACGATCGTCTTCGCGAACTCCCGCCGCCTCGCGGAGCGCCTGTGCAACCGCCTGAACGAGATCGCGTACGAGCGGGCCACGGGTGAGCCCCTGGACGAGCACCACTCCCCCGCCGAGCTCATGGGCGGATCCGGAGCCGCCCAGGGCGCGCCCCAGGTCATCGCCCGGGCCCACCACGGCTCAGTGTCCAAGGAGCAGCGCGCCCTGGTCGAGGAGGACCTCAAGGCGGGCCGTCTCCCGGCGGTCGTGGCCACGTCCAGTCTGGAACTGGGCATCGACATGGGCGCGGTCGACCTCGTCGTCCAGGTCGAGTCGCCCCCCTCGGTGGCGTCCGGGCTCCAGCGCGTGGGCCGCGCGGGGCATCAGGTGGGCGCGGTCTCCACCGGCGTGGTCTTCCCGAAGTACCGCGGCGACCTGGTCCAGGCGGCCGTGGTCACCGAGCGCATGCGCACGGGCGCCATCGAGTCCCTCAAGGTCCCCGCCAACCCCCTGGACGTCCTGGCGCAGCAGCTCGTCGCGATGACGGCGATGGACACCTGGCAGTTCGACGACCTCCTCGCCGCGGTCCGCCGGGCCGCCCCTTTCGCCTCCCTCCCCGAATCGGCCTTCACGGCGGTGCTGGACATGCTGGCCGGCCGCTACCCGTCCGACGCCTTCGCCGAGCTGCGCCCGCGCGTGGTGTGGGACCGCGTCACCGGGGAGATCACCGGCCGCCCCGGCGCCCAGCGCCTCGCCGTCACCTCGGGCGGCACGATCCCCGACCGGGGCCTGTTCGGGGTGTTCCTGGCCGGGTCGGACCCCAAGAAGGGCGGCGGCCGGGTCGGCGAGCTCGACGAGGAGATGGTCTACGAGTCCCGCGTCGGCGACGTCTTCACGCTGGGCACGAGCTCGTGGCGCATCGAGGACATCACCCGCGACCGCGTCCTGGTCTCCCCCGCCCCGGGCGTGCCGGGCCGGCTGCCCTTCTGGAAGGGCGACCAGCTGGGCCGTCCGCTCGAACTGGGCCGGGCGGTGGGCGCGTTCCTGCGCGAGGTCGGCTCACTGTCCAAGGACGACGCCCGCCTGCGCCTGCTCGCCGCCGGGCTGGACGCCTGGGCGGCGGACAACGTGCTGTCGTACCTGGACGAGCAGCGCGAGGCCTGCGGCCACATCCCGGACGACCGGACGATCGTCGTGGAGCGCTTCCGCGACGAGCTCGGCGACTGGCGCGTGGTCGTGCACTCCCCCTTCGGCGCGCAGGTGCACGCCCCCTGGGCGCTCGCGCTCGGGGCCAAGCTCTCCGAGCGGTACGGCATGGACGCGCAGGTCATGCACGCCGACGACGGCATCGTGCTGCGCCTGCCGGACGCCGACCTGATGGGCCTGGACCTGCTGGACCAGGAGCCGGTGAAGGCGGGCCGGGAGTACGACGCGGAGCAGGCCCCGGTGGGCGCCGCCGACGTCGTCTTCGACAAGGGCGAGGTCGACCAGGTCGTCACCGACCAGGTGGGCGGCTCGGCCCTGTTCGCCTCCCGGTTCCGCGAGTGCGCCGCCCGCGCGCTGCTGCTGCCCCGCCGCAACCCGGGCCGGCGCACCCCGCTGTGGCAGCAGCGGCAGCGCGCCTCCCAGCTGCTGCAGGTGGCGAGCGAGTTCGGCTCGTTCCCGATCGTCCTGGAGGCGATCCGCGAGTGCCTCCAGGACGTTTTCGACGTCCCCGGGCTGGTCGAGCTGATGGGCGACCTGGAGTCCCGCAAGGTCCGCCTCGTCGAGGTCACCACCCCCGAGCCGTCCCCCTTCGCGCGCTCCCTGCTGTTCGGTTACGTCGCCCAGTTCCTGTACGAGGGCGACTCCCCGCTCGCCGAGCGCCGCGCCGCCGCCCTGTCGCTGGACTCCCGGCTGCTGGCCGAGCTGCTGGGCCAGGCGGAGCTGCGCGAGCTGCTGGACGCGGAGGTGCTGACGGAGCTGGAGCGGGAGCTGCAGTGGCTCACCGAGGACCGCCGTGTCAAGGACGCCGAGGGCGTCGCGGACCTGCTGCGCCTGCTCGGGCCGCTGACGGAGACGGAGCTCGCCGAGCGGGGCGCCGAGCCGCGGTGGGCCGAGGAGCTGGCCGGTGCCCGCCGCGCCATCCGGGTCCGCATCGCGGGCGCCGACCACTGGGCGGCCATCGAGGACGCCGGCCGCCTGCGCGACGCGCTGGGCACGGCCCTGCCGGTCGGCGTACCGGAGGCCTTCACGGAGCCCGTCAAGGACCCCCTGGGCGACCTCCTGGCCCGCTACGCCCGCACCCACGGCCCGTTCACCTCGACCACCGCCGCCGCCCGCTTCGGCCTGGGCGTCGCCGTCACCGAGGGCGCCCTCCAGCGGCTGGCCGCCGCGGGCCGGGTCGTCCAGGGCGAGTTCCACCCGGCCGGGATCGGCCAGGAGTGGTGCGACGCGGCCGTGCTGCGCCGGTTGCGCCGCCGCTCCCTGGCCGCCCTGCGGCACGAGCTGGAGCCGGTGCCCCCGGCCGCGCTCGCCCAGTTCCTGCCCCAGTGGCAGCACATCGGCAAGGGCCACTCCCTGCGCGGCATCGACGGGCTGGTGCGCGCCGTCGAGCAGTTGCAGGGCGCGTCCGTGCCCGCCTCCGCCCTCGAGAGGCTCGTGCTGCCGTCACGGGTGGCGAACTACACCCCGGCCATGCTGGACGAGCTCACGGCGGCGGGCGAGGTGATCTGGGCCGGTGCGGGCTCCCTCCCCGGCAAGGACGGCTGGGTCTCCCTCTACCTGGCCGACGCCGCCCCCCTGCTGCTGCCGCCTGCGCACCCGCTGGAGCTGACCGCCCTGCACCAGTCGGTGCTGGACGCGCTCTCCGGCGGCTACGGCCTGTTCTTCCGCCAGATCGCCGACCAGGTCCGCGCCACCACCCACCCCGAGGCCACCGACCCGCAGCTGGCCGACGCCCTGTGGGACCTGGCCTGGTCGGGGCGGCTGACCAACGACACGCTCACCCCGCTGCGCTCCCTGCTCGGCTCGGGCCGCACCGCCGGCTCCACGGCCCACCGTGCCAAGCGTGCGGTCCCCCGCGGCCGCTACGGCTCCCTGACGGCCGCGGCCCGCACGGCGTCACGCTCGGGCCCGCCGACCGTCGCCGGCCGCTGGTCCCTGCTCCCGTCCCACGAGGCCGACCCGACCGTGCGGGCCCACGCCCTGGCGCGCACGCTCCTGGACAGGCACGGCGTGGTCACCAGGGGCGCGGTCTCGGCGGAGGGCGTCGAGGGCGGCTTCTCGGCGACGTACCGCGTCCTGTCCGTCTTCGAGGAGAGCGGTCAGGCGCGCCGCGGCTATGTGGTGGAGGGGCTCGGCGCGGCGCAGTTCGCGATGGACGGCGCCGTGGACCGGCTGCGGGCGGTGTCCAACGCCCGCGACCGCGGCGAGACCCTGCCGGGCCCGCCGGGCCTTGCCCCCGACCCGTTCGCGGGCACCGACCCCGACCCCTTCCCGGCCCACGACTTCGCCGGACCGGACGATTCCGCCCCCTCCACCGACCACACCGACGACCCGGGCCACGACGGCTTCCCCGCCCCGGGCTCCTCCTACCCCCCGTCCGAGCCGGCGCCGGGCGAGTGGCTCTCGCCCCGCGACTACGCGCCGCAGGGGGCCCCGCCCTGGCAGAACGGCGGCCGGGCGCCCTACGGCTCCTCCGGCTACGACTCGGGGTTCTCCGGCCGCCGCACCCGCGCGGACGCCTCCCGGGCCGTCGTCCTCGCCGCCGCCGATCCGGCGAACGCGTACGGCGCGGCCCTGCCCTGGCCCGAGCCCCCGACCGGCGCCGGGCACAAGCCGGGCCGCAAGGCCGGTTCCCTCGTGGTGCTCGTCGACGGCGAGCTGACGCTCTACATGGAGCGCGGCGGCAAGACCCTGCTCGCCTGGGCCGCCGGCCCGGACGATGACCCGGGCGACGACCCGCGTCTGCACGCCGCGGCGGAGGCCCTGGCCGCGGCCGCCCGCGCCGGCTCCCTCGGCACGGTCACGGTGGAGCGGGTCAACGGCACCCAGGCCCTCACGTCCCCCTTCGGCGCCCTCCTGGAAGGAGCGGGCTTCATCGCGACGCCACGAGGTCTCCGCCTGCGTGCCTGACGACTTCGGCACGGGGCGAAGGCCCCTGGCCCCGGCCCCCTCCGCAAGGCCCACCGGCCGTGTGCGGGGTCGGCGTGCCACCCTTGACCCATGCCCGAAGGAGACACGGTCTGGCAGGCGGCGAGGCGGCTGCACGACGCCCTCGCGGGTCACGTGCTGACCCGCAGCGACCTCCGGGTGCCCCGCTTCGCCACGGCCGACCTGACGGGCCGCACCGTCCTGGACGTCACCGCGCGCGGCAAACACCTCCTCACCCGCGTGGAGGGCGGTCTGACCCTCCACTCCCACCTGCGGATGGACGGCTCCTGGAAGGTGTACGCCAACGGCCAGCGCTGGAGCGGCGGGCCCGGTCACCAGATCCGCGCGATCCTCGGCACCACCGACCGCACGGCCGTCGGCTACCGCCTCCCCGTCCTGGAACTGCTGCGCACCACCGACGAGCACCGCGCGGTCGGCCACCTCGGCCCCGACCTCCTCGGCCCGGACTGGGACCCCGGCCGGGCCCTCGCCAACGTCCCGAAGGACCCTGCCCGCGAACTGGGCGAGGCCCTGCTCGACCAGCGCAACCTCGCCGGCATCGGCAACGTCTACAAGAGCGAGCTCTGCTTCCTGCTCGGCGTCACCCCGTGGCTCCCGGCGGGCGAGCTGCCCGCCGACCGCGCCGCGAAGCTGCCGGTGCTCGCCAAGAAGCTGCTGGAGTCCAACCGCGACCGCCCGGTCCGCACCACGACGGGCCGCCGCGGCCAGGACCTGTTCGTGTACGGCCGGGCCCGCCGCCCCTGCCTGCGCTGCCACACCCCGATCCGGGTCGCCGACCAGGGTGACGGCTCCCGCGATCGCCCCACGTACTGGTGCCCGGTCTGCCAGGCGGGCCCGACCCCAGCTCCCGTACGGCGCATCAGCCGTGACGCGACCGATTGACGGCCCGTCAGAAACGCTCGTACCGTCCCCGCATGCCCGTCTCGGCGTACGACCTCACCGGCCGCACCGCGTTCGTCACCGGTGCCGCGAGCGGCATCGGCCGCGCCTGTGCGGTCCTGCTGGCCGAGGCGGGCGCCACCGTGCACTGCGCGGACCGCGACCCCGAGTCCCTGCGTGCCACGGCGACCCTCATCCACGAGGGCGGCGGCACGGCCCGCACCCACCTCCTGGACGTCACCGACCGCGCGCGGCTGCGGCAGGCCATCACCTCCTGCGCACGCCTGGACGTCCTCGCCGCGGTCGCCGGCATCATGCACAGCAGCCCGGTACTGGAGACCCGGGACGAGGACCTCGACCGGGTGCTCTCCGTCAACTTCAAGGGCGTGCTCCACGCCTGCCAGGAGGCGGCCCGCCTGATGATCGCGCGCGGCACCCCGGGCAGCATCGTCACCATGGCGTCGGGTGCCGTCGACACCGGCGCCCCGGGGCTGCTCTGCTACGGCGCCGCCAAGGCGGCGGTGGTCCAGCTGACGAAGACCCTCGCGACCGAGGTCGGCCGGCACGGCATTCGCGTCAACGCGGTCGCGCCGGGCTGGATCCACACACCGATGACCGAGCGCCACGACGGAGAGGCCCAGGCCGGACGGAAGCGGTCATGGCCCGCATGTCACCCCTGGGCCGGGTCGGCGAACCCGAGGACGTCGCCCACGCGGTCCTGCACCTGGCGTCCGACGCGTCGGCCTTCACCACGGGCCAGATCATTCGTCCGAACGGGGGTGTGGCGATGCCGTGGTGACAGCCGGGCGGCGCGACCCCCCACCCACACGCACCGGAAGCCACCCCCGTCGGACCATCCCCCGCGCCCCCACCCCCAAAGCCCTCCGCAGCCGCCCCGCACCGACCACCACCCCGCCCGCCCGCCCCTTGGGCACACAGTGCACGGGCAGCACGCTCAGTCCCCACCCCCCGGCGGCCACCGTCGCCTCCAGCGCCCCCGCCCCGGGCGCCACCACCAGCCGCACCACGGCCCACCACCACAGCGCCCCGAGCCCCAGCACAGCGATCTCACGGAACCCCCAGCCCCGAGCGCCCCAGCCTTGAGCACCCCGGCCCCTGGCCCCCCGGCGCCCTATCCCCGCCACGGCCACCACCTCCAGCCGGACGCTATTCGGCTGCCCGGGCCCGCGCACAGGGCGCACCACCGGCCCACAGGCGCACCGCGCACCCCGCCCCACCGAGCCGCACCGCGCACCCCGCCCCACCGAGCCACACCCCGCGACCCACCCCACGGAGCCACTCCGCGGCCCCGACCCCACCGAGCCACACCCGGCACCCCACGCCACGCCTTACCCAACGGAGCCACCCCACGGACCCGGCCCCACCGAGCCACACCCCGCGCCCCACGCCACGCCCCACCCCACCGCGACACACCGCGCCGAGCCACATCGCCGACCCCGCCCCACCGAGCGGCGGGACCGGCCGGCCCGTCGCCCGCTGCGGCGCCCGCGACGATCACCCGTTCTCGGCCTGGAACATCCAGTGATGCTTCTCCAGATCCCCCGTGATCTGGATGAAGATGTCCTGGCTCACCGGATCCGGCTCCCCGGTCGCCTCCACCCGCTCCCGCATCCGCGCGATCACCGCGCCCAGCGCCTCGACGAGCGTCCTCACGGCGGTCGTGTCGTCGACCCACCCCTCGGGCGTCACGCCGATCCCGCTGCCGACGGCCACCGTCGCGGCACGTCCGTCCGGCGGGATGCCCAGCGCCGCGGCACGCTCGGCCACGGTGTCGGAGAAAGTCCGCGCGGTGTCGACGACCTCGTCGAGCTGGAGGTGCACGGACCGGAAGCGCGGCCCCACCACGTTCCAGTGGATCTGCTTCGCCACGAGGGCGAGGTCCACCAGGTCGACGAGGGCTCCCTGCAGCGCCTCGGACACGGTCTTCAGGCTCGCGTCCGACAGCGGGCTCTTCACGACGTACATCCGCACCTCCGTGGGCTGTTCCCCGGCCATCCCCTCAACGATGACGGCCGCACGCCACACGGGCAAACGCAAAGGAAACGGACAAACAGGCCCGGCCTTGTGCACGGACAAGCGAAAACCCCGACCGACACTCCTCCGGATCCTCCGGAGGACCCCGGCCGGGGCCTCACCACATACCGGCGCCCGATCGGCGCCGCTCGTTCATGCCACGTGGACGCGGGGCGTCACGCGGCGACGACGTCCACCGCCTCGGCGGGCGCCTTGATCGTCACCCGTTCCGGTGGCACACCGGTCACCGAGACGGAACCCAGCATCGGCCGAACCGGCGTGGGCACAGGCTCGCTGGGGGTGGCCGCAGCGGACTGGGCCAGCTCGGCGAGGGCGAGCTCGTCGCTCACTTCCCGCATGAGCTCGGACATCCGTACGTCCAGCGCGTCGCAGATGGCGGAGAGCAGCTCGGAGGAAGCCTCCTTCTGCCCCCGCTCCACCTCGGAGAGATAGCCGAGTGAGACTCGGGCGGACGAGGAGACTTCGCGCAGAGTACGGCCCTGGCGCTGGCGCTGCCGACGCAGCACGTCACCCAGCAGGCGACGGAGCAGAATCATCGGTGGCTCCCTCCTCGGACCGCGTAGCCGCATCCATTACGCCCCACCGTACCGCCTTGCGCCGCGGCCGTGCGGGGAGCGATGTCGTGTTCACTCAGGGCTGCAAACATCAAAACCCCCCGTTCCGTTCCGTATCCTGTGCCCGCTCATTCCCAGTCTGTTCGCCCGCAAGCTCCTTCAGGAGCAGTGCGAGTACGCTCCGTACACTCTCTCTACGAATTTCCGCGCGGTCGCCGTTCAACCGCAGACCCTCCACTTTTCCGCCGCCGGCAGAACGGGAATCCGCTGCGGACGGGCCGTCCACGGCGACGAAGACCGTCCCGACGGCCTGCCCGTCCTGCGGCTCGGGGCCCGCGACCCCGGTGGTCGCGATGCCCCAGTCGGTGCCGAGCGCCCTGCGGACGCCGGCCGCCATCTGGGCCGCGACCTGCGGATCCACCGCCCCGCGGGACGCCAGCAACGCGGCGTCGACATCGAGCAGTTCCTGCTTCAGTTCGGTGGCGTAGGCGGTCACCGATCCCCGGAAGGCCTTGGACGCCCCGGGCACCGCTGTGATCTCCGCCGCTACGAGACCACCGGTCAGCGACTCCGCGACGGCGAGCGTCTCGCCCCTCACGGTGAGTAGTCGCACCACGTCGGTGGCCGTGGAACTCACGCTTCCTTCTCCTCCAACGCGGCCTTGCGCGCGGCGATTCCCCGCCTGCGCAGCACAATGGCCTGTTTCACATAGTCCAGCCCGGTCACCACGGTCAGGACGACCGCCGCGGCCATGACCCACCACCGCAGGGTGGCCAGCCATCCCGTCAGCGCCAGCACGTACATGCCCACGGCCACGCCCTGGGTGAGCGTCTTGAGCTTGCCACCACGGCTGGCGGGGATGACGCCGTACCGGATGACGAGGAACCGCAGCACGGTGATGCCCAGTTCCCGCCCCAAGATCACGCCGGTCACCCACCACGGCAGATCACCGAGGGCGGAGAGACAGATCAGCGCCGCTCCCATGATCGCCTTGTCGGCGATGGGATCGGCGATCTTCCCGAAGTCCGTGACCAGGTTGTAGGTGCGCGCCAGATGACCGTCGAAGAGGTCGGTGATCATGGCGATGGCGAAGGCGGCCCAGGCGAGGGAGCGCCATGCCGGGTCGTAACCGCCGTCCGCCAGCATCAGCGCGACGAACGCCGGTACGAGGATCAGCCGGAGCATCGTGAGCAGGTTGGCGATGTTCCAGACGCTGGCCTGGTTCACGGCCGCGGCCGCCAGCTTCGCGCCCCGGGCGGGCCTGTCGTCGCCCTGGGCGTCGGAGCCGGGGCCCGTCACGTCCTCGCGGACGAGGGCCTCGCCGTCGGCGGCGGCGGGCGCCGCGCTCTGGACCGGCGGTGCGGCCGCCTGTCCCGCCACCGCGCCGGGAGCCTGCTGCGCGGCCGTGGACGCCGCACCGGCGGCGGTCCTCCCCGTGCCGGAGGAGCCTCCCGCCGCGGATGCCGGGACACCGGTCATCTGCCCGCCTCCTCACTCGACGAAGGCGACGCGAACGAGCCCGGGAGCGGCTCGGCCACCAGGTCGACACCCTCCGTGCCGACCACCTTCGCCTCGACCATACGGCCGGCACTCAGCCCGGCGCCGCTCGTGAGGAGCACCTGGCCGTCCGTCTCGGGCGCCTGGTGGGCCGCGCGGCCGTACACGCCGTCCTCCTCGTCGGCGGACTCGACGAGGACGTGGACCGTCTCACCGACGCGTTCCTCGGCGCGCTGCGAGACGAGTTCCTCGGCGAGGCGCGAGACGCGGGCCAGCCGCTCGGCGACGACGTCCTCGTCGAGCTTGTTGTCGTAGCCGGCCGCTTCGGTGCCCTCCTCGTCGGAGTAGCCGAAGACACCGATGGCGTCCAGGCGCGCGCCGTTCAGGAAGCGCTCCAGCTCGGCGAGGTCGGCCTCGCTCTCACCGGGGAAGCCGACGATGAAGTTGGAGCGCACACCGGCCTGGGGGGCCTTGGCGCGGATGGTGTCGAGCAGTTCCAGGAAGCGGTCGGTGTCGCCGAAGCGGCGCATCGCGCGCAGCACGCCGGGCGCGGAGTGCTGGAAGGACAGGTCGAAGTAGGGCGCGACCTTCGGGGTCGAGGTCAGCACGTCGATGAGGCCGGGCCGCATCTCGGCCGGCTGCAGGTAGCTGACGCGCACGCGCTCGATGCCGTCGACCTCGGCCAGCTCGGGCAGCAGGGACTCCAGCAGGCGGATGTCGCCCAGGTCCTTGCCGTAGGAGGTGTTGTTCTCGGAGACCAGCATCACCTCCTTCACGCCCTGCTCGGCGAGCCACCGCGTCTCGTTCAGGACGTCGGAGGGACGGCGTGAGATGAAGGAGCCGCGGAAGGACGGGATGGCGCAGAAGGTGCAGCGCCGGTCGCAGCCGGAGGCCAGCTTCACGGAGGCGACCGGGGAGCCGTCCAGGCGGCGGCGCAGGGGCGCGCGCGGTCCGGAGGCCGGGGCGAGGCCTTCGGGAAGGTCGGCCGGGGCGTGCCCGGGCAGCGCGACCTCCGTGGCGGACGCCTGCCGCTGGGCCGGGCTGATCGGCAGCAGCTTGCGCCGGTCGCGCGGGGTGTGCGAGGCGTGGATGCCGCCGTTGAGGATGGTCTGGAGGCGGTCGGAGATGTCCGCGTAGTCGTCGAAGCCGAGCACGCCGTCGGCTTCGGGGAGGGCCTCGGCGAGCTCCTTGCCGTACCGCTCGGCCATGCAGCCCACCGCCACGACGGCCTGGGTTCTGCCATGACCCTTGAGGTCGTTGGCCTCCAGGAGGGCGTCGACGGAGTCCTTCTTGGCGGCCTCGACGAAGCCGCAGGTGTTCACGACGGCGACGTCGGCTTCCTCGGCGTCCTCCACGAGCTGCCAGCCGTCCGCCTCCAAACGGCCTGCGAGCTCCTCCGAGTCCACCTCGTTACGGGCGCAGCCAAGGGTGACGAGTGCGACGGTACGGCGTTCAGGCATGGGCTCAAGAGTACTTCGTCCCGCCGACACCCCACGTCGACGGGGTTGGCCGATCATGGCCAACCCCGTGTCCGCCGCACCCCTTCGGGCCCGTCACCCGGCCTCGGGGTCGCCCTTGGTGTACGTCAGGCGCTCGACGGCGCCGGGCTGGAAGTCGTCCTCGATCTTCTTGCCGTTGACGAAGAGGTCGATCGCCCCGGCGTCCCCGAGGACGAGATGGATCTTCGAGCTGTCCTGGAAGGTCTTGGAGTCGCCCTGCTTGAGGACTCCGTCGAAGAGCATGCGGCCGTTGTGGTCCCGGGCGGCGATCCAGCTGCGGCCGTCGGCGGCGGCCACCCGGACCGTCACCTTGTCCCGGGGCGCGGCCGCGATGGCGCTGTCGGACGGTTCGGTCTCGGGTTCGGCGGGCTTCTTGGTCTTGGTGGTCGGCGAGGCGGAGTCGCTGGGCGTGGAGCCCTCGGCCACGTTCGCCTCGTTGCCGCCGTCGTCGCCGCCCTGGAAGAGGGTGAACCCGACGAAGCCGATCACGGCGACGATCGCGGCGACCATCGCCGCGGTCCAGTTCGGCCCCCGCCGCTCCGGACGGATGCGCTCCGCCTCGAACAGGGGAGCTGCCGGGGTCGGTGCCGGACGGGCCCCGTGCTCCTCGCCGTACTGGGCGAGCAGCGGCTCGGGGTCGAGGTGGACGGCTCTGGCGAGGGTCCTGATGTGCCCGCGGGCGTAGACGTCACCGCCGCAGGGGGCGAAGTCGTCCGCCTCGATGGCGTGCACGATGTTCATGCGGACCCGGGTGGCGCTACTGACGTCGTCGACCGTCAGCCCGGCGGCGATACGGGCCTGCTGCAGGGCACGGCCGATGGAGGGGCGGGCTTCCTCGCGGTCTGCTTCGACGCGCTCGTCTTCGAACGGACGCTCGTCTTCAGGGGAGTTGCCGATGGACACGGGGGCGCCTTTCGAGCGTATAGCCGCCTGTGCTGGAGGTTCAGTCTAGGGGGGGTGCAAAAGGGTGGGGCAACCGGGCGGTGTCACTTTGTACGCCATCGGAATGGCCCGACAGTCCGATGGTGGGGTCGCTGCTTTTCGCTTCGCTCAACTTGACGTACGCCGGAGGGAAACGGTTGCTCAATGATCCCTTACGGGTGAGTCACGATCCGGACACCCGATTGCCGTACACGCCCGGCGAGTCGACCACCGTGTCCCGCTTCCCTACCCTTCAGACTCCCCCCGGATCAGGGCGAGCACGCCATCCAGCTCGTCAGGCTTCACAAGAACGTCACGCGCCTTCGAGCCCTCGCTCGGCCCGACGATGTTGCGGGACTCCATGAGGTCCATCAGCCGCCCGGCCTTGGCGAAGCCGACGCGCAGCTTGCGCTGGAGCATGGACGTCGACCCGAACTGCGTGGAGACGACCAGTTCGGCCGCCTGGCACAGCAGGTCGAGGTCGTCGCCGATGTCCTCGTCGATCTCCTTCTTCTGCTTGGTGCCCACGACGACGTCGTCCCGGAAGACGGGCGCCATCTGGTCCTTGCAGTGCTGGACGACGGCCGCGACCTCCGCCTCGGTCACGAAGGCGCCCTGCATACGGGTGGGCTTGTTCGCGCCCATCGGCAGGAACAGCCCGTCACCCTTGCCGATGAGCTTCTCGGCGCCGGGCTGGTCGAGGATGACCCGCGAGTCGGCCAGCGAGGAGGTGGCGAAGGCGAGCCGGGAGGGCACGTTCGCCTTGATCAGACCGGTGACGACGTCCACCGACGGCCGCTGCGTGGCGAGCACCAGGTGGATGCCGGCGGCGCGCGCGAGCTGCGTGATGCGCACGATCGCGTCCTCGACGTCCCGCGGCGCCACCATCATCAGGTCCGCCAGCTCGTCGACGATCACCAGCAGGTACGGGTAGGGCTGGAGCTCGCGTTCGCTGCCCTCGGGCGGTTTGACCTTGCCCTCGCGCACGGCCTTGTTGAAGTCGTCGATGTGCCGGTAGCCGTAGGCGGCCAGGTCGTCGTAGCGCAGGTCCATCTCGCGCACGACCCACTGGAGCGCCTCGGCGGCCCGCTTGGGGTTGGTGATGATCGGCGTGATCAGGTGCGGGATGCCCTCGTAGGCGGTCAGCTCGACCCGCTTGGGGTCGACGAGGATCATCCGGACGTCCTCGGGGGTGGCCCGCATCATGACCGAGGTGATCAGGCAGTTGATGCAGGAGGACTTGCCGGAGCCGGTGGCGCCGGCGACCAGCATGTGCGGCATCTTCGCCAGCGAGTGCATGACGTAGCCGCCCTCGACGTCCTTGCCGAACGCGACCAGCATCGGGTCGTCGTCCTCCGCGGACTCCGCCAGGCGCAGCACGTCGCCGAGGTTGACCATCTCCCGGTCGGTGTTCGGGATCTCGATGCCGACCGCGGACTTGCCCGGGATCGGGCTGATGATCCGCACGTCCGGGGAGGCGACCGCGTAGGCGATGTTCTTGGCCAGCGCGGTGATGCGCTCGACCTTCACGGCGGGGCCGAGCTCGACCTCGTAGCGTGTGACCGTCGGCCCGCGCGTGAAACCGGTGACCCGGGCGTCGACCTTGAACTCGGTGAAGACGGTGGTCAGCGCGGCGACTATGGCGTCGTTGGCGGCGCTGCGGGACTTGCCCGGGCCGCCGCGCTCCAGCAGGTCCAGAGAGGGCAGCGCGTAGGTGATGTCGCCGGAGAGCTGGAGCTGCTCGGCGCGCGCGGGCAGGTCGCGGGGCTCGGCGGGCGGGGCCTTGGTGAGGTCCCGGACGCCCGCCCTGGGCTTGTGCGGCGCGGGCTCGTCCTGCTGCGGCTCGTCCTGCCGGGGGCGGGCGGCCGGGACCGGCGTCGGCGTGGTCGGCTCCTGGTCGCCCACCCGTACGCCCTGGGTGAGGTCGGCGACGACCGGGGAGGGCGGCATGCCGTGCAGCACGGCGCCGTCGAGCGCGGCCGCCGCGGCCGCGGCGACGTCCACGGCGTCCCGGGGCCGGTCCATGTCGGGCTGCGGCACGGCCGAGCGCCGGGGACGGCCCCGGCGCCGCGTGAGGGCCTCCTCCTCGGCGCTGTCGGGGTCGTACGCCGCGGGCGCCGGCGCGCGCCTGCCGCGCGGGCGTGCGGGCAGCGCCTCGCGCCACTGCTCCTCGTAGCGCTCGTCGTCGTCCTCCACGTAGCCGTAGGCGTCCTCGGCCGGGTCCCGGAGGACGCCGAGCCGCACGCCGAGCAGCCGCAGCCGCTGCGGGATGGCGTTGACCGGCGTCGCCGTCACGACGAGCAGCCCGAAGACCGTGAGCAGCACCAATAGCGGCACGGCCAGCACGTCGCCCATGGTGTACGACAGCGGGGTCGCCGTGGCCCAGCCGATCAGACCGCCGGCGTCCCTTATGGCCTGCATGCCGGCGCCGCGCGCGGGTGAGCCGCAGGCGATGTGGACCTGCCCGAGCACACCGACGACGAGCGCGGACAGGCCGATGACGATGCGCCCGTTGGCCTCGGGCTTCTCCGGGTGGCGGATGAAGCGGACGGCGATGACGGCGAGCAGTATCGGTACGAGCAGGTCGAGCCGGCCGAAGGCGCCGGTCACCAGGATCTCGACCAGGTCGCCGACGGGCCCCTCCAGGTCCGCCCAGGTGCCGGCGGCGACGATCAGCGCGATGGCGAGCAGCAGCAGGGCGACGCCGTCCTTGCGGTGGGCCGGGTCGAGGTTCCTGGCGCCCTGCCCTATGCCGCGGAAGACGGCGCCGACGCCGTGTGCCACCCCGAGCCACACGGCGCGCACGAGCCGGTAGACGCCCCCGGTGGGGCTGGGTGCCGGCCGGGGCGCGACCTTCTTGGCCGCGGCCTTCCTGGCGGGCGCCTTCTTCGCGGGAGCCTTTTTGGCAGCGGCCTTCTTCGCCGGGGCCTTCGCGGAAGCGGCCGCCTTCTTCGCCGGCGGCTTCTTGGCTGCGGAGGGACGTGAGGCCATGGGTGTGAGGTTACCGGGGGAGACGCCGGGGGACACGTGTGCCTGCCGCTTCACCCGTTCGTGTCGCTCCGGGAGAGGCGCGAACCTGACGCGGGGTCATGGGCGGGCAACGCCGCGTCCCCGTCCGTCAGTTCTGCGAGGACACCGAGGAGGTGCTTCCGGTGCCCGGCTCCAGCGCGTCCAGCGCCCGCCGCAACCCCGTGAGCTTGCGCTCCAGATGAGCCGCCGTGGCCACCGCCGCGGCGTCGGTCGACTCGTCGTTGAGCTGCTTGGTCAGCGCTTCGGCCTGCTCCTCGACGGCGGCCAGCCGCGCCGAGAGCTCCGCGAGCAGCCCGGCCGCCTCCTTGGCCTCGCCGTCCGCTTCCTTGCCGCCGCCCTCCAACTGCAGCCGCAGCAGCGACGCCTGCTCACGCAGCTGGCAGTTCTTCATGTACAGCTCGACGAAGACGGAGACCTTCGCGCGCAGCACCCACGGGTCGAACGGCTTGGAGATGTAGTCGACCGCGCCCGCCGCGTAGCCCCGGAAGGTGTGGTGCGGGCCGTGGTTGATCGCCGTGAGGAAGATGATCGGGATGTCCCGCGTCCGCTCGCGCCGCTTGATGTGCGCGGCCGTCTCGAAGCCGTCCATACCCGGCATCTGGACGTCCAGCAGGATCACCGCGAAGTCGTCCGTGAGCAGCGCTTTGAGCGCTTCCTCCCCGGACGATGCCCGCACCAGCGTCTGATCGAGCGCAGAGAGGATCGCCTCCAGCGCAAGCAGATTCTCCGGCCGGTCATCGACCAGGAGGATCTTGGCCTTCTGCACCATGGCCCGCCCTCCTCGCCCCGGCTTGGGGCCTCCCCTGTCCGCAGGACCTGAGGATGCACCGGTGGGTGCCGCCTCAGCGGACGACTCCCTTGCGCCGCCCGTCCTTGTGCCGGTCATCGTAGCCGCACCCCGCCCGTCGCCACACCCTGTCACCGCGATGTCACTGTGCACGTAGCAGAAACGCAGCAGGAGACCAGAAGGTTCCCCGGAACTCGTACTTCTACACGACTCCGCGCACACCGAGTCGGCAACTCCGTGTGAACGCGCAACCTTCCCGGCACGGCCGCGCGGCCGTCCGACGCTCCCCTCATTCCCCTCGCATCCACTGGTTCATCACCGTCAGCAGGTGATCGGGGTCGACCGGCTTCGTGACGTAGTCGGAGGCGCCCGACTCGATCGCCTTCTCGCGGTCGCCCTTCATCGCCTTGGCGGTCAGCGCGATGATCGGCAGCCCGGCGAACTGCGGCATCCTGCGGATCGCCGTGGTCGTCGCGTACCCGTCCATCTCCGGCATCATGATGTCCATCAGGACGACCGCCACGTCCTCGTGCTGCTCCAGCACCTCGATGCCCTCGCGCCCGTTCTCGGCGTACAGCACGGACAGGCCGTGCTGCTCCAGCACGCTCGTCAGCGCGAAGACGTTGCGGATGTCGTCGTCGACGATCAGGACCTTCTCGCCGCCGAACCGGATGCCCCGCTGCGGACGCGGCGCCGCCTCCTGCTCGGGCACCCACTGCTCAGGCTGCGCCGGGCGCGCCTCCAGCTCGGGCGCCCGGCGCCGCCGCCGGAACAGTGCGGCCGGCCCGTTCTGCGTCTCGCGGTACGACTTCACCTCGGCCGGCGTCTCGACCTCCGCGTCGGACAGCTCGGCCGGGTCGGCCTTCGACGCGACCAGGTCCCCGGCCTCCAGGGCGGGCAGCTGCTGCTGGTAGCCCTGCGGCGGCAGCTCGCTCGGGTGCAGCGGCAGGTACAGCGTGAACGTCGAGCCGCGGCCCGGCTCGCTCTGGGCGTGGATCTCACCGCCCAGCAGCTGCGCGATCTCCCGCGAGATGGACAGCCCCAGGCCCGTACCACCGTACTTGCGGCTGGTCGTGCCGTCGGCCTGCTTGAACGCCTCGAAGATCACCCGCATCTTGCTGGAGGCGATGCCGATCCCGGTGTCGGTCACGGAGAACGCGATCAGCCCGGCGTCCGGGTCGGTCAGCGACCCGGTCTCCAGCAGCTGCTCCCGGATCTTCTGCGGCACGTCGTCCCGCGCCGGCCTGATGACCAGCTCCACCGAACCGGAGTCGGTGAACTTCACCGCGTTGGACAGCAGGTTGCGCAGCACCTGAAGCAGCCGCTGCTCGTCGGTGTGCAGCGTGGCCGGGAGCTCCGGGGAGACCCGCACCGACAGGTCCAGGCCCTTCTCCGCGGTCAGCGGCCGGAACGTCGCCTCCACGTAGTCCACGAGCTGCACCAGCGCGATCCGCGTCGGCGAGACGTCCATCTTGCCCGCCTCGACCTTCGACAGGTCGAGGATGTCGTTGATGAGCTGGAGCAGGTCGGAGCCGGCCCCGTGGATCGTCTCGGCGAACTCGACCTGCTTCGGGGAGAGGTTCCCCTCGGCGTTGTCGGCGAGCAGCTTGGCCAGGATGAGCAGCGAGTTCAGCGGTGTGCGCAGCTCGTGCGACATGTTCGCGAGGAACTCGCTCTTGTAGCGCATCGACACCGCGAGCTGCTCGGCACGCTCCTCCAGGACCTGCCGCGCCTCCTCGATCTCGGTGTTCTTCACCTCGATGTCGCGGTTCTGCTGGGCCAGCAGCTCGGCCTTCTCCTCCAGTTCGGCGTTGGACGCCTGCAGCGCCTTCTGGCGCTGCTCCAACTCGGCGGAACGCTCCCGCAGTTGCTCGGTCAGCTCCTGCGACTGCGCCAGCAGCAGCTCGGTCTTGGTGTTGACGGAGATGGTGTTGACGCTGGTGGCGATCATCTCCGCGATCTGGTTCAGGAAGTCCTTCTGGATCTGCGTGAACGGCGTGAACGACGCCAGCTCGATGACACCGAGGACCTTCCCCTCGAACAGCACCGGCAGCACGATCACCTGCGCGGGCGGCGCCTCGCCGAGGCCCGAGGAGATCTTCAGGTACCCGCTGGGCGCGTTCTCCACGAGGATCGTGCGCTTCTCCGTCGCGGCCGTCCCGATCAGCGCCTCACCGGGGCGGAACGACGTCGGCATGGAGCCCATCGAGTAGCCGTAGCTGCCGAGCATGCGCAGCTCGTACTGGTCCTCGTCGGCGGCGGTCACGTCCTCGCCGTCGACGAGCGGCATGGCCAGGAAGAACGCGCCGTGCTGGGCCGAGACGACCGGTGTCAGCTCGCTCATGATCAGCGAGGCCACGTCCTCCAGGTCCCGGCGGCCCTGCATCAGCGCGGAGATGCGGGCCAGGTTGCCCTTGAGCCAGTCCTGCTCCTTGTTGGCGATCGTGGTGTCGCGCAGGTTGGCGATCATCTTGTTGATGTAGTCCTGGAGTTCCTGGATCTCCCCGGACGCGTCCACGTCGATCTTCAGGTTCAGGTCGCCCCGGGTCACCGCGGTCGCCACGCGGGCGATGGCCCGCACCTGCCGGGTCAGGTTCCCGGCCATCTCGTTCACGGACTCCGTCAGGTCCCGCCAGGTGCCGTCCACGTCCCGCACGCGTGCCTGGCCGCCCAGCTGCCCCTCCGTGCCCACCTCACGGGCGACGCGGGTGACCTCCTCGGCGAACGAGGACAGCTGGTCGACCATCGTGTTGATGGTCGTCTTCAGCTCCAGGATCTCCCCGCGCGCGTCGATGTCGATCTTCTTCGTCAGGTCACCCTTGGCGATGGCCGTGGTCACCATGGCGATGTTGCGCACCTGGCCGGTCAGGTTGGATGCCATCTGGTTCACCGACTCGGTGAGGTCCTTCCACGTGCCGGCCACACCCGGCACGTGCGCCTGCCCGCCGAGGATGCCGTCCGTGCCCACCTCACGCGCCACCTTCGTGACCTGCTCGGCGAACGAACTCAGCGTCTTCACCATCGTGTTGATGGTGTCGGCCAGCTGCGCGACCTCACCGCGCGCCTCGATCGTGACCTGCCGCGTCAGGTCACCGTTGGCGACCGCCGCCGAGACCTGGGAGATGTTGCGCACCTGGGTGGTGAGGTTCTTCGCCATCAGGTTGACGTTGTCGCTCAGGTCCTTCCAGATGCCCGTGACACCCGGCACGTGCGCCTGGCCGCCCAGGATGCCCTCGGTGCCCACCTCACGGGCGACCCGGGTCACCTGCTCGGCGAAGGAGGACAGCTGGTCGACCATCGTGTTGACGGTCGTGACGAGCTCCAGGATCTCGCCCTTGGCGTCGACGGTGATCTTCTTCGACAGATCGCCCCGGGCGACCGCGGTGGTGACCTCGGCGATGTTGCGCACCTGGATGGTCAGGTTGTTCGCCATGCCGTTCACGGACTGGGTGAGGTCCTTCCAGGTGCCGGAGACGCCCTGCACCTCGGCCTGGCCGCCCAGGATGCCCTCCGTACCCACCTCACGGGCCACACGCGTGACCTCCTGGGCGAACGACGACAGCTGGTCCACCATCGTGTTCAGGGTGTTCTTCAGCTCCAGGATCTCCCCGCGCGCGTCCACGGTGATCTTCTGCGACAGGTCGCCCCGGGCCACCGCGGTCGCCACCTGGGCGATGTTGCGCACCTGCGCGGTGAGGTTCCCGGCCATGCCGTTCACCGAGTCGGTCAGGTCGCGCCACACACCGGCGACCCCGGGCACCTGCGCCTGACCGCCCAGCCGCCCGTCCGTACCCACCTCGCGGGCCACCCGGGTCACCTGGTCGGCGAAGGCCGACAGCTGGTCGACCATCGTGTTGATGGTGTTCTTCAGCTCCAGGATCTCGCCGCGCGCGTCCACGTCGATCTTCTGCGACAGGTCGCCCCGGGCCACGGCCGTCGTCACCTGCGCGATGTTGCGCACCTGGGAGGTGAGGTTGCCGGCCATCGAGTTGACGGAGTCGGTCAGCTCCTTCCAGGTGCCCGACACGCCGTCGACCCGGGCCTGACCGCCCAGCCGGCCCTCGGTGCCCACGTCCCGGGCCATCCGGGTCACCTGGTCGGCGAAGCTCGACAGCTGGTCGACCATGGTGTTCACGGTGTTCTTCAGCGCGAGCATCTCGCCGGAGACGTCGACGGTGACCTTCTGCGACAGGTCGCCGTTCGCCACCGCCGTCGTCACCTGGGCGATGTTGCGCACCTGCCCGGTGAGGTTGCGGAACGCGGTGTTGACGGAGTCCGTCAGGTCCTTCCACGTCCCCGCCGCGCCCGGCACCTGCGCCTGGCCGCCCAGCTCGCCCTCGACACCGATCTCCCGCGCCACACGCGTCACTTCGGCACCGAAGGAGGACAGCTGGTCCACCATCGTGTTGACGGTGTTCTTCAGCTCCAGCATCTCGCCGGCCACGTCCACGGTGACCTTCTGCGACAGATCGCCGTTGGCCACCGCCGTCGTCACCGCCGCGATGTCCCGCACCTGGGTGGTCAGGTTCCGGAAGACCGTGTTGACCGAATCGGTGAGGTCCTTCCACGTCCCCGCCGCGCCCGGCACGTTCGCCTGACCGCCGAGCCGTCCCTCGGCGCCGACTTCGTTGGCCACGCGCGTGACCTCGTCGGCGAAGATCCGCAGCGTCTCGGTCATCTGGTTGATCGTGTCGGCGAGCTGTGCGACCTCGCCGCGCGCCGGGACGGTCACCTTGCGGGACAGGTCACCGTTGGCGACCGCGGTCGTCACCTCCGCGATCCCGCGCACCTGGGCCGTGAGGTTCCCGGCCATGGTGTTGACCGAATCGGTCAGTTCCTTCCACACGCCGTCGACCCCGGGCACCTGTGCCTGGCCGCCCAGCGCGCCCTCGGTGCCCACCTCGCGGGCCACCCGCGTCACCTCGGAGGAGAACGCCGACAGCTGGTCCACCATCGTGTTGACGGTGTTCTTCAGCTCCAGCATCTCGCCGGCCACCTGAACGGTGACCTTCCGCGACAGATCACCCTTGGCGACCGCCGTAGTCACCAGCGCGATGTCCCTCACCTGGGCCGTCAGCCGGTACGCCATCGTGTTGACGGAGTCCGTGAGGTCCCGCCACGAACCCGACATACCGCGCACCCGGGCCTGCCCGCCCAGCTTGCCCTCGGTGCCCACCTCACTGGCCACACGGGTGACCTCGTCGGTGAACGTCGACAACTGGTCGACCAGGTTGTTGACGGTCCGCCCGACCTTCAGGAACTCGCCCCGCAACGGCTGGTTGTTCCCGTCCGCCACCTGCGTCCGCAGCTCCATGCGCGGCGACAGGTCGCCCTCCGCCACAGCCGACAGCACGCGGCCGACCTCGGAGACCGGCCGCACCAGGTCGTCCACCAGGGCGTTGCAGTTGTCGATCGCCGTGGCCCACGAGCCCTCGCAGGCACCCGTCTCCAGCCGCTCGGTCAGCTTGCCCTCACGGCCGACCATCCGCCGGACCCGCGACACCTCGCCCGTCAGGTGCAGGTTGCGGTCGGCCACCTCGTTGAAGACCGCCGCGATCTCGGCCATCACGCCGTCGCCGGACACCGTGAGCCGCTTGCGGAAGTTCCCGTCCCGCATAGACACCAGGGCCGCCATCAGCCGGTTCAGGGCTGCGGTGTCCACCTCGGTCGTGCCGTTGCGTCCTTTGCCCTGGTTGCTCGGGGACTGTCCGCCCTTCGCGCGCGTCCTCGTGCCACGCGTCGCTGCGCCAGACTCCACTGTGTCCCTCCCGCAGGGGTCGACCGTCACTCCGGTACCGCTCGGCGTACCAGTTACTACTGCGTATTCTCTGCCCTGCACACCGGGCCGGCTCCAGGGGGCTGCTGCCCGCCGTACGCCGTGTGCAGTCAGCCTGCCCGGACCTTCACAAGAAGCTTGCCCAGTGTTTCACCCCGGCCGAACCAGGCCATAACAGTTCGGCAGCTTCGCACACCGTCCGCACACCCTCCGGACGGAAACACTGCAGACCGGCATCCGCACGGACCGCGAAGGTAAGTAACCTTGCATCCGGCTGTCCAGCCGCGCCGGTCCGTCCGGCCTGGGCGGTGGCACGAAGACGAGCGGGCATCGGAGGGGCGGCCGCACACATGACCACCGGACTGATCCCGGGGGGACAGCCCCCGGACCCCAGGCCGACGGGCAGCCTGCCGCACCAGCGGCGCGAGCCGGTCGGTCCCGCAGCCCAGTACGTCGAGAACCGGTCGAGGAGTTCTGTGATCACCGCGCGCGCGGCCGCCAGTTTCGAGCCCGTCGGGCGCTCGGTCGCGAGCGCCCGCTCCTTCGTCCGCGACACCCTCCAGGGCTGGGGCTTCGCCGACATCGTCGACGACGCCGTGGTTCTCACCAGCGAACTGGTGACCAACGCCGTGGTCCACGCCGGCACCTCCGCCGACGTGCTGTGCCTGCGCAGCGACGAGGGCGTGCGCATCGAGGTCGCCGACCGGTACCCCGAGCGCGAGGTCCCCCTCCAGGGCGCGGCCGTCACCATGGGCAGCCCCGACCGCGAGGGCGGCCGGGGCCTGCAGCTCTGCGCGGCCCTCGCCGGCCGCTGGGGCGTCGAGTACACCCCCACCCACAAGACCGTCTGGTTCCAGCTCGACCTCCCCGCCCGCGCGGTCGGCACCCGCGCCGCCGGCCCCGCCCTCCCGGCCGACCTGCTGCCCCTCGCCGACAGCCGGGTCCGCGTCGCCGTCGTCCAGGTCGACCGCACCGGCCACATCAGCGCCTGGAACGAGGACGCCGAGGAACTCTTCGGCTACCCGGCCGAGCAGGTCACCGGCAAGCCCCTGACCGACCTCGCCGCCTGGCCGCACACCCCCGGCACCAGCACGGGCATCGCGGAGGCACTCCAGCTCTCCCGCTGGGAAGGCAGCTACGGCATCCGCGGCGCCAGCGGCCGCGTCATCCCCGTCTACGCCTCCCACCTGCGCGTCCGCGACACCGGCGGCGAGCCGTCAACCGTGTGCCTCCTGGTACGGGACCACGAACGGGCCGTTCTGCAGACGCCCCTGCGCGTCCCCGCCTCCGACACCTCGACCGGCTCCGAGGGCCAGAGCACCGACCCCTTCGAGGTGTTCATCGGCTCCCCCGCCCCGGACGACCTCGACGGCCTCCTGCAGCGCACGGTCGAACGCGCCCGCGACATGCTCGACGGCGACTCGGCCTTCCTGCTGCTCGCCACGGACGACGAGACGGAACTGGAGGTCCGCGCCTCCACCGGCCTCCCCTCGGCGCGCCAGCGCTTCGCCCGCGTCCCCGTCGAGGCCGGCACGGGCCGCTACGGCTCCGCCCGCATGCCCGCCGTCCACGACGACCTGACGGCGGTCTCCGGCGCGGTGCCCCTGCTCAACGGCACGGGCATGCGCTCGGTCGTCACGGTCCCCCTGAAGGTCGAGGGCCGCCTCACGGGCTCCCTGGGCGTCGCCGCCGAGGCTCCGGGCAGATACTCCAACGAGGAGGCGCTGCGCCTGCAGTTCGCCGCCGACCGCATCGCCCTGGCCGTCGAATCAGCCCGCCTGGGCGAACTGGAGCGCCTCCGCCGCGGCTCCCTCAGCTTCCTGGTCGAGGCCTCCGACCTGCTGGCCGGCACCCTGGACCGCGACCAGACGCTGGCCCTGATGGCCCAGATGACCGTCCCGACCCTCGCCACCTGGTGCGCCGTCTACACGATCGCCGACCAGGCCTCCGAGCCGTACCTGTCCTACGTCCTGCACGAGGACGAGGAACTCATCGACGGCATCAAGTCCCTGCTGTCGAAGGTCCCCCCGCCCGACCCGGTCCCCACCCCGGGCGCCCGCGTCTGGGCGGCCCCCGCCGAGGTCGCCCACCAGGCCGCCCTGCGCAGCTCCATGCGCAGCCTCGGCCTCAGCGGCGGTGCCGGCCACCAGGTCAAGCCGGGTATCGGCCCGACCCTCGCCACGGCCTCCGCCGTCGGCGGCGAGACGGTCGTCCTCCCCCTCGTCGCCCGCAACCGCGTCATCGGCATGCTCACCCTCGGCAAGCCCACCGACGAGCACTTCCGCCAGGAGATCCTGGAACTCGCCGAGGACCTCTCCCGCCGAGCCGCCCTGGCCCTGGACAACGCCCGCCTCTACTCCGAGCGCACGGCGATCAGCCAGTCCCTCCAGCGCAGCCTCCTGCCCCCGGAGCTCCCCTCGATCGAGGGCGTCGAGGTCGAGGTCATCTACCGCGCCGCCGGCGAGGGCAACGAGGTGGGCGGCGACTTCTACGACGTCTTCCCCATCCGCGACGGCGCCTACGGCTTCGCCATCGGCGACGTCTGCGGTACGGGCCCGAACGCCGCGGCGGTCACGGGCCTGGCCCGCCACGCCCTGCGCCTCCTGGCCCGCGAGGGCCTCAGCGGCCCCACGGTCCTGGAGCGCCTCAACTCCGCCATCCTCGACGAAGGCGCCCGCAGCCGCTTCCTGACCCTCCTCTACGGCGAGATGCGCCCCCAGGAGGACGGCAGCGCCGAACTGAAGGTCGTCTGCGCCGGTCACCCGCTGCCCCTGCGCCTGCGCCAGGACGGCACGGTCGAACCGGCCGCCGAACCGCAGCCGCTCCTCGGCGTCATCGACGACCTGGAGCTCTTCGAGGAGACGGTCACCCTCGACCCGGGCGATGTCCTGCTGTGCGTCACGGACGGCGTCACCGAACGCCGCGAGGGCACCCGCATGCTGGGCGACGACGGCCTCGCCGACGTCCTGACGACCTGCACGGGCCTCACGGCCGGCGCGGTCGCGGCCCGCATCATGCGCGCGGTGGAACGCTTCGCGTCGGACGCCCCGTCCGACGACATGGCCATCCTGGCGATGCGCGTCCCGGGCCCCCACAAGGACTAGGACAACGAAAAAGGCCCCACCCGTGAGGGTGGGGCCTTTTTTGCCGGAGCCCCCAAACGGAATCGAACCGTTGACCTTCTCCTTACCATGGAGACGCTCTGCCGACTGAGCTATAGGGGCCTGTTGCTTAGTGGGTTTTCCCCGCGGCAACGGAATAGATCATACCCCGAACAGACCCGTGCTCCCAACCACGTCAGAAGGCGGACTGCAGCAGTCCTCCGAGGGAGTTGCACGCGGACACGACCCGCTGCATGTCCCGCTTGGTCAGTGCCGCGTGCACCGGAAGCGCGAGCGTCTCGTCGGCGGCGCGCTCCGTCTCCGGCAGCGACACACAGCGCCGGAACTCGGGCAACCGGTGCACCGGCGTCTTCACCGGCACCCGGGCCTCAACTCCCCTGGCCCGCACGGCCCGCGCGAAGGCGTCCCGGTCGGGCCGCCCATTGCCCGGCACCCGCACGACGTACTGCTGATACGTGTGCCCGTCACCATCGTCCGGCGTCCGCACGCCCCGCAGTTTCGCGTCGAGATACGCGGCGCGCTCCCGACGCTGGGCTATCTCGTCGTACGGCGCCTCCGACTCGCCCTGCTCCAGCACGAGCAGTCCGTGCCGCTGCCCCACGCCGTGCAGCCGTGCGATGTCGGCGAGCCGGCCGAAGCGGTGCACGATGACGACGGCCGCGGTCCGCGGGGTGACCGCCGCGTCCACGGCTGCGGGGTCAAGGCAGTAGGTGAGGGGATCTATGTCGGCGAACACCGGCAGCGCCCCGGCCATGGCCACGGCCTCGGCGACCTCGACGTTCCCGAAGGCCGGCACGACCACCTCGTCACCGAGTCCGACACCGGCGGCCCTGAGCATTGCAGCAGTACCCATGATATGCATGCTGGTTGCGCAACGTGAACTTCAAGTGACGCACAACAAAAAAGGGTTGGACCCGAAACCGAAGTTCCGGGTCCAACCCTTTCAATGATTGTTCGGCGGCGTCCTACTCTCCCACAGGGTCCCCCCTGCAGTACCATCGGCGCTGTAAGGCTTAGCTTCCGGGTTCGAAATGTAACCGGGCGTTTCCCCTACGCTATAACCACCGAAACACTATGAAACTGTCCAGCCGCACCACGTGTGGCACATGGGGCTGTTCGTGGTTTCAGAACCAACACAGTGGACGCGAGCAACTGAGGACAAGCCCTCGGCCTATTAGTACCGGTCACCTCCACCAGTTACC